>JBGPOW010000270.1:0-5733 GCA_041488235.1 Binatia bacterium
GAGACAGTGGCGACATGGATTCGCCAATCCCTCGGCGATGCGGACCAGAGCAGGTTGGCCGTTCGCATCGAGCTCACCACGCCGAATCCCATTGACGTACTCGCTCGCAATGCCGCGCACGCTCAGCTGCATGTCAGTTCTCCTTTTGATGCGATCCCATCTGCGATCGCGTTTCCGGAGACGCTAACACGCGCGCTACACGATCTCTGGCGGTTTCCGGACCCGTCAGGGCTTGTGAATGCCGGCGCCGCTCCGCCCCTCACCGCCGGCGAACCGCGCCGCGCCTTTCCGCGCCTCCGCCAGCACCGCGCGGCCGAGGCGCGCTTCGAGCGCGAGACCATGCTCGAGCGGCAGCCCCGACCCGGCGATCGCCGCCGTCCGGTCCGCGATCAGCGTCGGCCATGGAAACGATGCCAGCTGCTCGGCGAGCCCGAGCGCGCGCGTGACGTGCTGCCCGGCGGGGACGATCTCGTTCGCGAGGCCGATGCGCAGCGCTTCCTCGGCGTCGACGGGACGGCCGGTCATGATGAGCTCGAGGGCGCGGCCGAGGCCGACGACGCGCGGTAGGCGCTGCGTACCGCCGTCGACGAGCGGCACGCCGAAACGGCGCTCGAAGCAGCCGAAGGTCGTCGTCGGCGTCACGATGCGCAGATCGCACCACAGCGCGAGCTCGATGCCGCCGGCGACGCACCAGCCGGAGACCGCTGCGATCGTCGGCTTCGTCGCGATGCAGCGCGTGAAGCCGAGCGGCCCCTCGGCGCGGTCGCGGACGGTGTCGATCGCCTTCAGGTCCGCCCCAGCGCAGAACGCCTGGTCGCCGGCGCCGGTCAGGACCAGCACCTTGGCGTCGGCGTCCTCCTCGAAGCGGCGGTAGCCGTCGAGGAGCGCCGAGGCGACGGCGCCGTTCACGGCGTTCCGCGCCTCGGGACGGTTGATGGTGAGCAGCGTCGCGACGCCGCGACGCTCGTAGAGAACGAGCTCTGCCATGGAGACCTCCGGAATCAGGGTTGCGGCCACCACCGTGCGGGATGGATGTCGCAGCTGTCGAACGGCTCGGCACGCACGGGATCGGAACCGCCGTGTGTGCGCACGACGATCCAGGAACCGCCCTCGAGGCGGTAGATCTCGAGCGTGCGCGCGAGCGGGTCGACGAGCCACATGTGGGCGACACCCTCCCGCGCATAGACCTGCATCTTCCGAGCGCGATCGAGCTGCGCCGTGCTCGGCGAGATCACCTCGCACAGCCAGTCCGGCGGAAGCGTGAAGGCCGCGACGTTCGGCACGACGGGCATGCGCTCGTGCCGCCATCCCGCGAGGTCGGGGACGAGGACGTCGGCCTGGAGGTGAAGCTCCGGCTCGATGAGAATCCACCATCCGCCTGGGCGCGCCGGATCGCCGGGGGCGCCGTGGAAATTGAAGAGATCTCCCAAGATCCCGGTCGCCGCGAGCGCATGCGGCGCGGCGGGACGGGGGCTCGTGAAGAGCTCGCCGCCGACGATCTCGGCGACGAGGTGCTCGGGCACGCGGACGAGATCGTCGTACGTGACCGGTTTGCGACGCGCACCGCTCACGCGTCTCGAGTTACCACGTCACCGCGGCACGAGACAGCCGTACTCGTGGCGGCTCGCAGCGCCCGCACCATAGAGGACACGAGAGGACACGCCACCGCAGGCGCGGCAGGGCGCGAAGGTGGTCGGGGGCGCGGGACGTCGGTCCTGCACCCGTGGTGCGCAAACCAACCCTCTTGCGCACGTCGGGTGCGGGACCGACGTCCCGCGCCCCCGACCACCTTCGCGCGCCGACCCTACTGCCCCTGCTCGATCAGCTTCGCGACCGTGAACGACTCCGGCACGGCGCCGTCCGGCTTGTACTTGGTGCGCGACTCGGCGCCCTTGTTGAAGAACCAGCCCTCTTTGCCGTCCTCGCCGGGATGCGGAACGTACGTACCGTGCAGGAGCTGCATGTCGGCCATGACGAGACCGGCGTACCAGTCCCTCTCCTCGTCGTACTTCGTCCCGCCGGGGAACGCCTGGGTGCGGAACTGGTGGTTGTCGATCCACACCTTCCAGAGCTCGTTGTTGCGGTCGTAGATGTCGGAGTAGGCGACGACCATCGCCTCTTTATCGATGAAGATGACGCGCTTGCCGTAGGCGTACTGCGGCAGCTTCGACACCCCCTCGACGACCCACATCGCGCGCTTCTCCCAATCGTCGCAGAAGGCGAAGTCGGCGTCACCCTCGCAGCGCTTCACCGGGTAGTGCGAGCCGTGGAGGATGCCGAGCATGTCCTTCTCGCCGAGGAACTTCCACTCCGACCACGCGATGTGGCCGTTGTAGCCCCAGTAGGAGTCGGGATCGGTGTCCTGGCCGAAGAGCGCGTCCGAGCGCTGCGCGGTCGAGAGCCGGCGCACGCGCCGCAGCGACGGCACGTAGAGCCAGGTGTCGTCCTGTTTCGCCGGATCGATGTAGCGGTACTCGAGCGCCCCGATGCCCTTCAGGTCGAAGGGCGCGACGAGCGGGCCCAGCACTTCTTTGAAGCGGATGCCTTCGGGGTTCGGCAGCTCGGGCTTCGGATCCACATAGAGCCGGCCGTTGTAGTAGAGGCGGCGCGACTCGCCGATCCAGTAGTGACGCTCGACCTGCATCGGCCCGCTCGCGATCGTGCCGGTGTCGGCCGGGAAGTCGTACTCGACGAAGTCGTCGGTCCCCGGATACGGCCGGTACTCATAGTTCCACATGATCTTGACGGCGACCTTCGGATCGGCGGAGTCGACCTTCGGGAACGGCTCGCCCGAGACGTAACCCTGCAGCGAGAGCCCGTTCTCCGCGAGCTTCACTTGGCTCGAGTACTTCTCCGTCGCTTGCTTGTACGCGCTCGGCCAACCGATCGGCTTCGGCGCGACGATGTTGAGCTTCATGCCGTGCTGGACGCACCACTCGACGGCGGGCGAAATGAGCCCCTTCGCCTTGTCCATGTTCGCCTTGTCGATGGTGTCGCCGGGACTGACGTCGGCAGCGGCGACGGTCGACCACGCGAGGAGCAGCACCCCTGCCCAGAGCCGAACGACGTGGACCATGGGAACCTCCTTGTTCTCGACCCGATCGTGGGACGCGGCGCCCTTCTAGGACCGCCGCGACGTCGAAGTCAACGCGCGGCGGGTCGGTCGGGGGCAGTCTCCCCTTACGGGGGGAGACGCGCGAGGGCGAGGCTCGGCGTGCGCGCGACGACGGTCGCCTCGCCGAGCCCCGAGGCAGCGAGGCGGCTGAGGAGCGGCTCGATCTCGTCGGTGCGAGCGACGATCGCGCGCCCGCGCGCCGCCTCCTCGTCGCACGCGGCGCGGCACGCGTGCAGCAGGGGCCGCGCGTAGAAGCCGAGCATCTTCCCGAACTGCGGCTCGCCCCATTGCGTCGCGCGCGTGATCAGCACCGTCTCGTCACCGTCGAGTCGGCGGGCGATCTCGAGCGCCTCGCGCCTGTGCAGAACTTGGACGCGCGACACGTGCTCGCCGACGATCCCGACGACGATCGCCGCCGCCGTCGCCGGCACGACGAGCCACGCGAGGAGACGCGGCACGCGCTCCGCGGCCGCCGCGAGCGCAGCACCGGCCGCGACCGCAAGCGCGGGATAGAGCTGGAAGAGATAGCGGCTCTTCTTGCCGGCGGCGAAGGTGATCACGACCAGCACGAGCGCCGTGTAGAGAAGCCAGGCACGCGCACCGAGCGAGCTGCGCCACCGGCGCGCCAGAAGCACGAGGCCGACGAGCGCGACGGGCAGCCACGGCCAATACGTCCGGACGAGCTTCACGAGGTACCAGAGCGGCCCGCGCCCGAGGACGCGGCGGCCGAAGAGGACGTTGCCGATCTGTCCGCCGAAGTACGCCTCCGCGAATCCCGTCCCCTCGGTCGTGCGCGCCCAGAGCCACGGTCCCGCCGTCGCGAGCGCGACCACGACGGCGCCGAGCGCCCACCACGAGCCGACGCGCCGCCGCAGGAGGCCCTCGCGCCACCAGAGCAACAGTGCGAGCGCGACCGGAAAGAGTCCCTGCGGCCCTTTCGCCAGCCACCCGCCGCCGGCCGCGATGCCGACCAGCACCGTCGCCGCCGAACGGCGCACTGACCAGTACGCTGCGAGCACGCCGACGAGCACCCAAAACGTGACGAGCGTCTCGAGGTGCACCCCGCGGCTCCAGTGCACCACCTCCGGCGTCGTGAGATAGACGAGCGCCGCTGCAAACGCCGTTTCCCACCCCGCGAACATCACGCGGCACACGCCGTACAGCAGCACCACGTCGAGAACGCCGAGCAGCCCCGGAAGCAGCGTCGCCGTGAACGTCGTCGCCCCGGCGACACGAAACACGATCGCATTCAGCCAAAAATGCAGCGGCGGTTTATTGAAGTACGGGTCGACGTTGAACGTGAGGTGCGTCCACTCCCCGGTTCGCACGATCGTGCGCGCGATCGTCGCATACATCGCCGGATCCCCGTCGAGCGGCTCCCGCGCAACGCGCGCGAGGTAGAACACGGTGGCGAGCACGACGAGAACCGCCACGTGCACGCGCGGCCGCGCGAGCATGTCGGCCAGCGCCGCGAAGTGCCGTCCTCGCGCCGGCGAGCGCAGCGACGCCGCGACGACCACCGTTTCGCGCGACGCGCGCCGCTGCTTCTGCACGACGGAGCCTCTACTACATGCCGCGCATGCCCGCACGACGCACATGGTGCGACGGGGTGACGGGTCGGCGAAGCGCGCATAAAGAGCGAGCCATTACGGTCTTTACCCCGCTCCGGAGTACGGAGGATCTAATTCATGCCCGGTGCCCCGCGCGAGCGATCCTCGCGCGGAGCCGACCCGTCACCCCGTCGCACCACGCGCGGACGTCCGCGCTTGCCCGACGTGAGTCGCGGCTCCGATGCAAGAAACACCCGCGCGCAACGCACGCGCCTGGCACCCTCGGTGGAGACTTGATACGAAATCGAGGATGGAATTTCGTGAGCTCGCCCGCGTGAACGGCGGCTACGTCGAGTCGCGGATCTTGCACGCGGCCGTCGCGCTCGGCGTCTTCGACGCGCTCGACCCCTCCGGCCGCACGGGCGAGGAGATCGCGACGGCGCTCGGCAGCGACGCGCGCGCGACGACGCTTCTCCTGAACGCGCTCGTCGCGATGCGGCTCGTGCGCAAGCGCGGCGAGCAGTTCCTCGAGACCGACACCGGGCGCACGTTCCTAACGACCACCTCGCCGACGTCGTACACGGGCATGATCCGCTTCGACGCCGCGCTGTGGCCGCTGTGGGAGCGCCTTGCCGAGACGGTGCGGAGCGGCAAGGCGGCGCGCGATCCCGACATGTTCCAGCGCACGCCGGAGGAGACGGCGGTCTTCATCGACGCGATGGCGAGCCTGGTGCACGCGCGCGGCGACGCCCGCGTCCTCGCCGAGACCCTCGACCTCGCCGGCGCGCGCCGTCTGCTCGACGTCGGTTCGGGGCCGGGCACCTTCCCGGTCGAGTTCTGCCGCCGCCATCCGCACCTGCACGTGACGATCTTCGACCTCCCGGGCACGCTCGACGTCACCCGCCGCCATCTCGCCGACAGTGGTCTCGAGGACCGCATCCGTCTCGTTCCCGGCGACTACCGCCGCGACCCACTGCCCGGCGGGTTCGACGTCGCGTTTCTGTCGAACATCATTCACGGCGAGGACGAGGCGACGAACCGCGACCTCATGCGCAAGGTCCACGCCGC
>JBGPOW010000271.1:0-5718 GCA_041488235.1 Binatia bacterium
ACCCCGCAGCGAAGAACGCAGGTTGGCTAGTCACGCCGCTCTGATGTGATAACGACGCCGAGCGAACGTATGAGCGACATCGAGCGCGGGGAACGGCGGGTGGCGGCTGTCGCGTTGATATCGGCGTTCCTGCTGCGCGTCGTCTACGCCTTTCGTTACCGCGTCGACACCGACGAGCCGCAACACCTGCACGTCGCGTGGGGCTGGGCGCACGGCTTCGTCCAGTACCGCGACGTCTTCGACAATCACATGCCGCTGTTTCATCTGCTGACGGCGCCGCTCGTGCGCCTCGTCGGCGAGCGCGCGGACATCGTCCCGGTGATGCGCCTCGCGATGTTGCCGCTCTATGGGCTGATGCTGTGGTGCACGTACCGGTTGGGGCGACGGCTCTTTTCGGCGCGCGCCGGTCTGTGGGCGGCGGTGCTGGTCGCGTGGCTCGCGCCGTTTTTCCGTTGCTCGCTCGAGTTCCGCGCCGACGACTTGTGGGCGCCGCTCTGGCTGCTGGGCGTCGTGATCGCCGTCGAGGGCGAGCTGTCGCCCGCGCGTGCGCTTGCCGCCGGGCTCGTCGTCGGCGCGGCGGTGGGCGTGTCGATGAAGACGTCGCTCCTCATCGCGACGCTCGTGACCGCCGCCGCCGTCGCAGCGGCGTTTCGTCCGGAGCGCCCGGGGATGCGCTGGCTCGCCGCGCTCGGAATGCGGGCGCTGCTCTTCACGCTCGGCGTCGCCGTGGTGCCGGCGGCGCTCGCCGCCGGCTTTGCCGCGCTCGGCGCGTGGGACTCCTTCGTCTACGGGACGATCCGCCACAATCTGGTTCCGGCTATCGGCACGTGGCGGCGCGGGCCGGTGCACCTGTTGCTCTTTCCGGCGATTCTCGGTCTCGGCGTCAGCGCGGCGTCGATTCTGGCACGGCGCACACCCAATGCTGCCCTCGCGCGCCGCCGGGTCGTCGTGTTGCTCGGCGCCGTCGCGTATTCCGGCGCGCTCGCCGGCCTTTGGCCGCTCATCACGCGCGAGGACTATCTGCCGTTCTACCCGATTCTCGCGGTCGCGGCGGCGGCGTTGGCGATCGGCCCGCTTCCCGGGCGGCGGTTTGCATGGGTGCCCGCCGCGCTCCTGGTCCTGGAGGTCGTGAACCAGATCACCGGGTCGCCACCGTGGACCAACCGTGCCGCGGAGCAGAAGTCGTTCCTCGCCGACGTGCTGCGCCTCACGCGCCCCGAGGACTCGGTCTTCGACATGAAGGGGGAGACGATCTTCCGGCCGCGCGCGTTCTTCTGGGGATTGGAGTACATCACGAAGGTCCGACTCGAGCGCGGGCTCATCGCCGACTCGATTCCCGAGATGCTCGTCGCGCACGAGACCCACGTCGCGACGCTCGATTGCGGTCAGTTGCCGCCGCGCGGCCGCCGTTTTCTCGCCGAGCACTACGTCCCCGTCGGCTCCTTGCGGGTCGCCGGACAGCGGGTGCGTTGCGTCCCCGATCGTCCGACGCGCTTCATAATCGGCGTTCCGGGGGTCTATCGCGTCGTCGAGGACCGCAGTGCGCCGACACCTGCAGACGCCGGCGCCGGCGCGCCGTCCGCCGGCGCTCTGGACACGTCGCGGGTCGAGGTCGACGATGAGGAGGTGGGCTCGGGTCGCTTTCTCTCGGCCGGTTCACACGAGCTGCGCGCGTCCGCTTGCAGCGCGCCGCTCGTCGTCGTCTGGGCGCCTGCCGTCGAGCGCGGGTTCCTGCCCGTCGCGACGTCCGGCGAGGAGGTGGCGTGGCACAGACCCTGAGGGTGAGCGGTCGCGACCGCGTTCTCGTCTTCGCGCCGCATCCCGACGACGAGACGATCGCCGCGGGCGGCCTCTTGCAGTACGCGTGCGCGCGTGGGGCGAGGGTGCGCGTCGTGTTTGCGACCGACGGCGACAACAACCCGTGGGCGCAACGCGCGGTCGAGCGCCGCTGGCGGATCTCGGCCGCCGACCGGGCACGCTTCGGCGCGCGGCGGCGACGCGAGGCGCTCGCAGCGCTGGCGCGCCTCGGCGTCGCGGCGGGGAACGCCGAGTTTCTCGGTTATCACGATCAAGGCTTGACGGCGCTCTTGATGGACGGCGGTGCGGCGCCGTGCACGCGGCTCGCGCGCTGTATGGCGAAATTTCGCCCGACCATCGTCGTCGCGCCGTCGCCGGCCGATCTCCACCCCGATCACAGCGCGCTCGGCGTCCTCGTCGATTTCGCCCTCGACCGCTCGGCGCTGCGTCGCGCGTCGGTGCGCCTCGTTCAGTACCTCGTGCACGAGCTGCGCGCCGGCGGCGCGAAGCGGAACGCGCGGGCTGCGACGGATCGGCGCCTGGTCGTGCCGCTCGCGTACCGCGAGCGGCTGCGCAAACGGCGCGCGATGTTCGCCCATGGAACGCAGCTCGTGCTGCGGCGCCGCATGCTGCTCACGCGCGCGGCCGAGCCGGAGACCTTCGTGCTCGCGTGCGACGCCGCATCTCGTGACGGCTCGCGGCATGCTGGCGGCGCGCCCGACACGGCCGATGCCGACGGTCGTCTGTGGCTGTCGCTGCGGCGCCGCGTGCGCCTCGGTGCCTGCGGACCGACGACCCTCTTGCTCGCCGTCGACGGTCGAATACCGCGCCGTGTGCAGGGGCGACTCGGGCAGCGATCGCGGGTCGCGCACTTGCGTGACGTCGCGACCGGAGCCTACGCGGAGGCAACGATCCTCGTGCGCAGCGCCGCGCATCGGCTGGAGCTCGGCATGGCAGCGTCACTCTTCGCGGACGCGCGCCGCGCCTACGTGAAGCTCGAGCGTCGCTTCGGCTTCTTCGACGAGGCAGGTTGGCAGCCGGTCGCGCTACGCGTCGGGCGCGCCGCCGCCGTCGAGCGCACGCGCGAGCGCCGCCCGGCGCCGCGCGACGCGCCTGCGGCAGGCGCGCGTCGCTGACGCGTGCGCAGGCTGGGTCAGCTCAGGACGGCCTTCGGCTCGGTGCCGACGTCGTTGGCGGCGAGGAGCGCGCGCAGCAGCTCGGCGAGCGTCAACACCTCGTGATTCACACGGACGAATGCCTCGACGGCCTGCAGCCACTCCGCGCGCAGCCGTTGCTCGTCGCGTTCGGGAAGATCGGGATTCAACGTGACGACCTTGCGCATCCCGTCGAGTAGGCCCTCGGACACTCCGTAGAGATGGCGGGCGAGGTCGTTGAACGTCGTGGTGTCGATGACCATTGGCACTCGAAGCTCCAAGAAGGATGCCATGGCGTGCCAGCGTTTCGCGGCGCGAATCCAAGCTCGACGCGCCTTTCCGACCGGCCCCTGGAACGCAAATCTGCGCGACGTGCACGCCCCCTTGCAGGCGTGCGAGCGCGGGTCGTCCGAGTGGCCGATGATGCTCGACAGGCGCGGCGTCATCCCGCTATAGCGCTCAGCTCCCGTATGAAGGGGATAGGCGCAAGGCCTCCGACACGGCCGCATCGCTGGACGCGCTCTGCTGCCGCCGGCGTGATCGCGCTCGCGTTCGTTGCCGGCTGTGCGCGCTCGCTGCCGCCGCTCGTCGAGCGCGCCCCGGGCCCGCCGCCGCCGACGATCATCCGCAACGTCGACATCTACGACGGTATCGCGGACCGGCGCACCGGTGCCCGCG
Organism: Binatia bacterium; assembly: GCA_041488235.1. Lineage (GTDB taxonomy): Bacteria > Desulfobacterota > Binatia > UTPRO1 > UTPRO1 > DP-19. The sequence continues at coordinate 3,630 of JBGPOW010000271.1, forward strand.
ACGTGCTCCTCGAGAACGGCCGCATCGCCCGCATCGTGCCGCCGCGCACGCTCGCGCGCCGCGCGGGCATGCAGCAGTTCGACGGCACCGGGCAGACGCTCCTGCCGGGATTGATCGACGTGCATGGCCACGTCGGCAACACCGGCGCGCCGTCGTGGAGCGGTGAGTGGCCGGACCCGAAACGCAACCTGCAGAGTTACCTGTACTGCGGCGTGACGACCGTCCTCGACCCGTGCGACATGGCTCCTGACGCGTTCACGCGCCGCGACGAGGTCGCGCGCGGCGAGCTCCTCGGGCCGCGCATCTACGCCGCCGGTCCGATGTTCGGACCGCCGGGAGGCCACCCCGTCGCGGCGCTGCAGTCGCTCGTGCCGTGGTGGCTGCGCTGGTACGTCGTCCCCCGGATGGCGCGTCAGGTGGCGACACCCGAGGACGCGCGCGCAGCGGTCGCGGCGTTGACGCCGCTCCATCCCGACGTCATCAAGGTCGCCGTCGACGCGGTGCCGCTCGAGGGGCCGATCATTCCACCCGACGTGCTGCGGGCGATCGTCGACGAGGCGCGCGCGCGCGGCGTCCGGACGGTCGCGCACATCGGCACCGTCGCCGATGCGCTCGAGGCCGCGGACGCCGGGGTCGCGGCGTGGATGCACGGCGTGTACAAGGAGCGCATCCCCGACGAGGTGATCCCGCGCCTCGCCGCGGCAGGGATTCCCGAGGTGGCGACGCTCGCGGTATTCGACAGCTACGCCGATTTGTACGAGGGACGGCGTGAGGCGACGGCGCTCGAGCGCGAGACGGTACCGGCACGCATTCTCGACGCGTTCGTTCCGGTGCCGGCGAGCGGGCGGCCACCGGAGTTCCAGACGTTCTTCGCCCTCCTCGCCGCGACCCGCAACGCAAGGCCCGACAACGTGCGGCGCATGCACGCCGCCGGGGTCACGATTCTCGCCGGCTCCGATTCGCAGACGGGAGTCTTTCCGGGCCCCGGCCTCCACCGCGAGCTCGCCGCGCTCGTCGCGGCGGGATTGACGCCTGTCCAGGCGCTGCGCGCCGCGACCGGCGACGCGGCGCGATTCGTCGCCGGCCAAGCGGATCCCGAGTTCGGCACGATTGCGGTCGGCAAGATCGCCGACCTCGTCGTCGTCGACGGCGACCCGACCGCCGACATCGGCCGCATATCGCACATCACCCACGTCTTTCTCGGCGGCGCCGAGCTGCCGCGCCATCCCTTGCGCGTGGACGCGTCGTGATCATCGGGCTCACCGGCGGCATCGGCGCGGGCAAGAGCGTCGTGGGCGGCATGCTCGCCGAGCTGGGCGCCCTCGTCATCGATACCGACAAGGTCGGCCATCAAGTCTATGCTCCCGGAAGCGAGGGGTGGCGCCGCCTCGTCGACACCTTCGGGGAGGCGATCGTCGCGCCCGACGGCACGATCGACCGCAAGCGCCTCGGCGCGGTCGTCTTCGGCGATCCGACGCGGCGGCGGGCGTTGAACGCGATCGTACACCCGCTGATCTTCCAGGAAGTGCTGCGTGAGATCGCGGAGCGCCGCGCCGCCGGCTTCACGGGCCACGTCGTGCTCGAGGCGCCGGTGCTGCTCGAGGCCAAGGGCACCGGGCTCGTCGACCGCATTTGGCTCGTGACGGCGCCGCGAGACGCGATTCACGCGCGCCTCGCCGGCTCGCGCGAGCTCACGCCCGACGAGATCGAGGCACGGATGGCGGCGCAGCTCTCCGACGACGAGCGCCGCGCCCACGCCGACTTCGTCATCGAGAACGACGGTGACGTCGCGGCGCTGCGAGCGCGTGTCGCGGCGGCGTGGAGCACGCTCGAGCAGCCGTCGACCTGAGCGCGTTCGCCGGCGCGAACCGAAGCGCCGATCCCCTGTCACCGGCTAAGTTGCGCCATAACGAGGCAATGCGCGTATTTCGATAGCTACGAGTCGCGAGTTTTTCTTGTCGCCGCGCGCCGGCGCGCCCTATAGTCCGTTGCCTCATGACGTTGTTGGCGGTCGTTGAATCCTCGCTCACGGGGAATGCCGCTGGCGCGTGGTCGATCGCCGAATCAGGCGACGAGCCGGCGCGATTGC
>JBGPOW010000272.1:0-5714 GCA_041488235.1 Binatia bacterium
ACCTTGCTCGGGTTCGAGATCGCGACCTCGCGGCCGTCGACGTCGAGGACGATTCGTTCGCCCTTGCTCGCCACGTAACGAGCATACGCCGTCGCTGCGTTTCATGCGCCCGCGGCGACCACGCCCGTGCGGTCGTGGGGGTTTTGCGTTGCGGCCGCCGCCCTCTTGTGTCGTGAATGTGGATTCACTAATTGTGAATCTCCATTCACATCCGAGCGCGACACACGCCGGGCTTCCGCGCCTGCACGCGCGTCCGAGGAGGAGCTACGATGGCGGTTCACTACGAACCCGACGGCCCGATCGTGGTCATCACGCTCGACCGGCCCGAGGTCGCGAACGCGATCGATCGTCACACCGCGGACGCGTTGGCGGACGCGTTCCGCCGCTTCGACGCCGATCCGTCGCTCGCGGTCGCGGTGCTCACGGGCGCGAACGGCAAGTTCTGTTGCGGCGCCGACCTGAAGGCGATGCGGAGCGGCGATCCGGATCGCGTCACCCGCGTCACCCCCGACGGCGACGGGCCGGTCGGACCGACGCGGATGCTCCTCGGGAAGCCGGTCATCGCCGCGGTCGAAGGCCATGCCGTCGCGGGTGGGCTCGAGCTCGCCGCGTGGTGCGATCTGCGCGTCGCGGCCCAGGATGCCGTATTCGGCGTCTTTTGCCGGCGCTGGGGGATCCCGCTCATGGACGGCGGAACGATCCGGCTCGCGCGCCTCCTCGGCCACAGCCACGCGCTCGATCTCATCCTCACCGGCCGCGGCGTCTCGGGCGAGGAGGCGCTGCGTATGGGGATCGCGAACCGTCTCGTACCGCCGGGTCGCGCGCTGCCCGAAGCGATCGCGTTGGCGCGGGATATCGCGCGCTGGCCGCAAGCGGCGCTGCGCAGCGATCGCCTGTCGTCGTACGAGCAGTGGTCGCTCGGGCTGGCGGAGGCGCTGGCAGGCGAGTATCGCCACGGGATGGCGACGGTTGCGACGGGCGAGATGTTCGGTGGTCTCGACCGCTACGCGTCGGGCGCGTGGCGGCGCGTCGAGGTTACGTGAAGCGTACGCCGGCAAGGAGACGAGCATGAGCACGATGTCCCTGAAAGACGACGCAGCGGTCGTGCAGCGCATCTTCGATCACATCGACAACCGGACGACCGATCTGAGCGCGGAGACGTGGCGCGAACCGGTCGAGAACTACCGCTCGGTGGAGCGCTTTACCGCCGAGCGCGAGCTCGTCCTGCGCCGCTACCCGACGCCGTTCTGCCCCTCCGCCGCGTTGCCGGAAAGCGGATCGTACGTCGCGCGCGACGCCGCGGGGACGCCGATCCTCGCCGTGCGCGGCGCCGACGGTCGGGTTCGCGCCTTCCGTAACGCTTGCCGCCACCGTGGTACACAGCTCGTCGCCGGCGCCGGCTGCGAGAAGGCGTTCGTCTGTCGCTACCACGGCTGGACGTACGCGCTCGACGGCGCGCTTCGACACGTGCCGCACGAGCACGGCTTCCCCGGTCTCGACAAGAGCACGCGCGGTCTCGTGCCCGTGGACGCCGTCGAGGAGGTCGGCGGCATGGTGTTCATCACCCAGGACGCGCCGTCACCGCCGAACACGAATCTCGACCAGCTGCCGCCGATCATCAGCCCGCAGCACCGGCTCCTGCAGTCGGCGGAGCTCGAGGTGCCGGCCAACTGGAAGATCTTCGCCGAAGGCTTTCTGGAGGGTTACCACATCCGCGCGACGCACCCGGAGACGTTCTATCCGGTGCAGTTCGACAATCTGAACGTCGTCGAGACGTTCGGCCGGAACCACCGCATCGCGTTCCCGTACCGTGCCGTCAACAAGCTGCGCACGGTGGCGCCGGCCGAATGGTCCGTGGACGGGAAGCTGACGTACGTCTACCACCTCTTCCCGAACGTCATGATCGCGACGTTTCCGGCGAACATCTTCATGACGGTGCTCGAGCCCGTGGCCATCGACCGCACGGTGTTCATCACCTACGTCCTGACGACGCGCAGCGCGGACGACGTCGAGGCGCAAACGACCATCAAGCGCGGCGCGGATTTCGTCAACGACGGCGCCGCCGAGGACCGCGCCGTCGTGTGCGCCATCCAGCGCGGTCTCGCGAGCGGCGCCAACGAGTTCTTCGAGTTCGGACGGTTCGAGGGGTTGATCGGCCACTTCCACCGCGAGCTCCATGCTGCGCTGGACTTCGCGGAGGGCCGACGCCGCGCGCAGCCGAACGGCGCGCCTGAACGATGACGAAGCCGCGCCGCACAGAACGAAGCCCACGACCAGCAGGACGACGCGACGGCACGCGCGCGCGCCTCGTCCGCGCCGCGCGTGAGGTGCTGGAGCGCGGCGGCTACGCCGGCGCATCGGTCCTCGCGATCGCGCGCCGCGCCGGCGTCTCGGCGGGCGCGCTGTATCGGCACTTCCCGTCGAAGGCGGAGCTCTTCGTCGAGGTGCTGCGCGCGGCGGGCGAAGGCGAGCTCGCCGAGATGAACGCGGCGGCGAGTCAGGCGGACACGTTCATGGGACGCCTCGAGGCGGTCGTCGCGACGTATGCGCGCCGCGCTCTGCGCAATCGGCGCCTCGCGTGGGCGCTCGTCTACGAGCCGGTCGATCCGCTCGTCGACGCCGAGCGCCTCGCCCATCGCCGCAGCTACTGCCGCGCCATGGCCGCGCTGCTGCGCCAAGGCATCGCCGCCGGTGAGCTCCCGAACGAGAACCCCGACCTCACCGCCGCGGCGCTCGTCGGCGTCATCAGCGAGACGCTGGTCGGCCCGCTCTCCCCGATCGGCGGCGACACCGCCTCGGAAGCGGAGATCGTCGCCTCGCTGCTGCGCTTCTGCCGCCGCAGCGTCGGCGTCCGCGACGTGCCGACGCTGCGTCGCGTGCGCGCAAAGGCCGGTCGACCCCGAGGCTAACGTCCATGCAACATGATGCAGTCGACGTCCCATCGCGTCGCGCGCGCGCGACGCGAATCACGTCTCGTACCAGCGCACCTCTCGGCCGTGCGGGCTGCTCTCCGCGAGCCGGCGCTCGTCGCCGCCCGGCCAGGACGTGAGTCGCACCTCGTACGGTCCCTCGCGGCCGACCGGCTCCAAGCGCAGCCACGCGAGCGGCGTGTCGCTCGTCGCGGCGGCGCCGGTGCGGAGAATGGCGTCTTTGACGGCGGCGCGTGCGTCGCGCGTCAGGTACTGCCAGAAGATGGAATGATAGACGACCGTCGCGACGTGGGCGGGGCGCTCCGCGAGGCGTGGTCCGATCCAGACGGCGGCGTCGGCAGGTTCGACGCGGGCCGGCACGGCGCGCGCGACGTCGATGGCGGCGCGCAGGAGTGTGAGGCGCTGCGTTTGGTCCGGCCAGACGTACGATTGCAACGTGAGCGCGCCGTCGTCCGTCGTCGGGTCGATGGGGTGCGCGTCGCAACCGTCGCGCTCGGCCACGCGCACGACGACGTCGGTGCGTGGAGGCGGCCCGGTGAACGCGCACGCCACGCGGACGGGTGACGTCGGGTCGCCCCACGTCGCGCCATCGGCTTCGTAATGAAATCGGTCCCAACGGAGGTTCAGACCGGCGCTCGCCCCGAGCTCGACGAGCGCGAGCGGCAGCCCGGTTTCCGCGGCGACCCTGACGAAGCCGCCGAGGAGCGCAGCGCTGCGCCCGACCTCGTTCGTCTGTACCGGGCGCTCGAGCAACGTGCGCACCACGTCGCCGTGCTCGACCAAGAGCGCGCGGACGGCGGGCCACGCGTCCCCGCGCCCGGCGTCGCCGCCGACCGACGGAAAATGAGCCGCGACGGCGGGCGCGCGTCCTTCGAGCACCAAGCGGTGTACGGCGCCGAGCAGCCGCAGCGCCAGCGCCGACGCGAGCGGGTCGTCCTGGTGGCCGGCGAGCACGTCGCACGACGGTCCGCCTGCGACCAGGTCGACGGCGATCTGCTCGAGGAGATGCGCGTACAGCGGAGAGCCGAGCCTCCGACACCACCCCGCCTGCTCCCGCATCCGCGACACGAGGGTGTCGAGCGCGCTCACATCCTGCTCCGGTATGTTGCGTGCCGCGACGGGCGATCGGTATCATCGCGCGCTTGCCTCGCGCGCCCCAACGTCCTTCGCCGCCTCCGCCCGCTCCGTCGTCGCGTGTTCGTCCTCTCGTGCTGGTCGCCCTCGCGGTGATCACGTACGGCAACACACTGTGGTTCGATTACGCGCTCGACGACAAGATCGTCATCGTCAACAACACGTTCACCGTCCGAGGCGTCGCGGGCCTGAAAGACATCTTCACGCACGACGCGCTCACCGGCTACTACGGGACCGACAAGTCCATCGTCGCCGGCGGCCGGTATCGCCCGTTGCCGATGGCGACGCACGCGCTCGAGTACCAATTCTTCGGGAAGAATCCGGCGATCTCGCATCTCATCAACGTCGCCTGCTACGCGCTGACGACGCTGCTCCTCTTCGCGCTGCTCCGCCAGCTCTTTCCGCGTTCCGCAGCCGAGCCCTGGCACCACGACGTTGCGTTTCTCGCGACTGCGTTCTTCGCGGTGCACCCGGTGCATACCGAGGTCGTCGCCAACATCAAAGGTCGCGACGACGTGCTGAGCTTGCTCTTCGGCCTCGGTGCGCTTTGGTATTGGTTGCGGTACGTACGTTCGACGCGGCGGGGTGCGATCGTTGCGGCCTGCGTGCTCTTCTTCCTGAGTCTCATGAGCAAGGAATCGGCGATCAGCTTCTTGGCCGTCGGGCCGCTGATGCTCTGGTTCTTCGAGCGCAAACCGCCGTCCGACATCGCGAGGAGTGCGATCCCTCTTTTCGTGACGGCGCTCGCGTACGTCGCGATCCGTTTCCTCGCGATCGGCCGGGTGGAGACCGCCGCGGCGCCGTCGCTCATGAACAATCCGTTCCTCTTCGCGACGACCGAGCAGAAGTTCGCGACGATCGTTTTCACATGGCTCTGGTACCTGAAGCTGCTGATCTTCCCCCATCCCCTCACGCACGATTATTACCCCTACCACGTCGCGCTGGTGACGTTCTCGCACCCGCTCGTCATTGCGTCTCTCGTCGTTCACGCGCTGCTCGTGTACCTGCTGCTCGCGGGGGCGCGCCGCCGGACGATGCTCGCGTTCTGCATTGCGCTCTACATCGCGACCTTTGCGCTCTACAGCAATCTGCTGTTCGTCGTGCACACGTTCATGAACGAGCGGTTCCTCTACGTCGCATCGATCGCGTTCTGCTTGTTGCTGGCGTGGGCGATCGTCGAGCACGTGAGCAACCGGACGATCGCCGCGACGCTGAGCGTGCTCGTGATCGCGGCCGGCGCCGGCACGGCGTTTGCGCGCAATTTCGCCTGGCGCAACGATGCGACCCTGGCGCTCACGGACGTTGTGACCTCCAAGGACAGCGCCCGCGCTCAAGCGGTGGCGGCCTCCATCTATTTGCAAAGGGCCGACGACGAAAACCAAAGCCGGACACGCAATGAAAATCTCGCCCGCGCCGTCGAGCATCTGCAAGCGTCGCTGCGCATTCATCCCGGCTATTTCGAAGCGCTGAGCATGACGGCGTATGTGCTCGTGCAAAAGGGCAAATATGCGGAGGCGCTCGACTACTACGCCAAATGCTTCGCGAAGAAGGCGCATGATGCCGAGGCGGAGAGCAACGTGCAGTACATCGCGGAGAAGGCAGCGGAGCAAAGTGACTTTCAAACGGCCGTGCGGGCGTACGAGATGGTGC
>JBGPOW010000273.1:0-5698 GCA_041488235.1 Binatia bacterium
GCATGTCGATGTACTCGAGGTTGGCGCGCGCGTTTTCCGACACGTCCTCGACGCTCTGGCTGAAGACGACGAGCATGACGAGCCCCGGGTGGCATACGAGGCCGCGAAACCCGTACGCCTGCGCGTAGCGCGCGTTCTTCGAGAGCGGGTTCGTCGTCATCGAGAAGTCGGTGAAGATCGCGAAAAGTCCCTCTGTCACCGTCTTGCCGCGCTTGTGGCGGAAGACGGCGCCGGGCCGGAAGTCCTCGAGGAAGTGACCGTGCTGGCGTTGGATGACTGCCATGGCGCGAGTTCCTTTATGGGTGACGACGACAGCCGTCAAATCCGATCGCGCGACGCCGTGCCGGCGACGATCACAGGCCGAGCCGCTGCGCGGCGAGCTCGCGACTCCACGTCGCGTCGCCGAACGTCACCTCACCGGACTGCGCGCGCTTGAAGTACAAGTGGAGGTCGTGCTCCCACGTGAAGCCGATGCCGCCGTGCACTTGGATCGCGCGCGCGGTGACGAAACGGTAGGCGTCGCCGGCGATCGCCTTGGCCTGCGCCGCCGCGAGCCCGGCGTCGTCGGCGCCGTCGGCGTCGGCGCACGCCGCGTAGTACGTCGCGGCCTTCGCCTTCTCCACCTCGACCGACATGTCGGCGCACTGGTGCTGGATCGCCTGGAAGCTGCCGATCGCGCGCCCGAACTGCCGGCGCACCTTCGCGTACTCGACCGTCATCTCGAGGACGCGCTCGGCGCCGCCCGCCATGTCGGCGGCGAGCATCACCCGACCGCGATCGAGCAGGCGCGCGAGCACGGCCTCCGCATCGCACGGCAGCACGTGCTCCGCATCGACACGCACGCCGTCGAGGACGACGTCGTCGACGCGACGCGTATGATCCATCGTCGCGAGCGGCGTGATCGCGAGGCCGCGCGCGCCAGCCTCGAGGAGGACGAGCGCGAGCGCGCCGTCGTCGGCGCGACGAACGGCGCACACGATCACGTCGGCACGCGTCGCCTCGGGAACGAAACGTTTCGTCCCGGAGAGCACGAGATCGTCGCCATCGCGGCGCGCGAGGGCGGCATAGGTCGATGGGTCCCAGCACCCGCTCTCCTCGAGCAGCGCGATCGTGGCACGCAGCGACCCGTCACAAATGCGCGGCAGCCAACGCGCGCGCTGCGCGTCGCTGCCACCCGCGACGAGCGCCAGCGCGGCGAGCGTCGTGCCGAAGAAGGGACCGGGCAGCAGCGCACGCCCCATCTCCTCAAGCACGATCACGAGCTCGAGCATGCCGAGCGCCGTGCCGCCGTGCTCCTCGGGCACGACGAGCCCTTGCCAGCCGAGCGCGGCCATGCGGCGCCAGTCGGCGTCGTCGAGGCCGCCGCCGTCGACGATCATCCGCCGCACGCGTGCCATCGGCGCGGAGGCGGCGAGCAGGTCACGCGCCGTGCGACGCAGCAGCTCCTGCTCGGGCGTGAGGCCGAAGTCCACGGGTATTCTTGCGGATCGCGGACGAAAACTGTTAAGCGGAACGCATGGCCGACTGTCTCTTCTGCCGAATTTGTAGCGGCGAGGCAAGGGCGACGCGCGTTCACGAGGACGAGCACGCGGTCGTCATCCGCGACATCAATCCCGGCGCGCCGCTCCATTTGCTCGTCTTGCCGCGCAAGCACATCGCGACCCTGCACGACCTCACCGCCGCCGACGACCCGCTCGTCGGCCACTTGCATCGCGTGGCGGCGCAGGTGGCGGTTGCCGAGGGTCATCGCGACTTCCGCATCGTCGTCAACTGCGGCAGCGCCGTCGGTCAGAGCGTGTTCCATCTCCACGTGCACGTGCTCGCGGGTCGTGCGCTCGGTTGGCCGCCGGGTTGAGGCGCCCGAGGCGCGGCGCGATGACCAGACGACGCGCGCCATGCCCATGAGCGATTTCGGGCGCCGCGCACTCGGCGCCGCGCGGCTCGACCCCGGCATCTTCGAGGAGGTCGAGCACGACCGCACCGCGACCGTCCAGGCGGTGGCGATCGTGCTGCTCTCCGGCGCCGCCGCAACGGTCGGACGTCTCGGCTCGTTCAAGCCGGCGCCGCTCGCCGCCGGCATGATCGTGGCGGTGCTCGGGTGGGTGGTGTGGGCGGGACTCTGCCTGGTGATCGGCACGCGCCTCATGCCGGGGCCGCGGACCCGGAGCGACATCGGCGAGTCCTTGCGCGTTCTCGGCTTCGCGGCCACGCCGGGAATCTCGCAGGCGCTCGCCATCATCGTGCCGCTTCGCACCCCGGTCCTCATGCTCGCGCAGGTGTGGATGATCCTGGCGATGGTGGTCGCCGTCCGGCAAGCGCTCGACTACGAGCGCACCTCCCGCGCGCTCGGGGTATGTCTCGCCGGCTGGGCGGCGCAGATTGCCGTGATGGTCATCCTCCTCGCGGTGGCGCGCCCGCTCGTTACGCGCCGCATCGGCACCCTCCGCCCACCGAGCGAGGCGGTGCCGACGGCGGGGTATCTCGGGGTCGTGAAACCGAGCGGCGTCGCACCGCCCGTCGAATGATCCCCGGGTCGGACCGCTTTTACATACATCCTTCTACATAACAGTTGTGCTTGACCGAACTGCTACGTTTACGGTACGTAGGTTTTGTCGCGTTCTACGCTCGCCCGAGAGAGGATCGTCATGAAAGAGCGCAAGCTGAAGCTCGCAGACTTGAAGCAACGCGCCGCGACCGAGACGGCGCTGCTCGCTGTTCGTCTTCCAGGCCAGACGATGAAGGAGATCCGCGACGTCGCCCGCACGCTCAACATCCGCATGCGCGCGCTCGTCCTCGCGCTCTTGAACGAAGGCCTCGACGCGTACGAGTCGTCGTCTTCCGCAGCGCGGAACTCCCGCCGCCGCAGCAGCGTCCGTTAACGTCGGGCGGCACGGCGGCCCCACGGATCGAACCGCGAGTGCGCTCGGTGGTGGAGAGCGCCTCGCAGGCGAATAGGGCGAAGACCTGCTGAGCCTGCGAGGCGCTCACCACCACCGAGCGCACTCGCGGTTCGCCCCGTGGGGCCGCGTTCGCTAGGATGGCGCCGTGAAATCGAGCTTCCGCCCGATGCTCGTGAACGGCCCGTTCCAGGACCCGGCGCTCTACGTCGCGCTCCGCTGGCAAGGCGACGCGCTGCTCTTCGACCTCGGCCGCATCGATCGCCTCAGCCCCGGCCACTGCCTGCGGCTGTCGTACGTGTGCGTCTCGCATACCCACATGGATCATTTCATGGGGTTCGATCAGCTGTTGCGCCTCACGTTGCCGCGCGATCGCGAGCTGACGTTCTGCGGCCCGCCGGGATTGATCGACAACATCCGCGGCAAGCTCGCGGGTTACACCTGGAACCTGACCGCGAGCTACACCCTCGCGCTCACGGTCATCGAGCGCCACGCTGATCGGCTCACGCAGGCGCGGTTCCGCGCCAGCACCGGCTTCGCGTACGAGTCGCTGCCGGACGTCGTCGCGCCGCCGGACACGCTCGTCGACGGCGACGCGTTCCAAATCGCGACGACGACACTCGACCACCGCATCCCCTGCCTGGCGTTTCGCGTGAGCGAGCGCCGACACTTGAACGTCCGCACCGACGTGCTCGCGGCGCGCGCGTTGCGGCCCGGTGCCTGGCTCGCAGCTCTGAAAGACGCCGTCCGCGCCGGAGACGCGCAGGCGTCGATCGCGTTGCCGAACGGTGATTCGATCCCCGCCGGCGTCCTCGCCCGCGATCTCATCCAGGACCAGCGCGGGCAGCAGATTGCGTACGTCGTCGACACGCGGTTCGATCCGGACAACGGCCGGCGCGTCGTCGCGCTCGCGCGCGACGTCGACCTGCTCTACGCGGAGGCGCGATTTCTCGACGTCGATCGCGACGAGGCCGAGAAGCGCCACCATTTGACCGCCCGCCAGTCGGGGTTTCTCGCCCGCATCGCCGGCGCGCGCCGTCTGGAAGTCTTTCATTTCTCGCCCCGCTACCAGGGGATGGCGCAGGCGTTTCACACCGAGGCGCAGGCGGAGTTCCGCGGCGAGACGCGCCTCGAGGAGACCGAGACGTGGATCGCCGAGCTGGCGCACGCGGCGCATAGCGACGAGCGCCGGCGCGCCGCCGGCGACGCGAGACGATGAGCGTCGCACTCGGACGCGACGCGCGCGATTTCCTCGATCGTCACCGGCTAGCGCACCTCGCGACCGCCGATCGCGCCGGCGTGCCGCACGTCGTGCCGCTCTGCTACGCGCGCGACGGCGACACGCTGTACTTCGTGATCGACGCGAAGCCGAAGCGGCGCACGGGCACGGCTCTGAAACGCATGCAGAACCTGCTCGAGAATCCCGCGGTGGCGCTCGTCGTCGACGACTACGACGAGAACTGGGCGGCATTGGCGTACGTGTTGGTGCGCGGCCGCGCCGCCGTCGTCACCGACGCCGCGGAGGCGCGCCGCGCGCTCGGCTCGCTGCGCGCGAAGTATCCGCAGTACCGGGCGATGGAGCTCGACGGTCCCGACCACCCCGTCGTGCGCGTCACGCCCGAGCACGTACACGTGTGGCGCGCATCATAGCGGGTCGAGCGCCGTGATCACGAAGACGCAGGCGCTCGCCTCCCTGCAATGCACGCGGCGCGCGTGGCTCGTGGTCCACGATCCGGCGCGCGCGACCCCGCTCGCGCCGAGCCGCCAAGCGTTGCGCGACGCCGGCCACGCGATCGGCCGTCTCGCGTACGCGCTCTTCCCGGGAGCGGTGCTCGTCGACGAGCCCGACCTCGCGCGCGCGTGTGCGCGAACGGCGGAGCTCCTCGCCGACCCGGCCGTTCCCGCCGTGCTCGAGGCGGCGGTCGAGCACGGCGGGTTCGCGGTTCGGGCCGACGTGCTCGAGCGCCTTCCCGGCGGCGCGTGGGGGCTGCGGGAGGTGAAATCGGGCACACGTGTTCGCGACGTCCATTTGGATGACCTCGCGATCCAGCGTCACGTGCTCACTGCCGCCGGCCTGACGCTCGCCTCGATCGAGCTGATCCAGCTCGATCCCGAATACCGGCACGCGGGTGGCGACGTCGATCACGCGCGACTCTTCGCCCGGCGCGACGTCGCCGCCGACGTCGAGGCCCGCGCGCTCGACGTAGTCGCGCGCCTCGCGGCGCTGCCGACGGCGCTCGCGAGCGCCGCGGAGCCGCCGATCGAACCGGCGCCGCATTGCTTCTCGCCGTACCGGTGCGAATTCTGGGAGCACTGCACGCGCGCGTTTCCCGAGGATTGGATCCTGCACGTGCGCTACGTCCCGCCCGAACGCTGGGCGGAGCTCTGCGCCGCCGGCACGACGCGGCTCGGCGATTTGGCGAGCCCCGCAAACGTTCCGGCCGTTCTCTGGCGCGCGCGTGAGGCACTCGCGCGCGGCAGCGCGATCGTGTCGTCGGACCTCGGAGCGGCGCTCACCGATCTCGGTCCGCCCGCCGACTATCTCGATTTCGAAACGATCAGCCCCGCGGTCCCGTGCTACCGGGATACCGCGCCGTACCAACGCATCCCGTTTCAATGGTCGTTGCACCGACGTGACGCTTCCGGCGCGCTCCTCCATCGCGAATTCCTCGCCGACGGCCGCGACGACCCGCGGCGCGCGTTTGCCGAGAGCCTCCTCGTCGCGACACGCGACGCTGCGTATCCGATCCTCGTCTACTCCGACTTCGAGTCCGAAGTCCTCGCCGAGCTCGCACTCGCCC
>JBGPOW010000274.1:0-5682 GCA_041488235.1 Binatia bacterium
ATCGCGCCGCTCGTCGCACCGGCGGCGTCGCTCGCGAGAAAGACGAGCGTCGCGGCGATCTCTTCCGGGCGCACCCAGCGCGACGGGTCGACGTTCGGCATCGCAGCCCGGTTCGCGGGCGTGTCGATGGTGCTCGGTGCGATCGCGTTCACCGTGACGCCGTGCTCCCGCACCTCGTCGGCGACGGCGCGCGTCAGCGCCGCGACGCCGGCCTTCGTGATGGCGTACGCGCTCACGCCGCCGCCGCCGACGAGCGCAGGCCGTGCGGTGACGTTGACGACGCGGCCGTGCCGCTGGCGGATCATCGTCGGCAGCACGGCGCGCGTGCACAGAAACGCCGTCGTCACGTTCATCGCGAAGAGACGGTCGAGCTCGCGCTCGTCGGTCTCGATGATCGTGCCCGGGGCGAAGCCGCCGGCGAGGTTCAGCAGCACGTCGATGCGGCCATGCGTGGCGACGACGCGTGCAACGACGGCGTCGACGGCGGCGCGGCTCGTGAGTTCGACCTTCGCCGTTTCTCGACCCTCCTTCGGGACCGCGGTCTCGAAGCCGGGAAGCTCCGCGTCGGCGACATAGGTCACGACCACGCGCGCGCCGGCGGCGAGAAACGCGGTGCTCACGACGCGACCGAGAGCGCCGGTGCCGCCGGTGATCAGCGCAACGCGTCCGTCGAGCGTGCCCATGCCGCGTGGCTAGCGGGCGGCACGAGGACCGTCAAGCGAGGGAGGCCGCGGCGTGCAGCACAAACGAAAACGCCCCGGGATGGCTCCCGGGGCGTTTCGGCAACTTCGAGCTCTCGCCGCAAGCGAGGCCGACGGCACTATCGTGGGTGGTGCGCTCCGCTCCTCAATGCACGGCCGCGAGCGTCGGGCCGTACTTCTTCAGCAACCGTTCCACCTTCTCGCGCACCATCTCGGGGTCGACGACGGGCTTCGCGAGATAGTCGTCGCACCCGATCGCGAGCGCCTTCTGCTCGTCGCCCGCCATCGCCTGTGCGGTGAGGGCGATGATCGCGACGCGCCGGCCGCCTTCGGTGACGCGGATCCGTTTGGTCGCTTCCCAGCCGTCCATCACCGGCATCTTCAGATCCATGAAGATCAGGTCGGGCTGGTGCTTCTCCGTCATCTCGATCGCTTCGAGGCCGTTCTGCGCCTCGATGATTTCGAAGTCGCCGATCTTGCGCAGCCGGTACACCAAAATGCGCCGGTTGTCCTCGTTGTCTTCGACGACCAGGATCTTCTTCTTCATCGCTGCCGCCTTTCCTGAACGACCCGTACGCAGCGCGCAGACCACGCGACGGTGCAAGCGTTCGTGCTACCAAGAGTACGGTAGGGCTCGATCGGTGCGGTCACTGGCGTCCCCTGAGTCGCAAAGTCAGCAAGAGCTATGCCGCTAGCCGTGAAGGTGGATACAGGCTATAGACGCGCGACGCGCGCCTAAAATCCTGCCAATGCTGACAGGATCGTGACCCAGCGTCATCGCTGATCCGAACCCCCGCCATGACCACCGCGACAATTTTGACACAGTGACGCTTTCGGCTCTACCCAGGACTCGCTTCGCGCCGAGCCCGAGCGGGTACCTCCACATCGGCGGCGCGCGCACCGCGCTCTTCAATTATCTTTACGCGCGCCGCCACGGCGGCACGTTCATCCTGCGGATCGAGGACACCGATCGCGAGCGCTCGACCGACGCGTCGATCAACGCGATTCTCGAGAGCCTCGCGTGGCTCCGCATCACGTGGGACGAAGGTCCGTTCTTCCAAAGTCGGCGCACCGCGACGTACGTCGCCGAGGCCGAGCGTCTCCTCGCCGCCGGCAAAGCGTACCGCTGCTACTGCACGCACGAAGAGCTCGAGACGCGTCGCCAAGCGGCGCTCGCCGCGGGACGAAAGCCGATGTACGACGGCACGTGCCGTGATCTGCCGGCGGACGCAAGCCGCGGGCGGCAGTACACCGTGCGTTTTCGCGGCCCGAAAGACGGCGCGACGGTGATCGAGGACGTCGTCAAAGGACGCGTCGTCTTCCAGAACGCGGAGCTCGACGACCTCATCATCCTGCGCACCGACGGCACACCGACCTACAACTTCTGCGTCGTCGTCGACGACACCGAGATGCAGATCACGCACGTGTTACGCGGAGACGATCATCTCGCGAACACGCCGCGGCAGATCCTGCTCTACCAGGCGCTCGGCGCGGGGTTGCCGACGTTCGGCCACGTGCCGCTCATCCTCGGTCCCGACAAGGCGCGGCTCAGCAAGCGTCATGGCGCCATGGCCGTGACCGCGTATCGCGACATGGGTTTCCTCCCCGACGCGGTGTGCAACTACCTCGTGCGCCTCGGCTGGTCGCACGGCGACCAGGAGATCTTCAGCCGCGAGGAACTGATCGAGAAATTCGACCTCGAGGCGATCGGCAAGTCGGCGGGCGTGTTCGACTCCGAAAAGATGACCTGGCTGAACGGCGTGTATCTGCGCGCGCTCACGCCCGCGGAGCTCGCGACGGCGGCGCTGCCGTTCATCGCCCAGGCCGGTCTGCCGGTCCCCGGCGACGACGCGTGGCTCGCGAAAGCGCTCGCGACGTTGCAGGAGCGGGTGAAGACGCTCGTCGAGCTCGTCGAGCAGGCACGCGTGTATCTCGTCGATCACGTCGCGATCGATCCCGCGGCGGCGGCGAAGTTCCTGACGCCGGACATCGCGCCGGCGCTGCGCTCGCTGCGCGACGGCTGCGCGGCGCTCGCCGAGTGGACGGTACCCGCGCTCGAGCGCGCGTTCCACGAGGTACTCGCGCAGCACGGATTGAAGCTCGGGAAACTCGCGCAGCCGGTGCGCGTCGCGGTGACGGGCACGACGGCGAGCCCGGGGATCTTCGAGGTCCTCGACGTCCTCGGCCGCGAGCGCACCGTCGCGCGCCTCGACGCCGCGCTCGCCGAAATTCGCTAAGAGGTCGATGTGGCGATCACGATCCGACCGAGCACCGCCGCGGACACCGATGCGATCGCGCGTGTCGTGTTCGAGGCGTTCAAAAGCATACACGAACGTCACGGCTTCCCGCGCGACTTTCCAACGATGGAATTCGCGACGCAGTTCGCGACCGGGTGGAACGGTCACCCGGCGATCTGGGGCGTGGTGGCGGAGGCGGACGGCGCGGTCGTCGGCGTGAACTTCCTGAGCGAGCGCAACGCCATCCGCGGCGTCGGCCCGATCGGCGTCTTGCCCGGTGCGCAGGGGGAGCGGATCGGGCGACGGCTCATGGATGCGATCCTCGAGCGTGCCCGCAGCGCCGACGGCATCCGCCTCGTGCAGGACTCGTTCAACATGGGCTCCCTCTCGCTCTACACCTCGCTCGGCTTCGCGGTGAAGGAGCCGCTGGTCCTGGTCACCGGAACGCCGCGCGGGCCGGTGACGAGCAGCATCGACGTACGGCCGATGACTGCCGACGATCTCGATGCGTGCGGTCGCCTCTGCGTCGCGGCGCACGGATTCGCGCGCACGAACGAGCTGCGGGATGCGCTGCCGACGCTCACGCCGGCGGTCGCCGTTCGCGACGGCCGGATCGTTGCGTACATGTCGGCGCCGCATTTCGCGATCCTGAACCACGGCGTCGCCGAGTGCGAGGAGGACCTACGGGCGCTGCTGCTCGGCGCCGCGGCGCGCGATCCGACTCCGCTGGCGCTGCTCGTGCCGACGCGGCGCGGAGAGACATTCCGCTGGGCCCTCCGCTCGGGCATGCGCGCCGTGAAGCCGATGACGTTGATGGAGCTCGGCAGCTACGAGGAACCGAACGGCAGCTGGTTCCCGTCGGTCGAGTACTGACGCGGATCGCGCGGCGTCAGCTGCGCGGGGGCGTATTCAACTGAATCTTCGCCCAGGTGTCGCGCAGCGTGACCGTGCGATTGAAGACGAGCGCACCGGGACGCGAGTCGGCATCGACGCAGAAGTAGCCCTGGCGCTCGAATTGGAACCGCGCGCCCGGCGCGGCGCCGGCGAGACTCGGCTCGAGCTTCGTCTCGGTCACGCGCTCGAGCGACTCGGGGTTCAGGAACGAGAGCCAATCGGCGTCCTTCCCCGCCTCGGGCTCCTCGACCGTGAAGAGCCGGTCATACAGCCGCACCTCGGCGTCGATCGCGTGCGGCGCCGATACCCAGTGGAGCGTCGCCTTCACCTTGCGCGCCGCCGCGGGCGAGCCGCTGCGCGTCTCGGGATCGTACGTACAGCGCAGCTCGACGATCTCGCCGTTCGCGTCCTTCACGACGCCGACGCACTTGATGATGTACGCGTACCGCAGGCGCACTTCGCGCCCAGGTGCCAAGCGAAAGAACTTGGGCGGCGGCTCCTCACGAAAGTCGTCGCGCTCGATGTAGAGGACGCGCGAGAACGGCAGGCGGCGCGTGCCGGCGCTCGCGTCCTCGGGATTGTTCACCGCGTCGATCTCCTCGACCTGCCCTTCGGGGTAGTTCTCCAGCACGATGCGCAACGGGCGCAGGACCGCCATCACGCGCGGTGCGCTTGTGTTCAGGTCGTCGCGGATCGAGTGCTCGAGCATGCCGAGGTCGACCGTGCTGTCGCGCTTCGCGACGCCGATGCGCTCGCAGAAGTCGCGGATCGCTTCGGGCGTGAAGCCGCGGCGGCGGAGGCCGGAGATCGTCGGCATGCGCGGATCGTCCCAGCCCGTCACGTAGCCGCCTTGCACGAGCTGCAAGAGCTTCCGCTTGCTCATCACCGTGTAGTTGAGGTTGAGGCGCGCGAACTCGATCTGTTGCGGGTGGCACGGCACCGGCAGCTGGTCGAGCACCCAGTCGTAGAGCGGGCGGTTGTTCTCGAACTCGAGCGTGCAGATCGAGTGCGTGATGCGCTCGGTCGCGTCGGAAAGGCAGTGCGTGAAGTCGTAGAGCGGGTAGATGCACCAGCGGTCGCCGGTGCGGTGATGCGATGCGCGGCGGATGCGGTAGAGCGGCGGGTCGCGCATCAAGATGTTGGGCGACGCCATGTCGATCTTCGCGCGCAGCACGTGCGCCCCGTCCGCGAACTCGCCGGCGCGCATGCGCGCGAAAAGATCGAGGTTCTCCTCGACGGAGCGATTGCGGTATGGGCTCTCGCGTCCCGGCTCGGTCAAGGTGCCGCGGTACTGACGGATCTCGTCGGCGGAGAGGCTGTCGACGTACGCCTTCCCCTGCTTGATGAGCTCGACGGCGTAGTCGTAGAGCTGCTCGAAGTAGTCGGAGGCATAGAAGAGGTTCTTCCCCCAATCGAAGCCGAGCCAGCGCACGTCTTCCTGGATCGCGTCGACGTACTCGACGTCTTCCTTCGTCGGGTTGGTGTCATCGAAGCGCAGGTGGCAGACGCCACCGAACTCACGCGCGAGGCCGAAGTTCAGGCAGATGCTCTTCGCGTGCCCGATGTGGAGGTAGCCGTTCGGCTCCGGCGGAAAGCGCGTCACCGCGCGTGTGTGCTTCCCGGTGCGCAGATCCTCGCTGATGATCGTGCGGATGAAGTTCGAGACCGGGGTCGTCGGTGCGGCGGCGGTCGTCATCGTCGCCGCATCGTACACGATGCGGCCCGCGCGGCAACGCCGACGCGCCGGCGCACAGCTCCGACGCGCCGGTCGATGCCGCCGCGCGGTTTCACGCGGCGAGCAGCGTCAGCTCGATCACCGGGATCACGCGCGTCGTCTTCTTCTGGTAGTC
>JBGPOW010000275.1:0-5681 GCA_041488235.1 Binatia bacterium
TGCTTCCTCGAGCGCGGTATCCCCATCGGGATGCTCTTCGTCGTGCAGGACGCCGTCCACCAGGCGCTCATGCTCCAGGCGGTCACGATCAACAACGAGCCCCTCGGCACCAACATCTCGCCGGACGAGAACTACTCGTGCGCGACGGCAATCGGAGCGCTTGGCCTTCACGGTGTGCCCGTGGCCCAACCCATCGTTGCCGGTGCGGACAACGTCATGGCCGAGCAAACGCTCGACGCGACGCCGGTGCTCGTGCAGCAGTCGGTCAACACCTGCCGAGAAATCTTCAAGGGCGGCATCCTGAAGATCGGCATCAAGATCAAGGGCTGGGAGATGCCCGGCGGCTGGAAGGCGTTCTGCCAGACCGCCCTGCCGCAGATCATGGGTCCGACGGCAGCGGGCTGATCAAGAACAGCAAGCCCAACGGGCGGGCGCGGCCGAAACAGCGCCGTTCCCGCCCGTTCCTCATTTTAGGGAGAACACCAGACCATGCAGCCGAAAACATACGACGTGCGCTCGTTGGCGTTGTGGGCCCCGAAGATCGCCTACGGAATGGTCGTCGGTGTCCCGCGCGTGCCGTTCGTCGAGGAGATTCCAATTCAATTTTCATCTAGCACGATCAATGCGCCGCCGGTCGTGCAGAACCTTCAGAACAACCTCACGCAAGACACGTGCATCGAGCGCGTTAGCTTTCATCTGTTCCAGCAGAACAGCTTCCCCGGAAGCCCATTCCAGAGTTTGTACTTCAACATGTTGAAGCAGTCTGGCGCGACTGGTGTCGGCGTTCAGATGCAAATCTATGGGGCTCCAAAATACGAAATTTCCTCGCAGTTTGTGGACGCAGGTATGCTCGCAGACGTATTCGCGGTCACATGGCCCGAGGGTTGGTGGATCGCAAAACAGAGCAACGTGAAGGTGAGTGCGATCCTTACGCAAACCCCGGTGAGTGTTCCTTTCAACGTCGTACTCACATTTCTTGGGTACCAATTTTTATCGAAGGAACTCGACGACATGGCCGAGGACGAAGCGCGCTCACGTCTTCGAAAGCTAGGCATCGAGAGCCCGGACATCAACATTCTCCTCAAGCCGTAAGCTGCGCTCATGTTTACCCGCTTCACCATCTACTGTCACACCAACCGCGTAAACGGAAAGCGTTACGTCGGTCAGACGGTACATTCGATGGAGAAGCGTTGGGGGAACCATATCGCTCGGACAAAGACAAGTGACCGCCGTTCTCCGGTGTTTGCTAACGCTATCCGCAAGTACGGTGCCGATGCGTTTGATCACCAGATCCTAGAAGTCGTATCGACTCAAGAAGAAGCAGATCTATACGAAACACTCTGGATTGAGCAAATGGAGTGTCGAGTTCCGAACGGGTACAATCTGAAGTCAGGTGGTGGCGCTCAAGGACATCTTCACGACGACACCAAGAAATTGATCAGAGAATCAGCGTTCGCTCAGCACGCGAGAATGACCTCGGAAGAGCGTAAGGCCGCCGCGATCCCTCGTATCAAAGGCTTACACGCCTGGTGGGATGGGCTAACCGCAGAAGAGCACGACGCCATTCGACGCCAGCGCGGCGATACGTCACGTACTCGATGGGGCCGGATGACCGCGGAAGAGCGGAGAATCCAAGCAAGAAAAGGTAAGACTGTCACTCCAGAAAAACTCAGCGCGAACGCGCTAAAAACTTGGGACACTCGTCGGGCCAGATACGGCCAAAACGGCGGCGTAAAGAGTTCCAAAGAATATAGCGAACACGCCAAAATGGGTTGGGCGGCCATGTCGCCCGAAACCCGCGCAGAGCGTGTGCGGAAAATCAAAGACGGCCGACGCCGAGCCAGAGAAGCCCGCGAAGAAAAAACCTCCCGCCTGATCCGAATCAACCTCCTGAGGGCCGCATGAGCATCCGCGGCGCCAGCATCCTCCGTCTCCAGGACTACCCCGGCGGGGTAGCGCAAGGGATCCGCTCGTCGCTTTGCGCCGGTCGGTTCGAGGTCGTCACGAACGGCCCGAACCCCGAGTTCGGCTTCATCGGAAGCGACCCGTACAACACGAACGCCTACACGGGGCTCGTCGTGCCCGCGACGCCCAGCGCGGCGATCTTGAACGCGCGCTACCTGTTCCTTCTTGCTCGAGCGAGCTTCAGCACCGGCGAGCAAAGCTCGGACCTTCACGGCGTGCGCCTCGTCGGCATCCGGCAGTACGCCGAGCTCGTCGCGCGGATCCCCGCCGGAGAAGCGCCGCTCTTGGACCCGGAGTCAGGCGGCCCGGCCCCGGGCAGCACCGTCACGTTTCGCAAGGAGATCACGAGCCCGCTCTGGCATCCGCCGGACGGCGACATCTCCTGGCACGTGATGACCATCCCGCGAACTCAGCGCGACACCCGACACCCCAAGAACACGGACGGGATCATCTTCCAGGACTCGCTCTCTCCGGCACTGCTCTTTCAGGTGCCCGATGATCCGACCGTCCCGACGCTGTACTCCCCCCCGAACGGCGGACGCCCCTGGGGTACGCCGCTCGCCGCGAGCCTCGGCAACATCCACGAGCTGCGCTACAAGTGGCGCGCCGACAACAGCGAGTACGTGCTCGACATCCCGATCCCGGTGCCGTGTGACGTCGCGCTCTTCGCGAGCGTTCGGCAGAACGATCCCGAGACCAACCCGACGCTCGCCGACGCTGCCGGCTGTGCGGTGTTCTCGGCGCTCTCGGACGAGGATCAGTTCATGGTCGCGTTCAACAACTTCGCGCAGTACGGCAGCATCGCAGGCGCGCTCGTATTCGATCAGAACATCGGGGAGGACGTACCGTGACCCCCGCCCAAGCCTCCGGGCACCCGAACTTCGTCGATGACTGGCCCGTCCAAGGACCGACTGATCCCGGCATACGCGCAGCAGACTGCTGGTGGATGCAGAACGTACTACCGGCGCACCCTGCGTGCGTCGATTGCAAAGGACCGATTCCCATGTGGGCTCAGAACAAAGGACTCCTCGGCGAGCAGGTTTCGTTCGGCGGCAGAGGCGCACTCGGCTTCTCGCTCGCAGCAATCACCGACTACCCAGAGGTCTGGACCCAGCTCACAGCCCCGCAGCAGACGTGGGTGATGACCACGCTCAATACGCTCAACGGCCTGATCGTCAAAACAACCAAGACGACGTGCCCGACATGGGCACCGGCCATCCCCGCCGCTGCCGGATGCTTCCAAGGCTGGTTCAACGGCGCGAAGCTCGGGCTGACGAACCCCGACGGGTCCCCGGTCGTTCTCCGTACCGACGGCGTCTTCGACCAGCGCACCCTCGACGCGCTTCGCACCACCGTCGCGATGAACGCGAAGGATTTCCCGACCCCGTTCCCCGGCACCGAGATGGCGGGCACAGGGACGGCGGAGAAGAAGCTCTCGACCGGTGCGATGGTCGGAATCGGCGTCGCGGGCGCAACCGCCCTCGGCGGGATCATCTACGTCGCCACACGCAAGAAGAAACGCAAGTCAAGGAGATAGTTGATGTCGACGTACAAAACGCGGCCTGGAGACAGTCCGGCCATCATCGCACGTAGGCACGGCACGTCGGTAGGCGCGCTCCTCACTGCCAACCCGCACAAGCCGACCACGGTCGTTGCCGGCAAGCGCACCTGGCAGGGTTTGCGCTTCAACGAGCGCTTGAACATGCCCGCGGGCGTGGGCGCGCTCGGCGACGACGTCGGTGTCGGGGACGCCGCGACCGACGCTCTTCACGCGCTCGTCTCGGCGGGCGGTCCGTGCAATCAAGCGAACGTCGGGCTCGTCTGCGCGGCGCAGCGCGCACTCGGCTTCACCCCGGGTGCCGGCCTCGATGGTAAGTGGGGTTCTGACGGCGCAGCCGCGGCTGCGAAGCGCGGAGTCACCGTTCCGGCATGTAGCCCTCGTCCTTCGTGGTGGACGCCGAAGGGGCAGAGCAACTGCTACGCGACGACTACGACGGCGGCCGCACCGGCCACAGCCTCTACCTCGTCGGGCTCGAGTCTCGATCGGGCGGCAGGCGCCGCATACTCGACGCTCAGATCCGACCCGAACTACTGCGCGAGCGTTCGGCGCGCAGGTACGGCGGTCAACACGGCCGTCCACAACTTCAAGGCGGCCTGGAACTCGGCCAACCCGAGCCACGCGGTGCCCATCGGCACCGGCAACTACGAGGTCTCCGTGGCGGCTGCGCTCTCGGCGGCGCTCGGCGGCATCGCCGTACCGCCCGGTTGCGGTGCCGCTGCGGCTTCGGTGACGACGCCGATAGCGTCGACGTCCCCGATCCAGGCTCCGGTCTTCGTTCCGAATGAAGCGCTGCGGCCTCCACCTTCGTCCTCGTCCACTCCGGCGGCCGTGTCGGCGCTGGCGTCGATCAACCCGTGTCTCCAAGCGAACTCCGGCGTCGTCTACACCGCACAGGTCGCGCTCGGCCTCGTCGCCGATGGCAAGTACGGGCCGGGTACGTCGGCCGCTGCGCGCAAGCTGGTTCCGAACGCTCCCGCCGCGTGTAGTCCCGCACCGTTGTGGTGGGGTGCGAAGGGCACGGCGACAGCGACGCAAGCAACGGCACAGGCGAAAGCAGCCGCGACCACGCCAGTCGTTGGGCCTAGCGGCACGCAATGCCCGGAGTTCAGTAACTGGAACGCCGCTACAGGTAAATGCGTGCCCTATCCGGCTGAGGCCATCCTAACGCCAGAAATGAGAGCAGCAGCAGCGGCAGCGGCAGCCAAGGCGCAAGCAGCCGATGCCGCAGCCAAAGCAGCCGCAGCCGCCACGAAGGCGCAGGCTGACCAAGCCGCCGCAGATGCCAAAGCAGCGCTCGACGCTGCGGCCAGAGCGGCTGCTGCGGCTACGACGCAGGCTCAGAAGGACGCAGCCGACCTCGCCGCCAAAGTGGCCGCCGACGCTCTAGTCGCGGCGCAAGCGAAGGGCGGCACGGCCCCAGGCGGCAACACAATGACCACAACCGACGCGAAGAAGCCCCTCAGCACCGGCGCCATCGTGGCCGGCGCGGTCGGCGCGGCGGCGCTCGTGGGGCTTATCGCTCTCGCGGTGTCGAACAAGACGGGCCACAAGGGTGCTCGAGGCGCCCGAGGCGCACGTGGGCGGAAGCCCGCGCGACGGAAGTCAGGCTCGAAGCGTAGGAAGTCGTCGAAACGGAGGAGATGAGCATGCGAGTCGTCATCCGCCTAGCCGAGCTTCAGGCGTGCAACGCCTGCGACGCCTATCTCAAATCTCCGGAATGGGACGCGAGGCAGCAGGCTCTCGTGTATCCCGATTGGGATGCCACAGTCGCGCGGCACATAGCGATGGGCCGTGAGGGTATGGTGCGGCTTGAGTGGCTGGTCGCGAACAAGCTCGTACCGATGACGGCGCACGAGCTTTTCAACGCAAAGACGAAAGCGACAGAAAAAAATGTCTGAGTACGTCGGGCGCACCGGGTCGCAGCGCGTATATTCGTACCCGGAGCCTCGCTTCAACGGCCTTGTTGGACCGTTCGCACGAAACTTCGCGGTAGGGCCCGCGAAACAACAAGATGTCGCCAGTGTGGATACCGGCGGCACGCAAATACAGTGGGTTGCGATCGAGAGTGGCGCACCGCCGGGAGTCAACGTTCCGATCACGCCCAAAGCCACGGGCATCATTCGAATCGCCGGCGTGGTGGTGCTCGGGAACACCA
>JBGPOW010000276.1:0-5676 GCA_041488235.1 Binatia bacterium
GCCGTGCTGCGCAGGCTGCGCCGGCGCATGCCGCAGTCGATCCTCGACCTCGGCTGCGGCACGGGGCAGCTGCTGGCGCGCATCGCCGACGAGCTCTCGCCGCCGCGTCTCGCAGGATGCGACTATTCCGGGGGGATGCTGACACACGCGGCCGAGCGCCTGCGCGACACCTCCGCCCCGCCGATGCGCCTCCGCGACGCGTCCGCGCGGCCCATGCTCGTCCGTGGCGATGCGCTCCGCTTGCCGTTTGCAGGTGCCGCGTTCGACGCCGTCGTCTCCACGGAGGCGTTCCACTGGTTCCCCGATCAGGACGCGGCGCTCGCCGAAGCGGCGCGTGTCCTACGGCGCGACGGCACGCTCCTCCTCGGGTTCGTGAACCCGCCGCTCGCGCTGATCGGTGACGTCGCCCGTCTCGGCTCGCGCCTCCTCGGCGCGCCGCTCAGGTGGCCGACACCGGCGGCGCTGCGCCGCCGCGTCGAAGCCGCGGGCTTCTCGGTCACCGCGCAACGCCGCGTCTTCCGCGTGCCGGGATTCCTGCTCCCGCCGGTCCTCACCGAAGCACGACGGCTCTGACGCCGCCGCCGTACGATCTCGGCACCGTGACGAGACGGCGCGCGCGTGACGTCGCGGCAGCGCCTCCGCCGCCCTAGACGCCCTCGATGGTCGTCGACGGGTCGATCGCGAGCCACGCGAGCGCGGCGAGCGCGTAGCACGCGGCGACGCTCCAGAGCGGCGCCTGCCACGAGTGCCAACGCTCGAGCGCGAAACCGACCACGACCGGGCTGAGCGCGCCGCCGAGGTTGCCGAACGTGTTCATCGCGCCGCTCACGACGCCCGCGTGACGACCGCCGATCTCGAGACACACCGCCCACGCCGGCGCGACGCCGAGTGCGGCGAGCCCGGCGGCGGCGGCAAGGAGGAGCGCCGCGGCGAGCGGCGCGCGTGTGAGGAGCGCGCCGACGATCGCGAGCGCGGCGAGCGGCAGGCCGACGAGCCCGGGCGTACGGCGCGCCGCGCGCGTGCCGACGCGGCGCCCGAGCGCGTCGCTCACCCAACCGCCGGCGAAGACGCCGACGCCGATCGCGACGAGCGGCAGCGCCGCCAGCCAGCCGACTTGCGTCATATCGAAGCCGCGTCCGCGCAGGAGGTACGTCGGCAGCCACGTCAGATAGAAGTACCAGCCGTAGATCGCGCCCGCGTACATCACGCAGAGCGCGAGGAGCGTCCGGCTGCGCACGATCGCGCGCCACGGCAGGTGACCGCGGACGCGGGTCTCCGCGCCGCCGGCGGTGATGAGCGCGCGCTCGGCGGCGTTCACGGCCGGGTGCCGGTGCGGGTCGTCGCGGAACCAGCGCCACCAGGCGACCGCCCACCCGAGCCCGACGACACCGAAGAGCGCGAACGTGTGGCGCCATGTGGTCACGCCGAGTAGCGCGACGACGAGCGGCTGCGTCACGGCACCGGCAAAGGCGCCCGTCATGATCGCGAGACCGAACATGCGACCGCGCTCCGCGCGCGGCAGCCAGCGCGCGTAGACGCGTGCCATCGACGGGAACGCGCCGGCTTCGCCGAGACCGAACAGCAGACGGACCGCGAGCAGCGACGCGAAGCCGACGGCGAGGCCCGTCGCCGCCGTCATGAGCGACCACCAGACGACGATGCGGGTGAGCGTCACCCGCGCGCCGAAGCGGTCCGCCATCCATCCGCTCGGCACCTCGAAGAGCGCGTATGCGAAGGTGAAGGCGCTGAACACGATCCCCAGCTGCGCGTCGTTGAGCCCGAGCTCGGCGCGCATCGTCGGCGCCGCGGTGGCGATGCAGACGCGATCGAGGTACGCAACGGCGATCAGCCCGAGCGTGAAGCCGACGACCTTGTGGCGCGCGCGCGTCGGCGGCATGGCGGCGGATTCGACCATCGTCGGACCGCGAACGCAACGCGCCGATTGACTCTGCCGTGCCGCCCCCGCATGCGAGACGGATGGACTACGCACATCTCGGTCGGAGCGGCCTCGAGGTGAGCCGTCTCTGCCTCGGCACGATGAACTTCGGCCCGCAGACGAGCGAGGCGGAGAGCTTCGCGATCATGGACCGCGCGCTCGACCTCGGCATCACGTTCTTCGACACGGCGAACGTCTACGGCTGGAAGCGCGGCGAGGGCGTGACGGAGCAGATCGTCGGCCGTTGGATCGCGCAAGGCGGCGGCCGCCGCGAGCGCATCGCGCTGGCGACGAAAGCCTACGGCACGATGGGCGACGGTCGGAACGACCGCGGGCTCTCCGCAATCCACCTGCGACGTGCCTGCGACGAGAGCTTGCGCCGCCTGCGTACCGATCACATCGACCTCTACCAAATGCACCACGTCGACCGCACGACGCCATGGGACGAGATCTGGCAGGCGATGGAGATCCTCGTGCAACAGGGAAAGGTCGTATACGTCGGTAGCAGCAACTTCGCGGGCTGGCACGTCGCACGCGCATGCGAGACCGCGGCGGCGCGACACTTCCTCGGCCTCGTGTCGGAGCAGAGCCTCTACAATCTCGCCGCGCGCACCGTCGAGCTCGAAGCGCTGCCGGCGTGCCGGGCGTATGGCGTCGGCATCATCGCGTGGAGCCCGCTCGGCGGCGGCCTGCTCGGCGGCGCGCTCGCAAAGGCGAACGCCGGCCGCCGCGCGTCGGAGCGGATGCAGACGCGGATCGCAGCCAACCACGCAGCGCTCGAGCGCTACGAGCGCCTCTGCCGCGACATCGGCGCCGAGCCGGCGGACGTCGCCCTTGCCTGGCTGCTGCAACGTCCCGGCGTCACGGCACCCATCGTCGGCCCGCGGACGATGGAGCAGCTGACGGCGAGCATGCGCGCGCTCGAGCTCACGCTCGAAGCCGAGACCGTGGCGCAGCTCGACGAGATCTGGCCCGGCCCCGGCGGCGAGGCTCCCGAGGCATACGCCTGGTGAGCGCTCGCCGCGGCCGCGCGGCTCAGAACATGCCGGCGATGACCTCCGCGGGCAGGAAGACGAGATCGATGACGATCGCCGGCGGGAACAGCGGCACCTTGAGCGCCGGGTGGACGTCCATCTCGCTCACCATGCGCGTCGTCGAGAAGATGTACTCGTCGTTGTAGTTGCGCGGGTGGCGCTCTTCGTAGCGCTCGCTGCGCGTGTCGTACGGGTCGTACGCACGCGCGGCGCGCGGCCCGACGGCGAGCACGGCGGCGATCAGAAGCGCGAGCAGGACGGCGATTCGTTTACGTCGATGCGGCATGCGGTTCCTCCTTCAGGCGTCGCAACACGCGCGGCGCCGGTTGGTCGCGTTTTTCCGAGATTCGAGCTTCAGGACGCCTTCGTCGAGACCACCGCGCGCTGGAACGACGGCGGCAACTCACGCAGCTCGCTCGCGGCGAAGCCGGCGTTGTAGAACATCCGCTCCAGCTCGGCGAACGTGTACGCGTCGCCGGCCGGCGTCCCGATGAGCATGACCAGCGCGAACGACGCGGCGACGGGCGGCGTCACCCGGCTCCCGTCGGGAATGAATTCGACCGTGACCGCACGGCCGCCGGGCACGAGCGCGGCGCGCACCCGCCGGAGAAATGCCTCGCAGGTCGCGACGTCGAAGTGGTGCAGGAAGTTCGGCAGCAGCACCACGTCGTACCCCGAGCCGAGGTCGACCTCGAACGCGTTGCCCTTGATCATGCGAAAGCGGTCCTGCACGCCGGCCGCGCGCGCGTTCTCGTCGGCGACGACGAGGACGTTCGCCCAATCGAGGGCGACGATCTGCGCGTTCGGGTTCTCTTGCGCGAGCGTGATGCCGAACATCCCGTGACCGGCGGCGACGTCGAGCACCCTCCAGCGCGGCGCTTTCGGCGCCTCGAGCATGTTCGCCAGCAACCGCGCAGCGAACGTCGCCGGCGGCGCCATCGCGCGCGCGAACTCGACCCACATCGGGTTCTCGGCGGCGACGACGCCCTCTTCGGACGCGACCGTGCCGCCCTTCCGCACCGCGGCGGCGACGTTTGCGAACGACTCCCACATCATCGGCGCGGTGAGAAACGCGACGGCGCTTCCCATGTACGCCGGTGATGACCGGTCGAGAAACGTCGCGCTCGCCGGCGTGAGCGCGTAGCGGGTGCCATCCTTCGCGAGGAAGCCCGCGGTGGTGAGAAAATCGGCGAGAATGCGGATCCCGCGCGTCGCGGCGCCGCAGCGGCGCGCGAGGTCATCGGCGGTCGTCGCACCGCCGGCGATCGCCGAGAAGAGATCGAGCTCGATGGCCGCTTTCAACGCCCCTGTCCGGTGAAACGCCGTGAACGCGGCGAAGATCTCGGCGGGGTCCGGCATCGCGGGAATCTCCTGCTGCTCGCTCATGCGGTCGCTCCTCGGAGGGACTCTGCGACGCATGTATACGTGCGTGCCGCGGCGCTGGCCATGGGGGTCGCGCGTCCCCGCCCAATTCAGGCGAGCGGCCGGCCGTACGCGACGTAATGCGCGCAGACCGCGGCGCCGAGCTTCTCGGCGGTGCGCCGCGACGGCCAATTGTCCTCGAGAACGAGCGTGTAGCTCACGTGCGTCGCGCCCCGCGCTGCGAGATCGAGGAACGCCTGTCCGGCGAGTGCGAGGTTCAGACCGCGGCCGCGCACGCGCGCGAGGACGCCGATCCCGAGGTTATTGAGCCGCTCCGCCGGCGCGACCTCGCGACCGGGCGCGGTGAGCGCGAGCGCCGCCGTCGTCGGGACGATCCACACGACGCCGACGGGCACACCGCCCTCGTACGCGAGCAGCGAGGTGTCGAGCATGCCGGCCGGCCCGAGCGCTTCGGCGAGCGCCGTCACCTCGGCGTCGCTGAACGGGACCTGTCCCCAGTGGCGCTCGAACGCCTCGTTCCAGACGCGCGTGAACTCGGCGACGCGGCGCGCGTGCGGCACGTCACGGAGCCGGACGAGATCGAAGCCCGCGGCCCGCGCCCCGTCGACGGCGTTCTGCCAGCGCTCGATCAGCTCCGGGCGCACCTCGATCTTGTAGTCGACGAACCGCCGCTCGGGCGCGAATCCCGCATCGGCGAGGAGCCCGTGGTAGTAAGGCGGATTCTGGCGCAGCCACGACGGCGGCAGGACATCGTACGCGTCGGTCGCAAACGGCGACTCGAGCATTCCGAACCCGACGCGCGCCGCCCGCGCGCCCTCCTCCGCCAGCCACGCGGATGCGGCGGCGAGGAGCGGCCGCGTGGCCGTTGCGTCGGGAAGCGCCTCGAACATGTTGAGATGGCCGAGCGGCTCGCGCCAGCGCTCCTGATACGCCCCGTCGACGACGGCGAGGACGCGCGCGACGATGCGACCGTCGCGACGCGCGACGAACGGCCGCATACGGCGCCGCTCCGCGAACGGACTCTCGCCCGTCAGCAGCGGCAGTTGGAACGCCACGAACGCGGGCCAGCGTACCGAACGCTCGGCGTAGACGTCGTCGAAGAAGTCGAGGAACTCGGTGTACTCGTCGACGTCGGCGGGGCTTTCGATCGTGAGCGCCACGCGCCGCCTTTCACTTCGGCACGTACTTCACCAGCACGCGCGAGCCGTCCTTGATGCCGTCCTTGAACTTCTGCTCGTAGCCCGGCCAGCGGTCGGGATACTTCTTCGCGTACGTCTCGAAGAGAAGGTCCGCGACCTTCGCGTCCTTCACGATCGAGCCGAC
>JBGPOW010000277.1:0-5634 GCA_041488235.1 Binatia bacterium
CCAGGAGGAGCAGGCCGCGGTCGCGCAGGGGTATACCGTCACTGTCGTCAGCGCTGCGACCTGGGCCTCGATGACCCAGGCCCAGTTTGAAGCGTACGCTCTCCTGATCATCGGGGACCCGACATGCAGCGGCACCACCTCGCAGACCGCGGCAGCGAACGCCGCGGTGTGGGCGCCGGCGGTCATGGGGACCACGCCGCCCGGCAACCGCGTCCTGATCGGCACCGACCCGGTGTTTCACGACAGCGGCTACCTCAGTTCGCGAGCGACGATCATCCGCGACGGCATCAAATTCGCCGGCAAGCAGCCGGGGACGACGGGCCTCTACTTCGACGCTTCGTGTAGCGGCGGCGGCGGCGCCGTACAGACCGCCCTCACCATGCTCAGCACCGGGTCGGGAGCATGGACGGCTGACAATTCCCCGCCATGCGGCGGCAGCGTCTCGCTGATCGCGTTTGAACCGTCGTTCGGGCCTCCCGACACTCTGACCACCGCATCCTTGCAGGGCTGGGGCTGCTCGGTGCACGAGTCGTGGCCGACCTTCCCGACCGACTGGAGCGCGCTGGCGGTCGCGACCGACACAGCTAGCCATCCGACCTGCGGCGTCGATCCCGGCACGGGACTGAGCGCCTGCGGTGAGGCGTACATCCTGATCGCCGGATCGTCGATCGTCGTCACCTCGGGGAGTATCGCCCTGACGCCGCCCGACGCCACCAACCCGACCGGCACCACCCACACGGTCACAGCCCACGTCACGAGTACGACTGGCGGCTCGACGCCCGTCCCGCTCGTCGGCAGGCTGGTCACGTTCACCGTCACCGGGCAGAACGCCGGCGCGGTCGGCGTGTGTTCGCCCGTTGATTGCAAGACGGACGCCAACGGTGAGGTGACGTTCACGTATACGGACACGAACGGGGCGGGTGACGACACGATCAAGGCGAGCTTCACCGACGACGCCGGCTCGCTTCAGTCGGCGACTGCCCAGAAGCACTGGGTGGGGTCGGCGGCGACCGCGACGCCGACGGCGACGCCCATCCCGACGGTGACGCCGACGCCCACCGCGACGATGACGCCGGGCTGCGGCAACGGAATTGTCGAGTCGAGTCTCGGTGAGACCTGCGATCCACCGGGTTCGGTCGTGGGGCTGTGCGGGCAGCCCTGCCGCTCCGATTGCACGTTCTGCGGCGACGGCGTGGTCCAGAGCGCCGACCCCGACCTTGAGATGTGCGACGACGGCAACTGCGTGGAGTGCAATCTCCGTCCACCCAGGCCGATCAACGGGGACAAATGCAACAACTCGTGTAAGCTCCTGATGTGCCATGATCCGTCGAGGATCACATTCAGGGACGGCCTCGACGTCTTCCAGTTCCACGGCAAGCTGGTTCCGAGCGAGCGCGGGATGGTGGACTTCAACTTCGGCGGCAGCGAGGTTGCGATCCGCCTCACCACGACGGGTCAAAACCTCGTCTTCGAGACGAGCGTGCCCGCCGGGGCGATCGAGGCCCTGACCCGCGGAAGCTTCAGATACAAGAACGCCGGCGCCAAGCAGGACGGTGGGATCTACAAGCTGCACGCGAGGCTGAGTGGCGGCGCCTACAGGGTAACCGCGATCGCCTACGGCGACCTAAGCGGTGCGGCGGCGGACATGGTCACGTACGTGACCATTGGCGGCCGGGAGTGGACGGTCCATGGGCTTTGGAAGCGGACCGGGGCGGGCTGGAGCTTCAACTTCAACAACCTTCTCCCATAGCCCGCTCGTTCGGGCACACCGAGGACCGCTCGGGGCAGCCGCCCCGGGCGGTCTTCGCTCTCCCTGCGTCCACCGTCCGTGATCGCTGCGCCGCCGCGACTCTACAAAAAGAATGCTCCGCGATGCGACTTTTTCAGTGATGGGATAGACTCCTCCCTCCTCTTGCGCGGGACTCTCGTGTCAAGCTCGCACGGTTTGCACGCTGTCGGCCACAAGGAGGAGTCCAGATGTCGACGACGATCGCGGTTGACGTAGCGAAGGCGGTTGCATGAATGCGAAGGTCGACCACGTCGTGCTGTGGACCGACGATCCGGTGCGTGCCATCGAGTTCTACGAGCGCGTCGTCGGATTGACGCCGCTGCGCCTCGAGGAGTTCCGCGCCGGGCAGGCGCCGTTCCCGAGCGTCAGGCTGTCGGCGGAGTCGATCATCGACCTCATGGCGCGGGTGGCGGCGCCGGTCGTCGACGCGCTGACGGGCAGCGACGCGAGCGCCGGTCATCGCGTGAACCACGTCTGTCTCTCGATGGCGCAAGCAGAGTTCACGGCGCTGCGGGAGCGCCTCACGGCGCACGACGTGCCGACGTCGGCGATGACGCAGCAGTCGTTCGGCGCCCAAGGCCTGGCGCCGAACGCGTTCTACTTTCGCGACCCCGACGGCAACGTCATCGAGGCGCGTTACTACGACCCGCCGATCTCGACGACGTCGAGGCCGCCGTCGGCGTAGCGCGCGCGCAGCACCTTCTTGTCGAACTTCCCGACGCTCGTCTTCGGGACCTCGGTGATGAAGCACCAGCGCTCGGGCAGCCACCAGCGTGCGACGCGCTCGGCGAGAAACGCGCGCAGCGCCTCGACCGTCACATTGGTGCCCGACTTCACGACCACGCAGGCCAGTGGCCGCTCCTGCCAGCGCTCGTCGGGGACGCCGACCACGGCGGCCTCGACGACCGCGGGATGCGCCATGATCTCGTTCTCGAGCTCGACCGACGAGATCCACTCGCCGCCGGACTTGATGACGTCCTTTGCACGATCGGTGATCTGCACGAAGCCGTGATCGTCGACGATGCCGACGTCGCCCGTGCGGAGCCAACCGTCGTCGAACTTCTCCGGCGCGGGATCGCGGTAGTACGAGGCCGTGATCCACGGGCCGCGCACCTCGATCTCGCCCGATGTCGCGCCGTCCCAGGGGATCGGCTTGTTGCCGGCGTCGACGATCCGCAGCTCGACGCCGGCGATCGCGCGGCCCGCCTTCGCGCGCCAGCGCATCTCGTCCGCCGCCGGCGCGTCCTTGGGCGCGAAGGCGATCGACGCAAAGGGGCTCGTCTCGGTCATGCCCCATGCCTGCACGATGCGGACGCCGTGGCGCTCCGCGAATTTTTCCATGAGCGAACGCGGCACCGCGGAGCCGCCGCAGGCGACGAGACGGAGCGATGAGAAGTCGACCGGGTTCGTCTCGGCATAGCGCAAGAGGTCGCTCCAGATCGTCGGCACCGCGCCGGAGACCGTCGGGTGCTCCTCGCTGATGAGCCGCGCGAGCGACGCCGCCTGCAGATGGCGGCCCGGCAGGATGAAGTCGGCGCCGACCATCCACCCGGCGTAGGGCAGTCCCCACGCGTTGGCATGGAACATCGGT
This sequence comes from Binatia bacterium, assembly GCA_041488235.1. Taxonomy (GTDB): domain Bacteria; phylum Desulfobacterota; class Binatia; order UTPRO1; family UTPRO1; genus DP-19. The sequence goes on from JBGPOW010000277.1 coordinate 3,381, forward strand.
ACGATCGGCAAAATGCGATCGCGCTCGCTGAGCGCGTACGCGGCGCCGGAGCAGATCGCGAGCGAGTGCAGGTACGTCGAGCGGTGGCTGTAGACGACGCCCTTCGGGTTGCCGGTCGTGCCGCTCGTGTAACACATCGCCGCCGCGGCGCGCTCGTCGAGACGCGGCCAGTCGTACTCGGGACGCTCCGCCGCGAGCAGCTCGTCATAGCGCAGCACACGCGCGCCGAGCGCGCTCGCATCGCCGCCGCCGATCACGATCACGTGCTCGACCGTGCGCAGCTGGTCGCGGACGCGGCCGAGCAGCGACACGCACGAATCGTCGACGAGGACGACGCGGTCCTCGGCGTGGTTCGCGACGTACGCGAGCTGCTCGGGGAACAGGCGGATGTTGAGCGTGTGGAGCACGGCGCCCATGCTCGGCACCGCGAAGTACGCCTCGAGATGCTCTTGGGTGTTCCAGCCGAACGTCGCGACCCGGTCGCCCTCGCGAATACCGAGCCGGCGGAGCGCCGCGGCGAGGCGCGTGACCCGATCGCCGACGTCCGCGAAGCGCGCCCGGCGAACACGGTCGCCCTCCGCGGTCACGACCTCGCTCGCGCCATGGATCGCGCATCCATGACGGAAGATGTCGGTGATCGTGAGCGGGTGATCCTGCATGGTGCTGGGGAGCATCGTCGTCTCCTGGGGAGAGGGATCGCCTCTCCTAACGCCCGTGCATAGTGCCGGTCAACGCGGCGAGGCGGGAGGGCGCGCTTGCGCCGTCCGCCGAGGAACGCCAAAGTTGCGCCCATGGCCACCATCGACCCGCGGCACAAGAGCCGCACGCTCTACGACGGACGCGACCGCGCGCCCGCCCGCTCCTACCTGAAGGCGATTGGGTTCGGCGACGCCGATCTGGCGCGCCCGATCGTCGGCATCGCCAATACCTGGACCGAGACGATGCCGTGCAACTTCGGGCTGCGCGCCCTCGCCGAGCATGTGAAGCGCGGCGTGCGCGCTGCCGGCGGAACGCCGATGGAGTTCAACACGATCGCGATCAGCGACGGCATCACGATGGGCACCGAGGGCATGAAGACGTCGCTCGTGAGCCGCGAGGTGATCGCCGACTCGATCGAGCTCATGGGCCGCGGTCACATGTTCGACGCCATGGTCGTCCTCGTCGGCTGCGACAAGACCATCCCGGCCGGGGCGATGGCGCTGCTGCGCCTCGACGTTCCCGGCCTCGTGCTCTACGGCGGCTCCATCCAGCCGGGACGTTTTCAGGGCCACGACGTCACGATCCAGGATCTGTTCGAGGCCGTCGGCGCCAATGCCGCCGGCAAGATGAGCGACGCCGACCTGCGGGAGCTCGAGGACCATGTGTGCCCGGGTGCCGGCGCCTGCGGCGGTCAGTTCACCGCCAACACGATGGCGATGGCGCTCGAGTTCCTCGGTCTCTCGCCGATGGGCACCGCGAGCGTCGCGGCGACCGATCCCGCGAAAGAGCAGGTCGCCGCCGACTGTGGGACGCTCGTGCTCGACCTTTTGCGCCGCGGCGTCACGCCGCGCGCGATCACGACCCGCGCCGCGTTCGAGAACGCGATCGCCGGCGTCGCCGCGAGCGGCGGCTCGACGAACGCCGTGCTGCACCTGCTCGCGCTGGCGCGCGAGATCGGCGTGCCGCTCACGATCGACGACTTCGATCGGGTGAGCCGGCGCACGCCGCTGCTCGCCGACTTGAAGCCGGGCGGCCAATTCACCGCCGTCGACCTCGGTCACGCCGGCGGGACCGGCGTCGTCGCGCAGCGCCTTCTCGCCGCCGGGCTCGTCGACGGCAGCGCGCTCACCGTGCGCGGCACGTTCGCGGACGAGGTGGCGCGGGTGCGCGAGACACCCGGCCAAGTCGTGGTGCACGCGCTCGAGCAGCCGCTGAAGCCGACGGGCGGCCTCGTCATCCTGAAGGGGAATCTCGCCCCGGAAGGCTGCGTCGTGAAGGTCGCAGGTCACGAGCGGCTCACACACCGCGGCCCCGCGCGCGTCTTCGAGCGCGAGGAGGACGCGATGGCGGCGGCGACGCACGGCGCGATCAAAGCCGGTGACGTCCTCGTGATCCGCTACGAAGGCCCGCGCGGCGGTCCCGGCATGCGCGAGATGCTCGGGGTCACCGCGGCGCTGACGGGCGCGGGCCTCGGGGAGCACGTCGCGCTCCTCACCGACGGCCGCTTCAGCGGCGCGACGCGCGGTCTCATGGCCGGCCACGTCGCACCCGAGGC
>JBGPOW010000278.1:0-5626 GCA_041488235.1 Binatia bacterium
GCAGCGTGACGAGCTCGTGCGCAACCAGCAGCTCCTCGACGAGCTGCACCGGCGCAATTTGGACGCGCGCGAGACGCCGCGCGGCGTCGTCGTCAACTTGCCCGACGTCCTCTTCGAGTTCGGTCGCGCCGACTTGACGCGCGACGCGCGCCGCACCGTCCGCGACATCGCCGACGTGCTGCTGCGCTCCGCGCGCGGTCGGCAAGTGTCGATCGAGGGGCACACCGATTCGATCGGCAGCCAATCGGCCAATCAGCGGCGGTCGCAGCTGCGTGCGGACAGCGTCGCCGATGCGCTGGTGAGCGACGGCGTCAATCGCCGTCGCCTCCACACGCGCGGCTTCGGGAAGACGCGCCCGGTCGCGCCGAACACGCTGCACGGTCGCGACGATCCCCAGGGCCGCGCGAAAAATCGCCGCGTCGAGGTGATCATCGAGAACCGCCACGGGCCGCGCGCAGGTGAGAGCGCGGAGCGCCGGCGTCACGACTCGCGGCCATTACTAGCGCCGCAGTCTCCGGCGGCGGGAAGAGCAGGTGCGTGCGCGGCGGCAGGCGAGCGTTACGCCTGCCGCCGCGCACGCCGGTGTGAATCAGGCGTCGTAGTAGAGCGCGAACTCGTACGGATGCGGCCGCAAGCGCAGCGGGTCGACTTCCTTCGTGCGCTTGTACTCGAGCCAGGTCTCGATGACGTCCTCGGTGAAGACGTCGCCTTTCAGCAGGAACGCATGATCCTTCGCCAGCGCGGAGAGCGCGTCGGCGAGCGAGCCCGGAACCGAGGGGACGTCCTTCAGCTCCTCGGGCGTGAGCGCGTAAATGTCCTTGTCGAGGGGATCGCCGGGATCGAGACGACGCTCGATGCCGTCGAGACCCGCCATCAGCATCGCGGCGAACGCCATGTAGCCGTTGCACGACGGGTCGGGGAAGCGGACCTCGACACGCTTCGCCTTCGGCGACGGTGAGTACATCGGGATGCGGCAGGCGGCGGAACGATTGCGCGACGAGTACGCCAGGTTGACGGGCGCCTCGAAGCCGGGGACGAGCCGCCGGTAGCTGTTTGCGGTCGGCGCGACGAAGGCGCAGAGCGCCGGCGCGTGCTTCAGGATGCCGGCGATGTAGTGCATCCCGAGCTCGCTGATGCCGCCGTAGCCGTCGCCGGCGAAGAGCGGCTTCTCGCCCTTCCAGATCGACTGGTGGACGTGCATGCCGGAGCCGTTGTCGCCGAAGATCGGCTTCGGCATGAACGTCGCCGTCTTGCCGTGGCGGCGGGCGACGTTCTTGACGCAGTGCTTGTACCACATCAGCGCGTCGCCCATCTTCACGAGCGGCAAGAAGCGCAGGTCGATCTCGGCCTGACCGGCGGTCGCGACCTCGTGGTGCTGCTTCTCGACGCGCAGCCCGACGCTCTCCATCGCGAGCACCATCTCGTGGCGGATGTCGTTCTGCGAATCGAGCGGCGCGACCGGGAAGTATCCCTCTTTGTAGCGCGGCTTGTAGCCGAGATTCGGACCCTCCTCGCGACCCGAGTTCCACCGACCTTCGACCGAATCGACGTAGTAGTAACCGGAGTGCTCGTTCTGATCGAAGCGGATGTCGTCGAAGATGAAGAACTCAGGCTCGGGACCGAAATACGCGGTGTCACCGATGCCCGTCGACTTGAGGTAGGCCTCCGCCTTGCGCGCGACGTTCCGCGGGTCGCGCGAGTAGTCCTCTTTCGTGATCGGATCGACGATGTTGCAGATCAAGGAGAGCGTCGGGTGTGCCATGAACGGATCCATGACGGCCGTCGACGGATCGGGCACGACGAGCATGTCGGAGGCGTTGATCGGCTGCCAGCCGCGGATCGACGAACCGTCGAACCCGAGCCCCGACTCGAAGACGTCATCCTCGAGCTCGCTGACCGGCGTCGTGAAGTGTTGCCACGTGCCGAGGAAGTCGAGGAACTTGAAATCCACCGCCACCGCCTTCTGGTCCTTCGCCAGTTTGATGGCGTCCTTCGCCGTGCCCATATGCTTCTCTCCTTTGGTTGGGGGTGATGTTGAACGTTCTTGCGCCGCCGCGTCCTGTGGCGGCGCGGTGCTTCGATCGTCGCCGCTCGCTACAGGGCCTGGTCGCCGCGCTCACCAGTGCGGATGCGCACGACTTCCTCGACCGGGAGCACGAAGATCTTACCGTCGCCGATGCGCCCCGTCTTCGCCGCCTTCTCGATCGCCGCGACGACGCTCGCCACCGCGTCGTCCTTGACCATGATCTCGAGCTTCACTTTCGGCAGGAAATCGACCACGTACTCCGCGCCGCGGTAGAGCTCGGTGTGACCCTTCTGCCGGCCGAACCCCTTCACCTCGGTGACGGTGAGTCCCTGGATGCCGATGCCCGAGAGACTCTCCTTCACCTCATCGAGCTTGAAGGGTTTGATGATCGCTTCGACTTTCTTCATGGGAGCCTCCGCGGGCGGGAAGAAACTCGCCGCCCTCTAAATCGCATTCGATTCTGCTTGTAAAGCATGGATGCCGCGCCGCCGCGCATCACAAGTTGTACCCGACTTCCCCGTGCTGCGAGAGGTCGAGACCGGTGATCTCGTCGTCCTCGGTGACGCGCAGCCCGACCGTCGCATCGACGATTTTCAGGATGATGACCGTGACGACGAACGAATACACCGCCGTCGCGACGACGCCGATCGCCTGCGTGACGAGCTGCCCGGCGTTGCCGTAGAGCAGTCCGTTGCCACCCGCCGCGTTGATCGCTTTGCTCGCGAAGACGCCGGTCGCGAGGGCGCCGAACGTACCGCCGACACCGTGGACGCCGAACGCATCGAGGGAATCGTCGTAGCCGAACGAATGCTTCAGGCTCACGGCCCAGTAGCAGACGAAGCCGACGCCGCCGCCGATGAGGATCGCCGCCATGGGCCCGACGTAGCCGGAAGCCGGCGTGATCGCGACCAAGCCCGCAACCGCGCCGGACGCCGCACCGAGGACGCTCGCTTTGCCTCTGCCGAGGTACTCCGCGAGACACCAGCTCACGGTCGCCGTCGCCGCGGCGAGGTGCGTCGCCGTGAACGCCGACGCCGCGAGCGCGCCCGACGTGAGGGCGCTGCCGGCGTTGAAGCCGAACCAGCCGAACCACAGCACGCCGGCGCCGAGAACGGTGAGCGTCAAGTTGTGCGGCAAGATCGGCTCCGACGGATACCCGAGTCGTCGTCCCATCACGATCGCCGCCGCGAGCGCAGCGAAGCCGGAGTTGATGTGGACGACGGTGCCGCCCGCGAAGTCGAGCGCGCCCATGTCATGCAGCCACCCGCCCATGCCCCACACCCAGTGCGCGATCGGATCGTAGACGAGCGTGCACCAGAGGATCGTGAACCACACGAAGGCGCTGAAGCGCATCCGTTCCGCGCAGCCGCCGGTGATGAGCGCGGGGGTGATCACCGCGAACATCATCTGAAAAACCATGAACGCTTGATGTGGGACCGTCGCCGCGTAGTCGGCGTTCGGCTCGCCACCGACACCGGTGAGGCCGACCCATTGCAACCCGCCCACGAAGTGACCGATGTCGGGTGCGAACGCGAGCGAGTAGCCGACGAGCGCCCACTGCACGCTCACGAGGCCGATGATGAAGAAGCTCTGCATGATCGTGCCGAGCACGTTCTTCGTCCGCACCATCCCGCCGTAAAAGAGCGCGAGGGCGGGCGTCATCAGGAGCACGAGGGCGCTCGACGCCAGCAGCCAGGCAGTGTCGCCGGCGTTCACGGCGGTCGGCCCCGTCTCGGCTTGCGCCGGCGCTGCGACCGCCAGCGCGCCGAGCCCGACGACCATTCCGAGACCGATCGAGCGCTTCCATGGCGTGCACGTTCTCATCTGAGCCCCCCGAGAGTGACTTGTTAGCGCTGCGATGTGTGCGGCGCGAGGGGCTTACATAAACTCGCTATCCAAAAGCAAGCGAGAGACCGCTCGTCGTTGCGCCGGCGATGCGAAAACGTTCAGTCTCCGGATCGCTGGTCACACCAGCCCGTTCGGAGTGCTGCGCAAAACTCGGGCAGTGCTCAAAAACTAGGCAACACCCGAGTCGATCTCGGTCGATCGGTCAAAGCCGACGCGCGGCTCGGTGCCGAATCGCAATCGGCGAATGTTGTCGCGATGGCGGATCGCGACGAGGACGCTCATCAGGAACCCGGCGAGCACCGTCGGCGCCGAGTAACCGATGGAGAGGAGGATCGGGGCGGTGAGTGCAGCGGCGAGCAGAGAGGCTGCGGACACGTAGCGCCCGATCGCGACGGTCGCGACGAACACGACGACGAGCAGCGCGGCGCCGAGCGGTGCGAGGCCGAGGAGAACGCCGAAGGTCGCCGCGACGCCCTTCCCGCCTTGGAACCCGAGAAAACAGGAATACAGGTGCCCGAGGAATGCCGCGAGACCGACGAGCGCGACCACGGTGCTCCCGAGGCCGAGGCTCTTTGCGACGAGAACCGGGAGGAGCGCCTTCAGCGTGTCGCCGACGAGAGTCAGGAACCCCGCCGTCGCGCCCGCGGCGCGGGCGACGTTGGTGGCGCCGATGTTACCGCTCCCGATGTCGCGCGGATCGACGCCGCGTCGGCGGCTCAGCAAGATGCCGGTCGGAATCGATCCGCAGAGATACGCGACGACGACCAACACGAGCGCGAGCACTCAGAACCCCACACGCCGCGACCGCGACGCCAACAGCGACATCGACGAAAGCGGCCGCGCGCGAGGGGTGTCGACAGGGAGAGAATCGGGGTGACTGGATTTGAACCAGCGACTCCTGCGTCCCGAACGCAGTGCTCTACCAGTCTGAGCTACACCCCGTGAAGTACGCAGCACGTTCGCTAACACATCGAGGTCATGAAGCAAAGCCGCGCAGCGCGCTGATCGCGCCCGCGTAATCGTCGGCGCCGAACACCGCCGTCCCGGCGACGATCACGTCGGCACCGGCTGCGGCGACGCGCTCGACGTTCGCCGCGGTGATACCGCCGTCGACCTCGATCAGGAAGCGCGCGCCGATACTCGAGCGCAGCCGCGCCGCCTCCTCGATCTTTTCGATCGTGGTCGGGATGAACGCTTGACCGCCGAAGCCCGGGTGCACGCTCATCACGAGCAGCATGTCGATCGCCGGCAGCACGTCGGTCGCCACGCTGACCGGCGTCTCGGGATTGAGCGCGATCGAAGCCTTCGCGCCGAGCGCGTGGATTTCCGCGATCACGTCCGCGGGTCTCGGGCATGCTTCGTGATGCACCGACACCCAGCTTGCGCCGGCGCGCACGAACGCCGCGAGATATTTCTGCGGATCCGTGATCATCAGATGGACGTCGAGGGGGACGGTGCTCGCCTCGTGGATGGCATCGACGATCAGGGGGCCGATCGTGATGTTGGGGACGAAGTGGCCGTCCATGACGTCGACGTGGAGCCAGTCGGCGCCCGCGCGCGTGACCGCCCGCACCTCGTCGGCGAGGCGACCGAAATCCGCGGAAAGCAATGATGGAGCGATCGTGCGGCGCACCGGCGGGCTCGAAGGCGTCGGTTATACGATCGCGCGCGACGACGTCGCAAGCGGGAGCGAGTCGTGGTCGCGAGCCGGGGCGGTTGGCCGCGGGCGAGAACGGGGTGCGCTGGGCCGGC
>JBGPOW010000279.1:0-5617 GCA_041488235.1 Binatia bacterium
ATCGGCAAGATGGCAGAAGCCGCCGGGGCACTCGCTGGGATCGCTGATGCACATGCCGCCGTCGTTGCCACCGCCTACGCACGCGGGGTCGCAACCATTCGGCCGCTCCGGGGGACTTCCGCCAGGCGCGCAGAAGCACTGTTGGCGACATCCCGCACCGCCACCCGGACATTCGGAGTCGACCGTGCAGGGCGCGCCATTGTTCGTGCCGCCTGCGCACACCTTGCCACTGAACGCTGCAGCGTCGCATTGGAACGACGGAAGCATCGTCGTCGTTCCAGTCGTTGCGGGGGTGAATATGATGTCGATGTTTCCAATGATGCTACCGCCCCCGATTCCCCCGGGCGGACAGTCGACGCTCGGGTTTCCGAACTGGTCAGTCGGGCCGCCGAACGGCGAATCGTGACGGCATTCCTTGTCGACGTTCGTGCCAGTGCTGCAAACGTGATCGGTCACGCAGTGGTGCACCGGAGCGACGTCCGCACAATCCGCGTCGATGGTGCAGAGGTGACGATTCCCACCCTGAGGCGCCGCGCAGAAGCCGCCGCACACCGGACATGGCTGAGGCGCGCCGAACACTCCCCACGTCTGTGAGTTTTGTCGGATGTAAAGAGCGGCGGAACCCGTCGCGAGATCCTTGGTGCCGACGACGTCCTCGGTGAAGGTATTCAGGACGCACACCCCGATGCTGGCCGAGGAGAGCGGCAGCGGCGGGCCGTAGAACGTCTGGACGCAGGCGTTTCCGAAGCCGGGGCAGTCTGCAAGCGAGTTGCACCCCTTCTTGATGTCGAATTTGCAGTGCGGCCCGGTGGCGGTGACGTCTTTGCGGCACGTTCCTTGACTGAGCCCAGCACAAATCGCGTCGGCATCGCCGGTCGAGTTCTTGGGCAGCGCGCACGACGAATGCGGCGCCAATGAGCAGGTGGGGCCGACGTTGCACAGCGTATCTGGGCCGCTGGGGCCGTCGCAGTCGTACAAATCGAGGACGTAACCGCTGCCCTCGACGATGCCCAAGTCGTGGCTCGTACCTGTCCAACCGAGGTCGAGGTCCGTTTGTTTGTGCTCGACGACACCCTCGCGAGGGATGTTCGTACAGAGGCACGGAAACGGTCCACCGGGCGTGCCGCAGGAGCCCGGGCATGCGCCGTCCTCGGTGCCGTCGCATTCCTCCGCCGTCGGATCGACGGCCTGATCGCCGCACACGTTCGGGGTCGCGTACTCGAAGTCGATCGCATCCGAGAAATCGGACTCGGTTCCGTCGACCTGTTTATGATGGGTGGCGACGATGCAGTCGCCGACGCAGGTCGCGTCGCAGGTGCCGCAGTACGGCACGCAGTAGGGGTTTGAACAGATACCGATGGTCGTGAGGTCCGTGGCGACGGGGCACTTGCTGGTGATGCCCGCCCGCGCCTTGCTCTCGGCCTTCGCGATGGCGGCCTGGGTCTTGCCAGTCGGGTCAGAGGTCGCGCAATCCTTGCCGAGGATGCCGGTGATCTTCGGCGGCGAGGCTTCTATACCATTGCGGCACTTCTGAATTGCCTTCAGCTCCGCAGTGGCGAGCTTGATGCCGTTCTTCGCGATCGCCTTCTGGCACTTCAACGGGCTATCCGCGAGCTGCGCGGTCGTGTTGTACTCGATCCCGAGGAGAGCGTTCACCGCGGCAGTGTGGCTGGTCTGAATGCAGTCTTTGAGGTCGCTGATAACGAAGCCGTCCGAGACGTTCGCGTCTGTGCACTTCCCGGGATACCCCATAGGGTTGAACAACATCGCCGTCGTGACTGCCGTGGGCGGGCACTTTTTATCGATGCCGTCCCGCAGTTTCTGCACAAGGACGCTTGTCGCATCAGTGACGGTACTCGCGGGACAGCTACCTGCCGCCTTCAAATTGTTGTCATTGCATTTCTCGTTCACCTTCAAGGCTTTTCCGATGAACTTGAGTGCGCTCTTCGTGAGGCCTTGGCGGCATACGGCGGAGGCAGCGTCTAGCGCATGGGCTGGGGTCGTACCCCCGAACACGAGCGTCAGAACGAGCGCGGCGGCAACGGCAAGGGGGCGAAGCATGATGGGCGATCCTCCTTCACGAGCAGCCGGACGGCACCGGCGAAAAGTGCGCGCATCTTCCGAAAATCGGGTTAGCTCGTCAACGAGATTTTTCGAGAGAAGTGGCCACGCTGCTCGGAAACGGGACGTTTGTGGCCATCTCAAAACCATCGGACGACGCGAGACTGCGCCAGAATGGGGCAGTTGCCGCGGCAACAACACAGTTGTTGCCCTTTACTATTGTAGACAGCCCGTCTTCGTGGGCGTCCCGATTACGGATGCGGTGATCAAATCCGCCGATTTTCATTGACGACTCCGGCCGAGGTGCGCAAATATCCCGCGGACGTTACGATGCCCGGCGCAGCCCATCAACGTTTGTCAAAAAGGAAAGAAATCATGATGTACAAAAAGGTCGCGCTCGCAACCGCATTCGCGGCGGTGTTCGCCTTTGGAACCACCACCGCGCAGGCGCAAAACACGTGTAGCGCCGGCAAGCTGAAACTCGCCGGCAAGAAGGCATCGGCGATTCTCAAGTGCTACGCCAAGGCTTCCGCGAAGGCGATTCCCGTGGACGCGCTCTGTGTCGGCAAAGCGGTCGCCAACTTCGACATCAAATCGCAGAAGATCGACGCCAAGCAGGACCCGCTGAAGCCGAAGACCGTCTGCCCCGCGGGCGGCGGCGACGAAGTGATCGTCGGGCCGGACATCGGCGCGCACGTCGACGACATCGCGACCGATCTCGATCCGTTGCTTCCGAGCGCGACGACCGCCGCGAGCAAGTGCACCGCCGGGAAGCTGAAGTGCGCGGGCAAGAAAATAAACGCGGTCCTCAAGTGCTACGCCAAGGCGGCGGCCACGAACCTCCCGGTCGCTACCGACTGCTTGAATAAGGCCGAGGCGAAGTTCGCGGGCGGCGGCGTTGGCTGCTACGACAAGCTGGAGGCGAAGGAAGTGCCGGCGAAGAGCCCGCCGACGAACGTCTGCGTGGCAGCCGACGGCGACGCCGGCGTGATCGGGTCGAAGATCGGCCGGTGGGCGAACCACGCGAACGCTTACTTACGCTCATCGGGGGCTGCGACCTGCCCGACGATGCTGACGTTCACACCCACGAGCACGACGGGCGTGCTCGACTTCGGCTGGACCGGCTACGAGCACGACCAGCTCTTCATCAGCGACGCCACCCTCACGTTCGCGGTCAGCAGCTGTACCGGTGACGGGACGGCGCCCGCCTGCGGCACCTGCACGTTTACCGGCCCGTCGGAGAACGGGCCGGGGCAGCTTCATATGCGGCGCTGCTTGATCGATACCGCGATCCAGTGCGTGAGCGACAACGACTGCCCCATCGGCCCCTGCGTGGCGCACTACGGCACGTACCTGCCGTTCGGCGGCGCCGGCGTCAATACCTGTCTCGAAAACACCTTCAACGGCACCGTCACCGGCACCATGGATGTGGGTACAGGCGAGTGGGATGAGACCGCGAGTGTGACGTTTCGTGTATTCAGCCAAGTGACCCTCGCGAGTCCATGTCCGCAGTGCATCGGTGATGCGGTCGCAAACGACGGCATCCAGGGCGGCACGTGCTCCGCCGGATTGCACGCTGGAGCCCCCTGCGACGTGAGCGGCGCGTCGCCGGACGCGTTCTTCGGCACGACGAGTCTCGATTGTCCGCCGTCCCCCGCAGCCTTGTTCGTGGAGGTGCCGGTCGATCTTTCCAGCACGACCGGCACGAAGAGCCGCACACTGTCCGCGTTGAACCCGCTCTGCAGAGGTTCGGGGTGGAACACTGGCACCGAGTGTGGCGGCGGCCCCTGCAGGTGCCAGTGCGATACCTGCGACAACCCGGCAGCGACGCCCTGCTCTTCCGATGTGGACTGCGGGGTGAAGCAGTGCGGAGGCGGGGAGAACGAACTTGTGCCGTGTAGCACCGACTCCGAATGTCCGGCGAGCACGTGTGAAGGCGGCACGACCTGTGGTGGCAAGCGCTGCGTCATCAGTGGTCAAGCTCCGCCGAACGGCGCTCCCTGCACGAGCAATGCCGAGTGCGGCAACAAGTGCGTTGGCGGTGTCAACGACGGGGCGGCTTGCACTCTGGACTCCGAGTGCCCTGGAGCCTTCTGTCTCACAGGAGGGTGCGTCAGGCAGGGCGAGGCGACGCGGGGGAACAAATGTGACGGTGGCCCAGGCGATTGCCTGGGCGGGGTCTGCCAGACGGGCCTATTGCTCTTCTGCAGCAACGAGACGTTCCGTGAATGCACGAACGACACCCAATGTCCGGGTGGCGGCCTCTGCAACGTCGGACTGCTGCACAAGTGCTACGATAACGGCCTCGTGGGCGATTCCGCCAACGCGACCGGCGTGCCTGATGCACCTGCGGGCCATGCGGCGGATCCGACGCTCGCCTCGCTCTTCTGCATGGGGCCGACGGTGTCCAGCGCGGCCAATATCGTTGCCGGTCTCCCTGGCCTCGGACGCCTCGAGCTTCAGGGTCACGCGACCGACAACGGCACGCCGTAATGATGCAGCCGGGTTGGTATCGTACCGTAACCACGGGAGAACAGACCGAGGGGATCTTGATTGATCATTTTGCACGTTGATTTCGTAGATCCTTCGATCTTCGGGGGTCTGGGGGGCGTAATGTCCCCCAGATCCCTTGCCCATGGCCCAGACCAAGCACCTGCCGATCTACAAGGCGAGCTACGACCTCCGTTTGTGCGTGAGGCAGGCCGTCGCGAAGTTCGCCCGCTCGCATCGGAAGCGATCGTCGCCGTCCTTCCCGCCGCTGTCCAAACTTGTCCCCATTCTGACCAACGTGACCGTTTCTCTCGCGGAAGAACGCTTGAACTGACAAATGTCATAGAAGGACCCGGCGCTCTGTGTTCTCGTGCGCGCGCGTCTCGGTTCGTGAGACGGTGCGTCCACCCAGCAACCTGGGCCAGCAGAGCCTGCACGAGCGGCGCTGCCCCGAACAACGACGGAGGCTCGCTGTGAAACGTTCCTCGCTGGCTGTGCGCGCTCTCTTCCTCGTCCCGATCGCTGCATCCGCAGGCCGTCTGCGGGCCACACTCAAAGGAGAACCTGCCATGTTGCGCTCGTCACGTTCCGTGGGGATGGCAGCCGCGCTCGTCGCAGCATTCATGCTCGCGACGGCGGCGCACGCCGGCGACCCGATCAAGTGCCAGAAGGAAATCGCGAAGGACTTCTCGAAATACGTTCAGGCGAAGACGAAGGCCTTGAAGAAGTGTCGTGAGGGCATCGTCAAGGGCACGCCGAACACGTGTCCCGACACGACGGCCACCGCCAAGATCGCCAAGGCCGAGACCAAGATGCGCGTCGGCATCGGCAAGCAGTGCGGCGGCGCGACGAAAAGCTGCACCGACGGCGACGCGGTCGCGCTCGCCGGCATCGGCTGGACCATGGGCACGTGCCCCAATTTCGAGAACGGCGCGTGCACGAACCCGATCACGAACTGCAACGGCATCGCCGATTGCCTCGCGTGCGTCGGCGAGGCCGCCGTCGATCAGGCGATCGGCCTCTACTACGACAATCTCGTCGCGGGTGAGTTCGGAACCGGCAGCGC
>JBGPOW010000280.1:0-5586 GCA_041488235.1 Binatia bacterium
CATCCCACTCGTCGTCGATCACCTCCGCTACTACGCGGGGTGGGCGACGAAGGTCGAGGGCGAGACGATCCCGGTGTCGATCCCCGGCCAGCGCGTGCTCTGCTACACGCGCCGCGAGCCGGTCGGCGTGGTCGGCCAGATCATTCCCTGGAACTTCCCGCTGCTGATGGCGGCGTGGAAGCTCGGCGTCGCGCTCGCCTGCGGCAACACCGTCGTGCTGAAGCCGGCCGAGCAGACGCCGCTCTCGGCGCTCCGCCTCGGCGAGCTGATCGAGGAGGCGGGCATTCCCGCCGGCGTCGTCAACATCGTGACCGGCTACGGCGAGACGGCCGGCGCCGCGATCGCGTCGCATCCCGACATCGACAAGGTCGCGTTCACCGGCTCGACCGAGGTCGGTCACCTCATCATGCAGGCAGCGGGGGCGAGCAACTTGAAGCGCGTCTCGCTCGAGCTCGGCGGCAAGTCGCCGAACATCATCTTCGCCGATGCCGATCTCGACCAAGCCGCCGCCGGCGCCGCGAACGCCATCTATTTCAACCACGGCCAGTGCTGCTGCGCGGGGTCGCGGCTCTTCGTCGAGCAGAAGGTCTACGACAAGATCGTGCCGCGGCTCGTCGAGTATTCCGAGAAGATCAAGGTCGGCCCCGGCATGGATCCGTCGACGGAGATGGGCCCGCTCGTCTCGTCGGAGCAGTATCAACGCGTGACCGGCTTCTTGAAGGCGGGCAAGAGCGAGGGCGCGAAAGTCGCGTCGGGCGGCGGTCGCCCGAAAGAGCTCAAGAAGGGCTACTTCGTCGCGCCGACGGTCTTCACCGACGTGAAGGCCGACATGAAGATCATCCGCGAAGAGATCTTCGGCCCGGTGGTTTGTGCGATCCCATTCAAGGATCCGAACGAGGTGTTGGCAGCCGGCAACGACACCACGTACGGCCTCGCCGCGGCTGTTTGGACCAAGGACATCCAAAAGGCGCACCGCCTCGCGGAGGGTCTCAAGGCGGGCACCGTCTGGATCAACTGCTACAACATGTTCGACGCCGCGGCGCCGTTCGGCGGCTACAAGCAGAGCGGCTTCGGGCGCGAGATGGGGAAGGCGGCGCTGGAGCTGTACACGCAGATCAAGACCGTGTGGGTGAATCTCGGGGAGGCGTAGTCGCGAGGGCCATCGTGAAGAGGCGGCGCCGCGCGCCGGCCGTCGTCCGCACCCGACGTGCGCAAGAGGGTAGGTTTGCGCACCACGGGTGCAGACGACGGCCGCCGCGCGCCGCCGCTTGCTTCGCGGCGCACCGCGCGCCGTACCTCCCGGCGTTCTCGCCATCGACGTCGCAATTCTACGAGGAGAGCTGGTTCGTCGGAGGAGCGCTGATTCACGGCGCGACGGCCGTCGCAAAGAAGACGCTGCGGGAGGCGCGAGCGCCAGTTTACGGTGCCGGGCAGAACGCGCTCGGAAGCGAGACGCTCTGGCCGGCGGCGGTGAGGAACTCGTTGATCCGCGGCACCGTGAAGCTGATGGATTCCTCCATCTGGCAGCGCTCGAGTCGCGCGACGCAGCTGGCGTAGTCGGCGAGCGTCGTAAACGACGACACGCCGACGCCGCTGCACACCGTCGCCAGCGCGTCGATGTCGCCGCCGTTGACGCCGAAGAGGTCGGCGAGCGGGATCTTCGTGCACGCTTTCGTCACTGCGTCTTGAACCTTCTGTTGCGCATCGTCGACGGTGAGGAACTGCTTCGTGCACAACTTGGCGGCGGAATCGACGCATTTCTGTGTGCGCTTGATCTGCGCGCAGTTCATGACCGCGTCGGCGCACTTGGCGATCGCGCCGCGCGCCTTGGCGGCGAAGGAGACGCCCGCCTTGTCGGCCGACTTCTGACACCCGAGGAGCGCTTTTCCGGCCTTGGCGTCGCTCAGCGCCCCGGATCCGGTCTCGGCCGGCAGACAGCTCTTCGGCGAGTTGATCGCGTTACCGACCGTGACGCCGGCGGTCGCGAGCAGGTCGCGGGCGCGCGGCATCTGCACGAGGAACATCTTCTCCGCCGCACAGTTGCTCTCGTCGAAGATGCAACTTTCGAGGTTCTGGATGAAGCGGTTCTTGCACGCGTCCGTGATCAGGCTGAAGTGAGGACCGCCTTCGTCGTCGAAGAGCTCGGTCGGACTGAGTGATCGGCAGAAGTCGGTGATGATGTTTTCGAGCACGGTGCCGGCCTGCTTGTCGGTATCGAACGCGCCGAGGTTGGCGATGCCGGCGTTGCAACCGTCGGCCGCCTTCGTGAGGCACGCCGGGTCGCTCCCCTTGGTTTGGACGCAGGCGGCGATCGCGCCGACGCACTTGGTGTAGGTCTTCGACCAGGTGGCGAGGTACTTCGCGACCCCCTTGTTCGTCTGTTTCTGACACTTGACGGCGTGTTGCGTCTGCATCGGGCGGTTCGGTGGGTTGACCAACCCTGGGGGAACGACCGCGCGGGCGACGGTGACGAACGGTGCCGCGAGAAGGCTCGCGGCGACCATGATCACGATGGCTCGTGCGAAGATGCGAGTCGTAGCGATGATGCGGGTCATAGCGTCGGCGGCGTGCATGAAGCTCCCCTTCGGTGAATGGCGGCGGCGGCGTTAAACGTGCGCGTTTGTAGCCACGGTCTTCACTCCCGGTCAATCGACCCGCTGCGCCTCTTCCCGTACAAACGAAACTTTCGTAAGGTCAGACGTTCCGCCCCATCGTCGCACATCAAAAGGAGAATGACCGATGCGTGAAGCCGTGATCGTCGCCAGCGCCCGCACTCCACTCGGCAAGTCTTATCGAGGTGCCCTGAACGCCACCCGGCCCGACGACATGGCGTCGGTCGCGATCAAGGGCGCGCTCGCGCAGGTGCCGAAGCTGCCGATCGAGGAGATCGAGGACATCATCTGCGGTTGCGGGCTGCCGGAAGGACCGTCGGGCATGAACGTCGCGCGTGTCGCAGCGCTCGGCGCCGGGCTTCCGGAGACGATTGCCGCGACGACCGTCAATCGCTTCTGCTCGTCGGGCCTGCAAGCGATCGCGATGGCGGCACACCAGATCATGCACGAGGGTGCCAACGCCGCGATCGGCGCCGGCACCGAGTCGATCTCGATGGTGCAGGGCCAGCAGAACATGAACAACCTCGTCAACGACAAGGTGCGGGAGCTCTGGCCCGGCATCTACATGGGCATGGGCCAGACCGCGGAGGTCGTTGCCGAACGCTACAAGATTTCGCGCGAAGATCAGGACAAGTACTCGCTCTTGAGCCAGCAGCGCACGGCGGCGGCGCAGCGCGAAGGCAAGTTCAAGAACGACATCATCCCGATGCGCGCGAAGAAGGCGGTGAAGGGCGCCGACGGCAACCTCGCGTTCGAGGACGTCGAGATCGCGCAGGACGAGTGCAACCGCCCGGACACGACGCTCGAGGGTCTCGCCAAGCTGAAGCCGTCATTCAAGGAAGACGGTACGGTGACCGCCGGCAACGCGTCGCAGCTCTCCGACGGCGCCTCGGCGACGATCCTCATGTCGCGCGAGCGCGCGAAGGAGCTCGGCATCGAGCCGCTCGGCGTCTTCCGCGGCTTCGCGGTCGCGGGCTGTCGTCCGGAGGAGATGGGCATCGGCCCGGTCTTCGCGGTGCCGAAGCTGTTCAAGCGCCTCGGCCTCACGATGAAGGACATCGACATCGTCGAGCTGAACGAAGCGTTCGCGTCGCAGCTCCTCTACTGCCAGCGCCAGCTCGGCATCCCCGACGACAAGCTGAACCCGCTCGGCGGCTCGATCTCGATCGGCCACCCTTACGGGATGACCGGTTCGCGCATGACGGGGCAGCTCCTGCGCGAGCTGCGGCGCCAGAAGAAGCGTCTCGGGCTCGTGACGATGTGCATCGGCGGTGGGATGGGGATGGCAGGACTCTTCGAGGCTTGCTGACCTGCGTCGCGACGGGCTGCCGACCCGCCGCGAGCTGACGCGCCCCGGACACGTGGCCGAGCCGCTCATCGCGTTGCAGGACGTTTCGCGCTGGTACCGGCGCGGCGTCGACGTCGTGCACGCGCTCGAGCACGTGTCGCTGACGATCGAGAGCGGCGTCTTCGCCGCCCTCGTGGGTCCGTCCGGCTCGGGCAAGTCGACGCTCCTGAACCTGCTCTCCGGCATCGACCGTCCGAGCGCCGGCGAGGTGTGGGTCGCCGGACGGCGGCTCAACGATCTCTCGGAGGACGAGCTCGCGCATTGGCGATCGCGCCACGTCGGCTTGATCTTCCAGTTCTACAACCTCATCCCCGTGCTCTCGGCGCAGGAGAACGTCGAGCTGCCGCTCCTGCTCACGAGCTTCAAGCGCGCCGAGCGTGCACGCCGCGCGGCGACGGCCCTCCGCGTCGTCGGGTTGGCGGCGCGCGCCGATCACCTGCCGAGCGAGCTCTCGGGTGGCGAGCAGCAGCGGGTGGCGATCGCGCGCGCGATCGTCGCCGATCCGGATCTCATCATCGCCGACGAGCCGACCGGCGACCTCGACGCCCACAGCGCCGACGAGGTGCTCGGGCTCTTGCGCGATCTCAGCCGTGAGCTCGCGAAGACGGTCGTCATGGTGACGCACGATCCGCGCGCCACGCGTTGGGTCGACGTCGTCTTCCACCTCGATAAAGGCGTGCTCCTCGGCGCCGAGGAGGACGCCATCGGCGCACGGCCGTCGGCCCGCGGCGGTCTGCGATGAGGTTCCTGCCGCTCGTCTTGCGCAATCTGCTGCGCAACAAGCTCCGCACCGCGCTCACCGGCGGTGCCATCGGTCTCGCCGTCCTGCTCGTGTGCTTCTTCCTCACGATGCCGGCGGGGATCGACGTGTTCCTCTCGCAGGTCGCGAGCAACGTCCGCGTCTCGGTGCATCACAAGGGCGGCCTCGTGTACCAGATGCCGTTCGCGTACGTGAACAAGATCCGCTCGGTCCCTGGTGTCGTCGGCGCCGACGGAGTCCTCTGGTTCGGCGGCGCCTTCGAGGAGGAAGGTCACGTCACGTTCCCGAGCTTCGCGATCGAGCCCGAGCACGTGGCGACGGTCTGGCCGGACTACCACATCGACCCGGCGGCGCTCGAGCGCTTCCGCGGCCATCGCGACGGCGCGATCGTCGGCCGGCAAACGCTGGAGAAATACGGCTGGCACGTCGGCCAAGAGATCGCGCTGCACAGCACGGTCTGGCCGGTGGCGCTCACATTCCGCATCGTCGGCGAGATCCCGAACGCGCGCTCGCCGCTCTTCTGGTTCCAGCGCGAGTACCTGGCGCAAGCGATGGCGGCGCGCGGCGTGTCCCTCGACATCGTCGGCCTCGTGTGGGTACGCGTCGCCGATCCGGCGCTCGTCGACGGCGTCATGGCGCGGCTCGACGCGATGTTCCGCAACAGCCCCGCCGAGACCGCCGCCGAGACCGAGAAATCGTTCTTCGCGAACTTCTTCGGCTCGCTCCAGGGCTTCGTGACGATCATCCTCCTCGTGACGGGTCTCGTCGCGCTCTGCGTGCTCTGCATCGCCGCGAACACGGCGAGCATGGCCGTCCGCGAGCGCGCGCGCGAGATCGCGATCCTGCGCGCGATCGGCTTCGGGCGG
>JBGPOW010000281.1:0-5569 GCA_041488235.1 Binatia bacterium
CGTCCCCGACGGGATTTGAACCCGTGTTACCGGCGTGAAAGGCCGGTGTCCTGGGCCGAGCTAGACGACGGGGACGGCGGGTCGATGAGCGTGTCCCGATGCGTGCGCGAGAGCGTGTGACAGCACCGGAAAACGCTGCGGTTCCTATCAGTGCTGACCTGAGCCCGCAAACGAGCGGACGGCGTTTTCCCGCGTCCTCTGATCCGTGTCTTCGCAGGTCGAGTGCGACCGCGGCGTCACTGCACCACGGAGGATCGTCGCGCGCGCGACGAGCGCGCGCGCATCGTCGGGCGCGTCTCGGGCGTGGCCGCGAGGCGGATCGCCGGGACACGTGCCCGGATCTCCCGGCACCGGCTCGGTGAGGGCCGCGTTGTCGACCAGCGCCGAGATGCCGAAGTCGCCGGTCCAGTCGTAGCCCCGACGCGCCAGCGCGGCGCTCGCGACGATCGTCCCGTCGCCGCCGACGTAGATCGGTGCGTTCGTATCGACGGCGAGGAAGCGCGGCCAGCAGCCGGGGCGGAGCGCCGACGACGCGAGCCACGCGAGCGCGCGTGCGGCGGCAGCGCAGTAGCGTCGCTCGCCGGTTGCGTCCACGAGCGCCACGAGCGCGTCGACGGCATACCGCGACTCCCAGGACGCGAGCGCCGGCGGCTCGAAGCGGCGTCCGCGCGCGGGACGTCCGTCACCGTCGTACTGCTGCGCCCAGCCGGCGTTCGGCGGCGGCGCTTGCACCGCGAGGAGCCAGTCACCGCCGCGCCTTGCGGCGACGCGGAGATCATCGCGGCCGAGCAGGTCGGCGGCGATGAGCAGCGTCTCGATCGCCGCCGGCGTCGTGTCGTCGTTGACGGTGGCGAGATCCTCGAACGTCGGCCAGAGGCGGCGCTTCCACAGCGGCCGCCAAACGAGTGGCCACGCGCCCGAGTCGAGCTGCGCGTCGACGAGCAATGCGAGCGCGCGCTCGGCGCCGGCGCGGTAGCGCGCGTCGCCGGTCACGCGCCACAGCGCGAGCAGGAGCCGCGTGCCGCCGGTCGTCACATCGTCGTCGAGCATCGTGCGGCGGACGGTCGCGGCGAACCAGGCGGCGAGGTGATCGCCCTCGACGGGCATCTCCGAGTACCAGCCTCCGGACGGCAGCTGCGTGCGCAGGAGGAGATCGCCCGCACGCACCGCCGCGTCGAGGTATGCGGCGCGGCCGGTGCGCTCGTAGCCGTCGAGAAGCGCCAGCGCCGCCGCCGGCGTTCCCGGGCTGCGCATCACGACCAGGTCCCAGTCGGCAAGCCCGAACGGCGACGCGAGACGCTCCGCGATCTTCACGACCGCCGTCGCCGGCGCCGGACGCGCGCCCGGCGGCGCGGCGAAGGTCCAGCCGCCGTCGCGACGCTCGAGCGCGAGCAGCCGATCGAGCGTCGCGGTGAGCGCGGTATCGACGTCGCGCGCGGACGATGCCGTGCCGGCCGCTGCTTGCTCGCGCTGCCGAACGGCCGTCACCGGCGTCGTGACGCGAGTCGGCGTAGATCGTCGCGGCGCCGCGGCGGCGCACGCGACGACCACGATGGCGATCGCGACGAGGAAGCGTACGCGCGGCACCCGCTGCGACTCCGCGCGTCCGCCGGGTTCAGGAGAAGCGCGGCTTGCGCTTCTCGACGAACGCCGCCATCGCCTCGCGGCCGTCTTGTGTGAGCGCCATCATCGCCATCACCTCCGAGGCGTAGGCGTACGCGTGCGCCTGGTCGAGATCGATCTGGGCGTAGAAGGACTGCTTGCCGACGGCCTTGGAATGCATGCTGCCGCGGCTCGCCGCCCGCGCCAACGCCTCGGTCTCGGCGACGAGGTCGGCGGCGGGCACGACGCGGTTCACGAGCCCCCATTCCGCCGCCGTCTCGGCATCGATCTCGTCGCCGGTGAGCAGCATCTCGAGCGCGCGCTTGCGACCGATCGCGCGGCTGACCGCCACCATCGGCGTCGTGCAGAACCAGCCGCCGCGGCCGCCGGGTGTCGCGAAGCGCGCCTCCACGTCGGCGACGGCGAGATCCGCGGTCGCGACGAGCTGGCAGCCGGCACCGGTCGCGAGCCCGTGCACGCGCGCGACGACCGGCTGCGGGATCTTCTGCACGGTCGCCATCATCTCTTCGCAGACCGCGAAGACGCGGCGCATGCCGGCGAGGTCGCGCTCGACCATGTCGCCGAAGTCGTGGCCGGAGGAGAAGATCGGCCCCTCTCCGGCGATGACGACGGCGCGGGCATCGCTGGCGCCCGCGGCACGGAGCGCGTCGATCAGCTCCTCCATGTGCTCGACGGAGAGTGCGTTCCGCCGCTCGGGGCGATTCATCGTGATCGTCGTGATCGTATCGGCGCGGTCGTATCTAATGTTGCGATAGGTCATCTGCTCACCTCGCGAACAGCGTAGCCCCGGCCTCGCGGCGCGCGCAAGGTTTGACGCACTTCGCCCGCTGCGCCATTGATGCCGCCATGATCGGCATCGTCTCTTACGGCTCCTACGTCCCCTTCCGTCGGCTGAAGCGCGCCGCGATCGCGCAGACGCTCGGCATCCCCGCGGGCAAGGGCGAGCGCGCCGTCGCGAGCTTCGACGAGGACAGCGTCTCGATGGCGGTCGAGGCGGCGCGCGACGCGCTGCGCACGGCACCGGACGCGACGATCGGCACGCTCCTCTTTGCGACCACGACCCCGCCCTACGCCGAGAAGCTGAACGCCGCGATCGTCGGCGCCGCGGCGCGGCTGCCGCTCGAGATCCGCGCCGCGGACCTCACCGGTTCCGTGCGCGCCGGTCTCTCCGCATTGCTGCAAGCCGCCGACGCCGCGCGCGGCGGCACGCCGGCGCTGGTCGCGATGGCCGACTGCCGGCTCGCGGCGCCCGAGGGGAAGAGCGAGCAGACGGGCGGTGACGGCGCGGCGGCGTTCGTCGTCGGCTCCGAAGGCGTGATCGCCGAGATCGAGGCGACGGGATCGCTGACGCGCGAGTACCTCGACACCTGGCGCACACCCGGCGAGCGTTTCGCCCACGGCTGGGAGGAGCGCTTCGCGCTCACGCAAGCGCACGCACCGCTGCTCGGGAAGGCGATCCAGAACGTGCTCGCGCAGGCAAAGGTGGCGCCGAGCGCGCTCGCGCAGGTCGTCCTCGACGCGCCGAATCCGCGCGCCGTCGACGAGATCGTGCGCGGGATGAAGCTCGAGCCGGCGCAGCTCGCCGATCCGCTGGCGCTCACCGTCGGTCAAACCGGCGCGGCACACGCGGGACTCCTGCTCGCGAACGTCCTCTCCGCCGCGAAGCCCGGCGACCGCATCCTGGTCGCGATCGTCGCCGACGGCGCCGACGCGGTCCTCCTGCGCGTCACTGACGCCGCCGCGACGTATCGCCAGCCGCGCTCGGTCGGTCGCCTCATCGAGTCGAAAGGCGACGTCGCGTACGCGAGCTACCTCAAGTGGCGCGAGATCCTGCCGACCGAGCCGCCGCGCCGCCCCGATCCCGCGCGCCCGGCCGGGCCGCCGATGTTCCGCTCGCAGGCGTGGAAGTTCGGCTTCGTCGGCTCGCGCTGCACCGCGTGCGGGACGCCGCAGCTGCCACCGCAGCGCGTGTGCGTGCATTGTCAGGCGCGTGACCGCGTGGAGCCCTACTCCTTCGCCGACCGGCGCGCGAAGATCGCGACCTTCACGCTCGATCGCCTCGCCATCTCGCTCAACCCGCCGACAGTGAACGTCGTCGTCGACTACGAAGGCGGCGGCCGCTTCCTGTGCGAGATGACCGACTGCGAGCCCGAGAAGGTCGCGATCGGCGACGAGGTGGAGATGACGTTCCGCCGCATGTACACTGCGGGCGGCGTCCACAACTATTTCTGGAAGGTGCGCCCGAAGCGCTGAGGCGGGGCGGCACCGAGGAGATCGTCATGGCGAGCAACGGCATCAAGGATCGCGTCGCGATCGTCGGCATGGGCTGCACCCAGTTCGGCGAGCACTGGGACAAAGGTCCCGACGATCTATTGATCGACGCCGCCTACGACGCCTACGAGTCCGCCGGCATCGATCCCAAGGACGTCGACGCGTACTGGCTCGGCACGATGGGCCAGCTCTCCGGCTTGACGCTCTCGATCCCGCTGAAGATCCAGTACAAGCCGGTCACGCACGTCGAGAACTTCTGCGCGACGGGCTCCGAGGCGCTGCGCCAGGCGTGCTACGCGGTCGCGTCGGGCGCGTACGATGTCGCAATGGCGATCGGCGTCGAGAAGCTCAAGGACTCCGGCTTCTCCGGTCTCGTCGTCTCCGATCCGCCGAACGACGGCACGCTCGGCAATATGACGGCGCCGGCGTCGTTCTCGCTGCTCGCGCCCGCCTACTTCAAGAAGTACGGCCTCGATCCCGACAAGGGGAAGGACGTGCTGTCGCGGATCGCCTGGAAGAACCATCGCAACGGCGCCAAGAACCCGAAGGCGCAGTTCCGCAAAGAGGTGCCGCTCGAGACGATCAAGAACTCGCCGAAGGTCGCCGATCCGCTCGGCATCATGGATTGCTCGGGTGTCTCCGACGGCTCGGCGGCGGCGATCGTCGTCCGCGCCGAGGACGCGCACAAGTTCACCAAGCATCCGATCTTCATCAAGGCGTTGTCGTTCGTCGCCGGGCCGGGCGAGGGACCGCTGGCGCAGGACTACGACTTCACGACGTTCCGCGAGGTCGTGGCGTCGGCAAAGGACGCCTACCAGCAGGCCGGTGTCACCGATCCGCGGAAACAAATCAGCATGGCCGAGGTCCACGACTGCTTCACGCCGACCGAGCTCGTGCTCTACGAGGATTTGGGGTTCAGCGCCCGCGGCACCGCGTGGAAGGACGTCCTCGACGGCTTCTTCGACCTCGAAGGCTCGTTGCCGGTGAATCCCGACGGCGGCCTCAAGTCGTTCGGCCACCCGATCGGCGCCTCCGGGCTCCGCATGATGTATGAGATGTGGCTGCAGCTCCGTGGCGAGGCGGGACCGCGCCAGATCAAGGATCCGACGCTCGGGCTCACCCACAATCTCGGAGGCATGCCCGGCCGCTGCGTGAGCTTCGTCTCGATCGTCGGCCGCTGAGCGCGACTCAGCGCGTCCGAGAACGGCCGACCGCCGCCGCCGGAGTCCGCGCCGAGGTGGTGTCGCAAAAGTGCGTGCTGCTCGCGCACTTGCGCGGTCGTTGCGCCCCCGCTCCCGTCATTCCGTATGCGCTTCCCCCCACGATTTTTCTTGACTTGTCCCGTCGTACAATGCGACCGTAACCCCACGCCGTACAGCCGTTCATCCCAACCTTAGCCGTTCTCGAGGAGGAGAAGCCCATGTCGATGATGCGACCCTTGGCGGCCGCAATCAGTGCCGTCGTCGGACTTGCGCTCACCGCGCCCCCCACGTTTGCGAAGGATTTCTATCCGACGCAGGCGTGCGTCGCGGCGAAGCTGAAGGCCGCAGCGAAGAAGTGTCAAAAAGATCTGAAAGCCTGGGCGAAGTGGGACGCGTCCCCAATGGCGACGGCGGACAACATTGCTCGCAACGCCGCGATCCTTGCCGCCGGCGACAAGCTCT
Source organism: Binatia bacterium (assembly GCA_041488235.1). Classification (GTDB taxonomy): domain Bacteria; phylum Desulfobacterota; class Binatia; order UTPRO1; family UTPRO1; genus DP-19. Next base: position 5,559 of record JBGPOW010000281.1, read on the forward strand.
TGAGAGGCTTC
>JBGPOW010000282.1:0-5513 GCA_041488235.1 Binatia bacterium
CCAAAGTCGGGGGTGGTTCGGCGGCGCTGACAAGGCGCGACGACGAGGAATAGTTGTCGCTATTCCGAGGAGGAGCAACGTAGGCAGCGACGTCGAGACGCCCCCGAATTTGGTGACGAACTTCAGACTCGGGACACTAGCCCGCGCTCTACGCCGGCAAAGCCCGACCGGCGGCAGCTACGCCCGGCGTTCGCGAGGATCCACGGTCACGCGGGGATCTTCATCCCGCGCTGCACGGCCGGCCGCGCGCCGACCGTATCGAGCCAGCGGCGGACGTGCGCGAGCTCGCCGACCTTCTCCGGCATCATCGACTGGAAGGGACCCCAGGCGGCGACCACCCACGGATAGGTCGCGATGTCGGCGATCGAGTAGTCGCCGCCGAGATACTCGCGCTCGGCGAGGCCGGTGTTCAGGACGCCGATGATGCGCAGCGATTCGCCGATGAAGCGCTGAATGGCGTAGGGAATCTTCTCGGCCGCCTGGTTCACGAAGTGCCCCGTCTGCCCGAGGATCGGACCGACGTGGCTCATCTGATACATGAGCCACTGCATGACGGCGGCGCGCCCGCGGACGTCGCGCGGCAGCAGGCGGCCGGTCTTCTCCGCGAGGTGGACGAGGATCGCCCCCGACTCGAAGATCGCGAGCGGCGCGCCGCCGACGTCGTGGTCGACGATCGCGGGGATCTTCTGGTTCGGATTGAGGGCGGTGAACCGCGCCGTGAACTGCTCCTCCTTCCCGAGGTCGACGGGAATCACGGTGTACGGCAGTCCGATCTCCTCGAGCATGACGGAGATCTTGCGGCCGTTGGGCGTCGTCCACGTGTAGAGATCGATCATTGGGTGTGCTCCTCCCGCGAGCGGCACGCTAGCCGAGCGTCCGGCTGACACAAGAGGTGAGTCCACGAGTATTGCCAGACTGCGACGAGCGGCATACCTCTGGCAGCGATGCCGAGCGCGCGCCGCGATTCCTCCGCTGGGGTACGCGTGCTCACCACCGACGAGGCGCGCGCGTTCTACGATCGATTCGGCGAGCGACAGGACGCGCAGGCCTTCTACGAGGACCCCGCCGTCGACGTGCTGATCGCCCGCGCCGATTTCCCGCACGCCCGCTCGGTGCTCGAGTTCGGATGCGGGACGGGACGTCTGGCGGCGCGATTGCTCGGCACGGTGCTGCCCGAGGAGTGCCGCTACGTCGGCCTCGACGTGTCGGCGACGATGGTCGCGTTGGCGCGCGAGCGTGTTCGACCGTGGGCGAGCCGAGCGGACGTCGTGCAGTCGGACGGCTCGATTCCGCCGCAGTGCGAGCGTCCTTACGACCGGTTCGTGTCGACGTTCGTCCTCGATCTCCTGAGCGACGACGCGATCGCGACGGTCCTCGCCGATGCGCATCGCTTACTCGTGCCCGATGGGCGTCTCTGCGTGGTCGGCCTCACGCACGGGCAGGGTCCCGTGACGAGGCTCGTTTCGAGCGCGTGGGCGCTGGTGCATCGGCTGAAGCCCAGTCTCGTCGGTGGCTGCCGTCCGCTCGCGGTCCACGAGATCCTGCCGACGGAGCGCTGGCGAATCGTCGCGCACGAGACCGTATCGGCCTGGAGCATCACCTCCGAGGTGCTCGTCGCCGCGCCGCGCGTTGCATGAGTCGCGGCGGCGCGGCATGAGGGCGGCATGCTGCGTCGGTTGACGATCGGCCTCGTGGTCGTTGCAGCGCTGGTCGTGGTACTCGCCGTCGTCGCCCGCTTTTCCGACGGGCCGATCGGCCCGTTCCCCGGCGGCAAGCTGAGCGGCGTTCGCGTCATCGAGCCCGTACGCGATTGGACGCCGATCCTCGCCGGCGCGAGCCATCTCGAGCTCGAGGTGAATCCCGCGTCGCCGCGGTCGCTCACGACGAGCTACATCCTGCGCGACGGCGTCCTCTACGTGCCGTCGATGCTCGCGGTGCACAAAACCTGGCCGAAAGAGGTGCTGGCCGACGATCGCGTCGTGCTGCGCGTCGGTGGCAACCTCTACGAGCGCCGCGCGGTGCGCGTCACCGACCCCGCGGAGATTCGACCTCTCGTCCGAGCGCGCGACGCGGCCGGTCCCGACGTCGACGTGACCGCGCTCTCGACGTGGTACTTCCGCATCGAGCCGCGCACGCCGTAACGCCGCGGACGGCCGCGCCTTTCCGCGGCGGCTGTATCAGGATGGTGCAGAATCCATACAGTATCGCGACCGCGACATCGTGCGCCTGATCGATACGACAGCCCATCCTGTCGATTATCGTTGACGAAGCACCTCGCATAGCAGCAATATCGCCGCACGTCGCCGACCGTCGTGGAGCAAGGACGCTCCACGCGCTGCCGTGGGCGGCGAGCGTCCTCTAACGAAAGGGGTCCCCCATGACTTCGAGTGCCGTGTTCAGAGCTGTCTTCGTCGCCGTAGCCATCACGGTCGCCGCTTCACTCGCGTCGGCCGCGACGCCGCCGCCCGCGAAGGGCTGGAAAACGAGCATCACCGCGCCGACAACAGCGACTGCCGCGACGGTGCACATCAGCAAGTCTTCGAAAGCCCAGATCAAGGTCGGGTCGGGCATCGTGACCTTCAGTGTCAAGGTCAAAGCCCTCGACACCGTGGACATGCCGGTCAACACGACCGGCAACACGGCCACGTTCACGTTCTTGGTGAACGGGATGACGCGGAACAAGGACTTTCCTCTCGACTTCATCAACGGCAAGGGGTCGTTCAAGAATCCGATTCTGCTCACCGACGCCGCGACGTGGGGGACGATGCTGGCGCCGGGCGCGACGATCGAGCTGCGGCAAGTGCGGCTGTACGAGGTCAGCACGGGCGAGCTCTTCGGCGTCAGCGGCATTACCACCAAATGATCCGCCGTGCGCCGGCGCGCAGTGCGGCGCCGGTGTGTCGGCGAAGACGCGACGAGGTTACGACCCGGGCGCCGTCACGATGACGACGCCCGGGTCGCCCGTGTTGCCCACCTGAAGCAGCCGCGCGTCCGGCGCCGACATCGCCCCGCGCCGCGCAGGCGAATAGGTCGAAGACCTGCTGAGCCAGCGCGGCGCTCCCCGCCGCCCGGCGCACGACGCCGCGTCTTTGTATCCCGCGTCAGATTATTCGCTCGTCCGCGCGGCGCGTGCGCGTCAGCCGCATGTGCGTGCGTCAGTCCGACGTGTCGCGGAAGATCGTCCCATCGTGCCGTGCCGCAGGGGCCGTGAAGGTAGCTTCCCAGCACGCGCCGGCGCCATTCACGAGCTGAACGGTGACCGGTTGCGCGATCGAAGCGATGTTCGGGAGCGCCAGCTCGGGTCCTTTGCCGGTTACGGAGATCCGCGCCTTGCCGGGCGGCCCTTCCTTGATGCGGATCAGACGCAGGCCGTCGGGCGTCATGTCCTTGTCGAAGTAGCGGACGCCCGTGTGCGTCGACTTCCAACACGGACGCGGATGCTCCACGTCGCACATGTCGCCGCCTGGGGCGTGCGCCTCGAGGCGTAAAGCGGCACCGGCTCCGGCGTCATCGTACACGCAGAGCGCGTAGCTCGTGCCGACCGGGTCGCCGAGGTCCGCGAACGTCGTGAGGTCGCCGTGCGTCCACCGCCAGACGAGCCGCTGCTTGCGCGCGTCGAGCACGAGACGCGCGCCGCCGGACTCGACGGGACGGCGACAGCTGCCGCGCGGCGCGGCGCTACAGTCGACGACGGCGATCGGCGTCGCGACCGGCGTCGGGACAGGTGTCGCGGTCGCGCCGCACGTGCAGTCGCTCTGACACGCGCCCGGGCAGGCGTCGGCGTCGGCGCCGTCGCATTCCTCGCTCGCCTGGCGCACGCCGTCGCCGCAGCGCGCGTTGCACTCGGCCGGATAGTCGACGCCCCAGGGAACGGCGACGTCGGTCAGGCAATCGACTTTGTATTGCGTGACGCACGTTGCGCACTCGATGAGATCCGCGAGCGAGCTCACGGTGCCGCCGCACGACGCGCCGCCCGGCACGGTGACGGCGGGGCACGTGGCGGGGAAGCCGATCGTCGCCGCGTCGAAGTCGCCGACGCCGCCGCACGTCTTGTCGACACCGCCGCAGGCGGCGCAGACTTTCAGCAGCGCACGCAGCTCCGCACGCTTCAGACGCGCGAAGGTGCGGCCGGTCGGATCGCCGAGCGGACACGGGGCGGTGTAGCCGGCCTTGGCGCGGTTGACGGCGCTCCAGCACTGGCGGAGCGTCTGCGAGCTGGCGATGAAGAGCCGCGCCATCTGCCGTCCGAGCGCGCGCTGGCAGAGGTTCAGCGGCGTGTCGGTCGTTGCCGTCGGCAACGTCAGCGTCCCGTACGTGAGAGCGATGGCGCCGTCGAGCGGGGCCTCGCTCGTGCAACGCAGGCACTCGCTCACATCGCCGCAGTCCGTGAGCGCGCCCTTGCAGCCGCTTGCCTCGAGGTCCGGACAGTGGCCGAGGTCCCACCCGATCGTGTCGAGGGCGTCGTCGTGCGCGCTTCCCGTATCGGTCGCGTTGCAGACGTGGTTCTTGCCGCCGCATGCGCGCGCGATGATCTTCTCGAGGCGCGTAGTCGCGTGGGCGATCGCGTTGCGGGTACGCGGCTCGTTCGCGCAGTCTATGCCGAGCGGAAGCTTGCCGCGGACGACGCGCTCTTCACAGCGTTGCATCGCGGCGATGCGCGTGTCGCCGAGCTGCCCCGAGGCGCGCAGAACGGCGGCGCGACACGACTGCGGTGCCGCGAGCGCCGGCGGCGCCGCGCAGACGAGCGCGAGGGCGACCGCGCCGGCCGATGCGACGCACGTGAGTCTGGTAGCGTACGCAGCGTGTACGACGAGCATGGGCACCGACCTCCTGGTCTGTGGACGAAGCTCAAGCTCCGTGCCGCGTCGTCAGGCTGATTACGCAGGAATTCTCGCGTCCTCCGCGCATCGCGCGCGTAGCGCCGTTGCACGGTGTTGCAGCGACGCGGGGTTGTCATGCGGATCGACGGGTCCGGTGATGCTCAGGCACGTCTAGATACGATGACGGATATCATTTCGATGCGAAGAGGCTGTAGAGCGGGTGCTATTGCGAGCAGTACGAGAGATCGGACGCCACTTGCGCGGCGCTCCCCGTCGCCCGGGGCACGACGCCGCGCTCTTCGTCGGTCGCTAACGGGTCGCTTGCTCGCCCTGCTGCTGGATCAGCTTCGCGACGAGCCCCGTCCAGCCGGTCTGATGGTTGGCGCCGATCCCGGCGCCGTTGTCGCCGTGGAAGTACTCGTGGAAGAGGAGATAGTCGCGCCAGTGCGGGTCGCGCTGCAAGCGATCCTGGCCGCCGAAGACGGCGCGCCGGCCCTCGCCGTTGCGCATGAAGATGCGGATCAGGCGGCGCGACAGCTCGTCGGCGACCTGGCGCAGCGTGCGGAGCTCGCCCGAGCCGGTCGGACACTCCACCTTGAAGTCGTCGCCGTAGTAATAGTGGAACACCTGCAAGGACTCGATGAGCAGGTAGTTCACGGGGAACCAGATCGGGCCGCGCCAATTCGAGTTGCC
>JBGPOW010000283.1:0-5476 GCA_041488235.1 Binatia bacterium
ACTACGAGGAAGAGGGGAGCGGCGCGCCGCTCTTGCTCATCATGGGCCTCGGCGCGAGCCTCGAGACCTGGGCAGCGCAACGGCAAGCGTTCGCGGCGCGCTACCGGGTGATCGCGTTCGACAATCGCGGCGCCGGGCGCAGCGCCACGCCGTTGCCGCCGTGGACGGTCGCCGCGATGGCCGAGGACGCGGTCGGTCTCCTCGACACGCTTGGGATCGCGCGCGCACACGTGGTCGGCGTTTCGATGGGCGGCATGATCGCGCAGGAGCTTGCGATCCATCATCCGGAGCGCGTGGGACGCCTCGTCCTCGCGATGTCCTTTGCACGACCCGAGCCCGTCCGTCGCGACTTCTTGCTGCACCGGCGCTGGGCGCGTCTCCAAGGCGCGAACCTCCTTTCGGAAGGGATCGCAACGCTGCCGTGGCTCCTGTCGCCGACGACCATGCGCGACGGGTCGCGCCTCGAGAGCGTCCTCGCGCTGGTGAGCGCGATGCCGTTCATGAGCGCCGAGGCGTACGGGCATCAGGTCGACGCGATCGTCGATCACTCGACGCGCGATCGCTTACATCTGGTGCGCGCGCCGACGCTCGTCCTCGCCGCCGCCGAGGATGTCCTCACACCGCTCTTTCTGAGTGAGGAGATCGTTGCCGGAATTTCTGGGGCGCGTCTCGAGGTGTTGCCCCGCGGCGGGCACGCGGCGCTCGTCGAGTATCCCGACGACTTCAACCGCGCGGTGCTCGCCTGGCTCGACGGCGAAGCACGGTAACCGAAGACAAAAGAAAACCCCGATAGCTGTGCGGCGACGCGCCGCCCCGCCGGTGACGCGGGCGCTATCGGGGTTCGGTGGTGCCTGGGTCTCCGTAGGAGGACCCAGCGACGTTGAAGTGGGTCTGCCCTAGGAGGCCACCACCTCACAGATCACCGTAGGGAAATACGTCACTGGATCACCTCCTTTCGTCCGGCGAGACGACCGGGCAGGCCCAAGCCCCGCCACCGATCCGCGACCGCCGTTGTCGCGTCTCGGCCCCGATCGCCGGCACCCGGCCCATGGGGTCTGTGTGAACCCCGATCGGGATGACTCCTGCGCCACTGGAGGCGCGTGCGAAAAATCCTATCGTCACGCCGTGCCGCTGTCTAGATTCTTCCTCCCTCGCGGTGACGATGGTGCGCGAGCGCGCGCCGGCGCTCGTGAACGTCACCTTGCGAGCGCGGTTGACAAATCGGCGGGCGATCGGAAGAACGACGCGACGGGAGGCGCGATGGCGCAATTCCAGATTCGGGTAGACGGCGGCGTAGCGATCGTGACGTTCGACTCGGGCGGCATGAACACACTCTCGCGCGCCGCGATCGAGGAGCTCGAGGCCGTCGAGGCCGACGTCCGCACCCGCCACGCGCGTACGCCGCTCGCCGGCGTCGTGCTCCTCGGCAACCGCTACGGGCTCGGCGCCGGCGCCAACATCGGCGAGCTGATGCACGGCAGCGCCGCCGATCTCACGGCGCTGATCGATCGCGGCGACGCGGTGCTCTTCCGCATCGAGGAGGGCCCGATTCCCTGGGTCGCCGCGTTCGACGGCGTCTGCCTCGGCGGCATCTACGAGCTCGCGCTCGCGTGCCGCGCGATCGTCGCCACGCGACGCTCGTCGGTCGGCTTTCCGGAGATGCTGCTCAACATCTTTCCCGGACTCGGCGGCACGCAGCGCCTGCCGCGTCGCGCGGGGCTGGTCAACCCCGACGATCCGATGCGCGGCGAAGCGGCGCTCACCGTGATTCTCCAGGGGAAGACGCTCGGCGTCGAGAAGGCGCTTCCCATCCACATGCTCGACGCGGTCGTGCCGGACGGTGAGGACGTGGAGCGCTTCGCCCTCCGGTATCTGCGCGAGACCGTGCCGACGCTCAGTCGGCCGGTGCCGGACCTCTCGATGGCGTCGCAGGTCGCGCCGATGGTGCTGCCGACGATCACCAAGGCGACGCAGGGGCGCGAGCATCCGCGCGCGCCGTTCGTCGCGCTCGAGGTGGTCACCCGCGGTGTGCAGCTGCCGTTGAAGGAGGCGATCCAGCTCGAGCGCGACCGCTTCCTCGAGGTCGCCGCCTCGAGCGAGGCGAAGGCGGGCATGCGTTTCTTCTTCACGCAGCAGCGCGTGACGAAGCTGCCGTCCGCGCTCGCCAAAGTCACCCCGCGGCCGATCCGGCGCGTCGGCGTCGACGGCATCGACGGCTACATGGGGAACGCGATCGCGTTCCTCGCCCGCCGCGCCGGCTTCGAGGTGATCGGGCACGTTCCGGTGCCGGCGCTCGCCGCCGGTGCACCCGCGCGCTTGCGCCAGAAGTACGAGCCGATGATCGCGCGCGGCCGGGTCGACGCCGCGGGCGCCGACGCCGAGGTCGCCTCGGTACGCGTCACGACCGAGCTCGACGCGCTCGCCGACTGCGATCTCGTCGTCGAGGCGCGGAAGGAGGATCCCGACGCCAAGGCCGACTTCTACCGCCGCCTCGCGCGCGTCGTGCGGCCGGACGCAATCGTCAGCTCGAACAGCAGCTCGATGGGTCCGGGTTTTCTCGCGCGCTTCTTCGCCGCGGGCGGCGGTGCGCCGGCGCAGATGGCGAACCTGCATTTCTTCAGTCCGGCGGAGCACCCGCTGCGCGCGCTCGTCGAGGTGATCCACACCCCGGAGACGCCGCCGGAGGTGCTCGCGGCTTTGCACGGCTTCGTGCGCAAGATCGGCAAGGTGCCCGTGCTGCTGCGCGACGGCTCGCCGGGCTTTCTCGTGAACGCCGGGCTCGCCGAGTACTTCCGCGAGGCCGAGACGCTCTACCGCGAAGGCACGCCGCTCGAGACGATCGACACCGTCATGCGCGCGCGCGTCTTCCCGATGGGCCCTTTCGAGGTCGCCGACCAAGCAGGGGTCGACGTCGCCGCCGGCATGTTCGACGTGCTCGCGCGAGTCGCAAAGCCGGAGCGCCCGCCGCTCGTCGTCCAGCTGCGCGACCGCGGCCGCTTCGGTGTGAAGTCGGGCGGAGGCTTCTACGACTGGGCGGGGGGCGCCAAAGGTCCGGTCTACGCCGAGCTCGCGACGCTCGCGGCGCCGCGCGGCGACCGCGTCGCCTCGGCCGACGAGATCGTCGAGCGCTGCGTGCGCGCGCTCTGGCGCAAAGCGAAGGAGCTCCTCGACCGCGGCATCGTCGCCAGCGAGGAGGAGGCCGACCTCGCGTTCGTGTTCGCGATCGGCTTCGCGATGTACCTCGGAGGACCGTTCTTCTACGCACAGCAGCGGGGGTGGTCATGAACGTCGCACGCCGTGGGACGCAGCCGAGCTCGATCTACGACACCTACGCAGATCGCGCGCTTGCCGGCGAGGATCTCCCTCGTGACGAGGCGCGCGCCGTCTTGCGTGCGCCCGACGACGATCTCCGCGCACTCCTCCTCGCCGCGTTTCGCGTGCGCGAGCGCCGCTTCGGAAGAGGGGTGAAGCTCTGCCTCTTGCGCAACGCCCGCAGCGGCCTCTGTCCCGAAGATTGCCACTACTGCTCGCAGTCGGCGGTCTCGACGGCGGCGATCGACACCTACCGCCTGCTGCCCGCCGAGCAGCTCATCGAGGGCGCCGAGGCCGCCGTGGCCCGTGGCGCGCACCGCTACTGCATGGTCACGAGCGGCCGCGGGCCGAGCGCGCGCGACATCGCGGAGCTGACGGACGCGACGCGCGCCATCAAAGCGCGCTTTCCGACGCTCGAGATCTGCGTCTCGCTCGGGATCATGAACGAAGAGCAGGCACGGACGTTGAAGGACGCCGGCGTCGGCTGGGTGAATCACAACTTGAACACCAGCGAGCGCTTCCATCCGTCGATCTGCACGACGCACACCTACGCCGACCGGGTTGCGACGGTGCGCGCCGTGCAACGCGCCGGTCTCGCCACGTGCTGCGGCGGCATCATCGGAATGGGGGAGAGCGACGAGGACGTCGTCGAGCTGGCATTCGCGCTCCGCGAGCTGCACGTCGACTCGCTGCCCGTCAACTTCCTGCTTCCGATCCCCGGCACGCCGCTCGGCGGCGCCGCGTCGCTGACGGCGAGCCGGGCGCTGAAGGCGCTCTGCCTCTTCCGCTTCACCAATCCCGACAGCGAGATCCGCGCCGCCGGCGGCCGCGAGCGTAGCCTCGGTGCGTGGCAGGGGCTGGCGCTCTATCCCGCGAACTCGATTTTCGTCGACGGCTACCTCACGACGGAGGGCCTCGGCGCCGAGCGCGCGCGGCGCATGGTCGAGTCGCTCGGATTCAGCGTCGAGGTCGAGGAGGACGGCGCGTTCCAGGCGGTCGAAGGGTGAGCGCGTTGCGCTTCGGCGTCCACGCCGGGCCGCAGCACTGCACGTACCCCGAGCTGCGCGCGGTGTGGCGCGCCGCCGATCGCGGCGGCTTCGATTGGGTATCGGTGTGGGATCATTTCGCCCCGGCGGTGATCGGCGAGACGCGCGGACCGTGCCTGGAAGGTGTCGCGACGATGACCGCGCTCGCCGCCGAGACGACGCGCGTCGCCGTCGGCTGCCTCGTGTTTTGCATCCTCTACCGCCATCCTGGAGTCCTCGCGAAGGCGGCGACGACGATCGATCATGTGAGTGGCGGGCGCGTACACCTCGGTCTCGGGATCGGCTGGCACGAGGCCGAGTGCGCGGCGTTCGGCGTGCCGTTCCCGTCGCTGCGCGAGCGCCTCGACCGCCTCGACGAGCAAGCGGCGCTGATCCGCCGGCTCTTCGACGAGGAGTCGGTCACGTTCGACGGCCGCTACTACCAGCTGCGCGGCGCGCGCTGCGAGCCGCGCCCGGTCAAACGACCGCACATCTGGATCGGCGGCATGGGCGAGCGTCGCTTGCTGCGCATCGTCGCGCAGCGCGCCGACGGGTGGAACGTCCCGTTCGTCGCGCCCGAGGTCTTTGCGCAGAAGAGTGGCGTGTTGACGTCATGGTGCGAGCGCCTGGGCCGCGATCCGGCCGCGATCCAGCGCACCATCAACGTCGGTCTCGCGCTCGCGCCCGATGAGGCAGGGGCGCGCCGCAAGCGCGAGGCGCTGGCGGCGCAGTTCGGGTCGATGCTTGCGTTTCTCGAGCCGGGCATGCTGATCGGCACGCCGCAGCAGGTGATCGACCGCGTCGGCCGCTACCGCGACGCCGGCGCCGACCGCGTGAACGTGTCGCTCCGCGCGCCGTTCGATCTCGAGGGGCTCGAGCTCTTCCGCGAAGAGGTGATGCCGGCGTTCGTCTGACCCGAGTCGCCGGCTCCCCACGAGGATCCTCGCGGGCGTGCCGGGGCGCGCGGTCGGCTCCGCGCGAGGATCGCTCGCGCGGGATGCCGGACACGGTTTAGACCCAATGCCGGTCAGTTAAGCCGGTTTCCTCGGTTCGACGGCCACTTGCGACGGTCCTGACGGAGGACGTCGTCGGCGCGTTTCGGTGAAGCGTTCGCTTCTGCATTGGCTTACAGCTATATA
>JBGPOW010000284.1:0-5452 GCA_041488235.1 Binatia bacterium
GATTCTGCACGCGGTCGTGCTCTCGGCCGGGTGCGTGCATCGTCCTATCGCGCCCGCTCCGCCGCATGACGTGCACGTCGTGACCGTACTGCCGCCGGCGAACAGGACGGGCGACGGGCTGCCGATCGCCGGCACGTCGCTGCTGGAACGGTACGCGCTCCACACCGAGCGCTTCACCGTCGCCGACGCGCTCGCCGAGGAGACAGCCTCGTTCTTGAGAGCGCGTGGGTATCGCGTCAGCGAGCCGGCAACCGTCGAAGGCGCTTTGCACGGTCGCGCGCCCGAGAGCGCCGAGGAGGCGGCTCGCGTCGCCTCGGCGGCGCGGCTCGAGGGGTTCGTACTCTATCTCGAGATTCGGCGCTGGGAGGCCGACGCCGACACCCACCCGGCATTCGTCATCGCCGGCGTGAGGGCAAGCCTGATCGACGCCGCGACCGGGCGAGAGGTGTGGAGCGTCCGCCAACCGGTGCATCCGGTCTCCACTCCGGGCGCGGTGACGTTGGGCGCCGCGTACGAGATCGCGGTGCAGACCGTGGTCGCGGAGATGTTCACGTCGTGGTGACGACGCGGTCATCGTGCGTGCAGCACGACCGCACGAGCCTTGCAGCCGCACCAGTGCGCCTCGTACCTCCGCCCGCGTTTCTCGTACGTTCGGCCGCGAGCAATCGCGGTCGGGTCGACGTACCGCGACGGTTGCGTTTGAGCGCGCCCATCGCACACAGCACTCGCCCAAGCCGCGCAAATCCGTTCCCAACGACGAAATCGTAGCGCGGCGATCGACCCATCATGGGAACAGCCATCCGAATAGCCCCGCCGCGCCCGGCGCCGGCGCGATGGCGTGATCGTTGCTGAAAGCCGCCGGCACCAAGGCGTTTTGTGTTGCAATCGAGGACCTCGCATGTATAACGACACCGTTTCGCGGTTGCTGGCCGTTGGGGTTGAGGAGGCGGTGTGGGTGTGGGCACGGCAGACGACTCACCAATCACAATCGCAGATCTCATGACGCGCGTTGCTAAGACGTGTGCGCGCGTCTCTCCGTCCTCGACCGGCGGCATGTGCAGCATTCCCACGACGGCACCTCGCTCTCGAGGTGAGACTTCCGTGTAGACCGCCAGACCGAGAGGTATTCGGATGTTCGATGTCCAAAATCGATGGGGCGGCGCCGGACGAGCGGCGCCGGTAGCGTGGTTGGTGAGTGCGGCGCTGATCAGCGGTTGCTTCAACGCGAGTCCGAGCGTGAAGCAGGCGATGACGAGCGGCGCACCGGTGGCGACACAGACGACGTCGTCGTCGAGCGTCGCGCGCGGCCACATTCCCGATCTCGCCAGCGTCGCGCCGAGCATGCCGGCGGTCGTGGCGGCGATGCGCCCGAAGGCGGCGTCGTTCGACCTCGATAAGCCGGCGGTCCGCAGCAGCATCGCGACGTTCCAGAGCGAGCTCCACGATTTCTTCGACGGCGCGCTCGCGCGCAGCGCCAAGTACGTCCCGACGATGGCGGGAATGCTCGCGCACGCCGGGCTGCCGGCGGAGCTCGCCTACCTGCCGCTCATCGAGAGCGGCTATCGTCCGCAAGCCGTCTCGCCCGCCGGCGCCGTCGGTCCGTGGCAGTTCATTCCCGAGACCGGGAAGAAATACGGCCTTCGCATCGACGCGATGGTCGACGAGCGCCGCGACCCGATCAAGTCGACGGAGGCGGCGGCGCAGTACCTGAAGGATCTGCACGAGATGTTCGGCGACTGGGAGCTGTCGCTTGCCGCCTACAACGGCGGCGAGAACCGCGTCGCCCGTATCCTCGCCGACAAAGGCGCGCAAAACTTCTGGTCGATGCGCGATCGCGGCTACCTGCCCAGCGAGACGTCGCAGTACGTGCCGCGCTTTCTCGCCGCGGTCAGCATCGCGAAGGCGCCGCAGGTGTACGGCTTCGTCGCACCCGAGGATCTGCCGTACCACTTCGAGACGGTGAACGTGGATCGGCAGGTCTCGCTCTCGACCGCCGCCGGCTTGTGCGGCGTCTCCGCCTCGGAACTCGCGGACCTGAACCCGGCACTGCGCCGGGGGATCACGCCGAGCGGCTACGCGCTGCGTGTGCCGACCGGCGCCGCCGCACCGCTGCGCACCGCACTCGCCAGCTACGTCGAGCCGGCGCGCGCCACGCGGCAGATCGCACGCACGAGCCGCGGTACCGCGCGCGGCAGCATCTTCGCGAGAAGAGACCAGCGCCGCGAGGTCGCCGCGGCGCTGGTGCGCTCGGTGCGGACGTTCGGGTCGCGGAAAGCAGCGCGGCCGCTCGTGCGCGAAGCGGCGCGCGCCGCGACGGTCGATCGTGCGCGTCGCGAGGCGCGGCCGAGCGTGCGCGTCGCGCGCGCATGCGAGCCGTCGCCGTTCGCGAAGGCGCGCGCCAAGGCGCGGGCACGCCGTCGCTCGGGATGAGCGTCGGCGCGGCGCTGCGGGCTGATTGGATTCGCTGCGCTCGCGACAGGCGTCAGCGCCGGCGCGTTTTGACGGCGAGCGGCGGCTTGCGGCGCGGTCGCGCGTGCGACGCGGCGCCGGCGATGCGCGGCGGCGCATCCGGCGGCGCCACGGCGAGCTCGGCGAGGTAACGCAGCAGCGTTCGCACGCCGAAGCCGGTGCCGCCCTTCGGCGCGTACGGCAGGTCTTTGTCCGTGAAGGCCGGACCGGCGATGTCGACGTGGATCCACGGCCTGCCGTCGACGAACTCCTGCAGAAAGAGCGCCGCGGTGATGCTGCCGGCATTGCCGCCGCCGATGTTCTTCAGGTCCGCGACCGGGCTCTTGATGTCGTCGCGATACTCGGGGACGAGCGGCAGCTGCCAGAGCGGCTCGCCGGTCTCGCGCCCGAGCGCGACCAGCCGATCGACGATCGCCTGCTCGTTGCCGTAGACGCCGGCGACCTGCGGCCCGAGCGCGACGATGCACGCGCCGGTGAGCGTCGCGAGATCGACGATGAGGTCGGGCTTCTCGGCGGCGGCGAGCGTCAATGCGTCGGCGAGAACGAGGCGCCCCTCGGCGTCGGTGTTCAGCACCTCGACGCTCTTGCCGTTGCGGAAGCGAATGACGTCACCGGGTTTTTGCGCCTTGCCGCCGGGCAGATTCTCGGTCGCGGGCACGAAGCCGTCGAGGTCGATCGCGAGCTGCATGCGTCCGGCCGCCGCCATCGTCGCGATCACGGCGGCACCGCCGGCCATGTCGGTCTTCATCGTCTCCATCGCCTTCGCGGGCTTCAGCGAGAGACCGCCCGAGTCGAACGTGATCCCCTTGCCGACGAGCGCGACGCGCCGCCGCGCGCCCGGTCCGCGGTAGCGCATGCGGATGAACCGCGGCTCCTCGTTGCTGCCGCGCGCGACCGCCAGCAACCCCGCGAGGCCCTCCTGCTCGATGCGCGCGCGATCCCACACTTCGACCTCGACGCCGGCGTCGGCGGCGAGGCGCTCGGCGGTCGCGGCGATGAAGGTCGGCGTCTTGACCGCGGCGGGCTCGTTCACGAGATCGCGGACGGTGCCGACGGCGGCGACGGCGGTTGCGACGTTGCCGAGCCGCTGCTCGATCTCGCGCGCGGGCGGCGGCGCCGGCGTGACGACCGTCAGCTCGGCGACAGCCGACGGGTGCTCGGCATCCGACTTGTATTTGTCGAAGCGATAGCCGGCGAGGTCGAACCCCTCGGCGAGCGCGACGACGTGCTCGATGCTCGACGCCCGCCCGTCGACCGCGATCGCGACGCGCCTCGCGCCGTGGCGCTCCGCCGCCTGCCGCGCGCGCCCGGCGGCGCGCCGCCACGAATCGGGGTCGAGCGCCGCCGCGTCGCCGAGGCCGACGATGCAGAGCAGCCGACGCCGCGCGCCGGCGAGCGCGACGGTCACGACTTGCCCTTCACGGCCGCGGAAGCGCTCCGCAGTGAGCGCGCGGCGTACGGCGGCGCCGTCCGTGCCGCGCGCGACGGCGCGGAGCGCCGCGCCGCGCTCCTCGTTCGTCGCGAGCAACACCCCGACCATCTCGGCCGCCGCGGACGCCGCGTCCCCGGCACGAACCCGAATCCTCACCGCGCTGTTTTGTAAAGGCTTCGCCGCCGCCGGTCAATTCACCTGCGGCCGCCGATACGCGCGCACGTAGAGCGGCGCCTCGACGCCGGCGACGAGCCGCGCGTCGTCGACCGGCGCCTGCGGCACCGTCCGCAGCGGCAGCTCGCCCGCCCAGACGGCGAGCGCGTAGTCTTCCTCGTCGTCGAGCGGCGGACCCGAGCGCGTCTTTACCGAAGCCTCCTCGAGCGGCAGCGCGAGGACGAGCGTCCCCTTCAGCTCCTGCGCGTACGGCTCACGCACGTGCGCCCAGCGGCCGGGAACGATGTGCTCGGTGATCGCGCGCAGCGCATCGCGCTTCTCGTCGACGCTCTCGACGATGCGCGCACGCCCGAAGATCACGACCGAGCGGTAATTGATCGAGTGGTGAAAGGCCGAGCGGGCGAGGACGAGGCCGTCGATCAAGGTGACGGTCACGCAGACGTCGATGCCGCCGCCGACGGTTTGCAGCATCCGTCCAGCAGCGGAGCCGTGGAGGAGGAGCGTGTCGCCGTCGCGCCCGTAGGCGGTCGGGATCACCACCGGCGTCCCGTCGGCGACCCGGTCGTCGCGGACGCCCCGGTCGCCGCGAGCGACCCGGTCGGCGCGGCTCGCAAAGCCGACGTGGCAGACGAGCGCCTCGTCGAGGATGCGGTACATCGCGGCACGATCGTACGTACCCCGCTTCGGCAGGCGCTTCAGAGTGGTCCGGGCGGTCGGTGCGAGCGAGTCCATTGACACCTCTCTTTTGTACTGATACATACTGTTGAGCGTGATAGTACACTATGCAATTCGAGGCGCGACTGCAAGCGCCATTGCCGCGAGCATCGAGCGCGCTGTCCGCGAGGAACGTTTGGCGGTCGGAGCGCAGCTGCCGACGGTCCGGGCGCTCGCCGGCCGCTTGCGCGTCAGCCCGGCGACGGTCATGGCCGCGTATCATGCTCTCCGTCGCCGCGGCCTCCTCGTCGCGCGCGGCCGCGGCGGCACCTGCGTGAGCGCGCGCCCGCCGCTCGCGACGCGCGCCACGCTGACGCTTCCTCCCCACGTCCGCGACCTCGCGGTGGGCAACCCCGATCCGGCGCTCTTGCCGCGGCTCGACCGCGCCCTCACCTCGCTCGACGGCCGGCCGCGCCTCTATGCCGAGCTTCGCGGCGCCGATCCGAAGCTGCTCGAAATCGCCGCCAAGCAATTCGCCGCCGAGGGCATTCCGACCGCCGCGTTGTGCGTCGTCGGCGGCGCCCTCGACGGCATCGAGCGCGCACTGCAGGCGCACCTCCGTCCGGGCGACCGGGTCGCGGTGGAGGACCCCGGCTTCACCGCCGTCCTCGACCTCGCCGGCGCACTCGGCCTCGGCGTCGAGCCCATGCGCATCGACGAGCA
>JBGPOW010000285.1:0-5444 GCA_041488235.1 Binatia bacterium
AGGCTCCGCACAGGCCGAGCACGTTTCAGGCCATCGCCGTCGCGCGCGCGCGGCCATCATTTCCGATGTCGGTCGCCGCGCTACGAGGTCCGGCCGCCAATTCTGACCGTCCGGGTGCCAAGAAAGTGTCGCGGCCCCTTTGCGGCGGCGCCTCGATCGGCGCGCCAAGCGCGGCCGGGCCAAGCGCTCAAGGCTCCCGGCAGCGCAGGCCCGGAGCGGTCGTCGCGCAAGGTCAGGGCGCTCCCCCTCCGATCGCGACCGCAGGCTGCGTCGCGCTCCGGCGTACACTCATTCGTGGCATCTGTTGTGCCAGATCGCGGCGACACAACGTTGCCGTTCGTCAGTTTCAAAACAACGCTTTTGTGGCAGGCCTCCGAGAAAGACCGGGCGCGATCGTGTTCATGGTTTCGTTTCAGAGGTGAGCAATAGGCATATCGTTTGCTCGTCTGAACGGTAATGTATCCTCTAGCCGTTCAGTGGACAGCCGCGCAGCTCTCGACCGGTGCCGGCGTCCTGCTCGCGATCGCCGTTGTCGCCGTCGTGACATCCTGGGCGGTCATCAATAGATACGGACGCGCGACCTGGCGTGAGCGGAAGCTCACACATCTTTGGGAAGCGACGCTCACCGAAAGCGACGACCGTGGTCTCCTCCACGAAGCCTGCGCGGTTGCGCGCGACACCCTGGGGGCCGACTGTGCGACGGTCTTCGAATGCGTGCCCGACCGAGACACGTTGATCGTTCGCGCCGGGAACGGGTGGAAGACGACGCTGCAAGACAAGATGGGACTGCAGCGCGGTCCGCAGTCGCTTGTCACGGCCGCGCTCGCCGGGCCCGGAACGACCGCCGTGGACGACTTCGGCGCAGAGCAGCGTTTCGAGCGACCCGCGCTCTTTCGCGAGCAAAGCATCGTGGGCGCCGCGCTCGCCGTCATCGCAGGGGAAGAGACTCCGTACGGCTTACTCGGAGTCTTCGCGCGCCGCCGACGAAGATGGCGGCCGCGCGATCTCGAGTTTCTCCGTCGTGTTGCCGCGCTCGTGGGCGGCGAGATGCGCCGACGTCTCGAGGTTCGGACTCTCACGTTGAAAGCGCACCAATTGACCGCCGAGGCACACGTCGCGTCGGAACTCGTTGCGAGCCACGAAACGAAGGACCTGCTCGATCGCGTTTGTCGGCTTGCCGCCGAAACCATCGGCGCCGAACAGAGCCACATCTGGATGCCTGACGAGCACGGGTACGGTCCGATTGCCGCGTCGGGTCTTTCAGCCGAGGCGTGGTCCGCACTGAGCCGGCTGCGCATGCCGGAGCAAATCAGCAATCACCTTCTCGAGACACTCGCCGCCGCGACCGTCGTCGAGTTGAGTACGACTGATCCCGAGCATCCACTGCTCGGAGCGCTGCTCGCGCCCTTCGGCGCAAGCAGACTGCTGATCGCGATGCTCTTGGAGAACGATCGCTGCGTCGGCCTCATCGCCGTCGGTCGAAATACCAAACGCTTCACGCGCCAAGAAATTGAGCTCTTCGGGCGCATTGCCGAGCTGGGATCCCACGCACTCGCGAACATCGGACTGCTCGAGACCGCCGAACGAGCGAGCCAGCTCAAGTCGGAATTCGTCTCGACGATGTCCCACGAGCTGAGAACGCCGCTCAACGTGATCATCGGCTACCTCGATATGCTCGCCGACCAGCAGTGCTCTGACGAGCAAATGGCCATCCTCGGACGCGTGCGCGCCTCCGGCGTCGAGCTCCTCGACATGGTCGAGGCGACGTTGAATCTCAATCGGATCGCGCAGGGGCATGACATCCCACAGCTCGGCGAGACGTCCATGGAAGACCTCTGGACGGAGCTGACAGCGGAGTTCGCCGTGCATCCCCGCAAGACGCGCGCAGAGCTCCGCTGGGAGCCCGTCGAGCACGGCGTCCTCTATACGGACCGTCGCAAGCTCAAGATGATCGTCAAGAATCTCGTCGGCAACGCCCTCAAATTCACTCCCGAGGGAGAAGTCGTCGTCCGCTGTCAGACACGAGAAGGCTCGTGCATCATCAGCGTGACCGATACCGGGATCGGAATTCCCGCAGCACACCTCCCGGTCATCTTCGAGATGTTTCGCCAGGTCGACAGCTCAGACGCGCGGTCGTACGCCGGTGCGGGTCTCGGCCTCTTCATCGTGCGCAAGCTTCTCGATCAGCTCGGGGGAGACATCAGCGTCGAGAGCATGCCGGAAAAGGGCTCGACGTTTCGCGTGACGCTCCCCACGGGACAGCCGCTATGGCGCGGCGACGATGCCGAGGCAATGGCGACCAATTGCGCCGGCGCGCACGACGCGGCCGCCCGTCCGGCGTCTCCAGTACACACGGCCCAAGCGCCGCGGAAACAGCGCATATTGTACGCTGACGACCTCGAGCTGAATCGCTGTTTGCTCAGACGGTTCGTCGCGCGGCATTTTCCCGATGTGGAGTTCCGCGAGGCGGTCGACGGATTGCAGGCAACGGCGATGTTCGAAGCCGAGCAGCCCGACGTGGTCCTCCTCGATCTGCGGATGCCGACGATGGACGGCTGGCAGGCTGCCCGTCGAATTCGATCCTTGCCCGGCGGACATGACGTGCCGATCATCGCGCTCACCATAACGGCGAGTTCGGGTGCGGAAACGTACGCGCTCCACGCAGGTTGCACCGAGTTCATTGCGAAGCCGATTTCGGACTACGGCGTACTCCTGTCGCGACTCGAGTACTGGTTGCAGCGGACGAGGGCCGATCACCCAAGGGGCGCCGAGACCCGCCGGCCCCAACGGCTCGCGGATTCAATCCGCCGCGAGCACCCCGCTCGCCCATCGTGTGCCCTTTGCCGACAGCCGCTCCCACAGGCCGTCGAGCAGTCCGCGCACCGCGCGACGGGGCCGCTTCAACGGGCGCAGGAACCCGCTCGACGACGCTCGACCGTCGAGCGTCGGGCCACGATCGTACGCTAGGAGGCTCGCCCGTCGTCATCAGCGAAGGCGGGGCAGGTCAGGGCTGACCTAAACTCTGGTGAGTCTGGTCAACCGGTCGCGAACTCGACCGCCTTGAGTGCGTCCATGTCGAGCGGATTCGCGGTCGCAACCTCGATCGTGCCGCCCTGGACGCGGATCGGCACACGGCTACGATGTGAGGTCCATCAGCCGGAGGTGCAGCGTCGTCGCGAGAAGCGTCGCGAGGTCCTTCTCCGTGAGCCGTCCCTCCGCCTCGAGCAGCTCGCCGACCGACTGGTTCTTCGCTTGGACCTCGCTCGCGAGCCGTGCGACGTCTTCGGACGCGATCTTGCCTTCGCGATGCACGCGACCCGCGATCTACCCTCGTACGAGCGGCCGCGCGCTCAACACGACGCGGACGAGCTGGGCCGCCGACGCGACCTTCGTCTTCGAGAGCACGGTCCGGCGGTGCCCTTCCACCGTGCGAACGCTGACGCGCAAGGCGGCGGCGATCTCCTTCGACGTTCTTCCGGCGACGAGGAGCTCCATGACCTCGCGCTCGCGTGGCGTCAGCTCCGCGAGCCGTTCGAGGACGGCGGCGCGGTCCGTCGTCGCGGCGCGTGCTTGCCGGTCGAGGGCGATCGCCGCGACGACGCGCTCCAGCAACAAGTTGGGCGGCGTCGGCTTCTGCAAGAAGTCGATCGCTCCGCCTTTCAGCGCGCGTACGGAGGTCTGCACGTTTCCGTGGCCGGTCAGGATGATGATCGGAAGAGTCGCGTTCCGTCGACGCAGCTCGTCCTGCAGGTCCAGTCCGCTGCCCTGTCGCAGGCGAACGTCCAACACGAGGCAGCCCGGACGCTCGGGATCGTACGCGACGAGGAACTCTTCGGCCGTCGCATACGCTTCGACCGCAAGTCCCGCCGACTCCAGCAGCGCACGCAAGGACTTCCGCACCGCCGCGTTGTCATCCACCACGAAGACGGTCGCGTCTCGTGTCACGCTCGCCGCCTCTTCCGCGCCGGCGTCGGTGGCCGCAGCGGCAGCGAGAAACATACCATCGTCCCCGGCTCTTCGGGCGAGGGCTCTACCCAGATGCGGCCCCGATGCGCCTCGATGATGGAACGGCTGATCGCGAGGCCCATCCCGAGGCCCTCGGGCTTGGTCGTGAAGAAGGGCTCGAACAACCGCTCTGCGGCTGCAGCGGAAATGCCGGCACCGCTGTCGCGTACGCACAGCTCCGCCGTTCCCTTCACCGGGCGCACCCCCAGTCGAATCTCTTTGGTCGCCGTGCGTGATTCTCGGATGGCGTCGATGGCATTTTGCATCAAGTTCACGACCACCTGTTCGATCTGGATCCGGTCCGCCCAAATCGGGAGCGGTTTCGTATCCAAGTTGAGCCGAAGATCGATCTGCGCTTGCTCGATCTCGCGTCGCAGGAACCGATGCACGTTGCGGACGATCTCGACGAGATCGCACGACGCGAACTGCGGCTCTCGCTTCTCGATGAAGCCTCGCAGATGGTCGACGATCTCGCTGGCGCGCAGCGCCTCGGTCGACGCATCCTTCAGGAGCGCCAGCAGTTTCTTGGGCTGCGCGTTGCCCGACCGCAGGTACCGGGCACACGCTTCCACCACGTTGGCGATTGCTGAAAGCGGTTGATTGAGCTCGTGGGCCAAGCCGCTGGCCAACTCGCCGATGGTGCTGATGCGCAGCACGTGGGCGAGCTCCGCTTGCCGCTGCCGCAGCTGCTCATCGACCTGGGTGCGGTCCTCGCTCTCCCGGAGCGCATTCTGGACGCGCTTGCGCTCGGTGAGGTCTTCGATCGCCAAGAGGATCAGATCGGCACGATCGCCGCCCCGGTGGAGGGCGCGTGCGTTGAGCAGCATGGACCGCCCCCCGATCGAGCCGAAATCGTGCTCGACCTCGAAGTCGTTCAGCACGTGATGCTTGGGCAACACCTCGCCGAGCAGCGTCCGCAACCGAGGGATGTCCCAAGCATGGTTGCCCAGCTCGTACAGCGACCGTCCGATCGTCTCGTCGGGGCGCATCTGGAACGTGGCGTAAAATGACTGATTTGCCGAGCGCACGCGTAAGTCTCCTTCGAGCACCAGGAGTGGCTCGCGTACCGTGTCGACGATCGACTCCGCGTAGAGGCGCGCTTCCTGCAGCGCTTGTGCCGCGACGTCGGAAAACGTGATCACCACGCCTTCGATCTGCTTGTTGCGCGTCCGATAGGGCAGCACCTGCCGGACGTACCATCGACCGTCGTAGGCCTGCACTTCTCGCTTCGGCGCGATCGGCTTCTTGAGCACCGCCGCGGCATCGGACAGGAGGGCGGGATCGGCGAACTGCTGCGAGATGTCGCTGAGAGGGCGGCCGATGTCCGAGGGAATCAGGCTGAAAAGCTGGGTCACGATCGGCGTGAAGCGCCGGATGCGAAGATGCGTATCCAGAAAGAGCGTCGCGATGTTCGTGCTGGCGAGAAGATTGTCCAGATC
>JBGPOW010000286.1:0-5437 GCA_041488235.1 Binatia bacterium
CTCGACATCTCGGCCGAAAACCTCCCGGCCGGGATGCAACTCCGCGTCGGCGCCGCGACCGTCGAGGTGACGCCGAAGCCGCACAATGGCTGCGTCAAGTTCAAAGGCCGCTTCGGCGACGACGCGTTGCGATTCGTGCATGCGCCGTCGACCCGCGATCAGAACCTGCGCGGCGTGTACTGGAAGGTGATCGAGCCCGGGGACATCTGGGTGGGTGCACCGATCGACGTGCTCGCCCGTCCGCCTCGCCCGGCGTAAGGCGCGCGCCGAAGCGTGCACAGCGACGCTACGCGAATTGAATACGCGCTGCTTCTTCCAAGAGTCTCGCGACCTCATCCTCCCCGTACTCGTACTCGCGATGGACGCCGATGCCGAGCGTGCCGCGCACGGCGCCGGCGGCATCGCGGATCGGGACGACGATCGCGCCGTTGACGCCCGTCTGCCGCGCGCCCGGGCGCACGTCGCCCGTGGTGTCGACTTGAATGTTGCAGCTCGACACCGGGGCATTGCGCTCGGCGGCGAGGCCGGCCATGCCCTTACCCATGGGGACGCGGGTGACGATCGCGACGACCGGCGGCGGGAGGCCGACCTCCGCCTCGAGGACGAGGACGCCGCCGTCGAGGCGGTGAATGGTCCCGGTGTCGGCGGCGAAACGGTGGAGAATCGACTGGAGTACGTCGCGCATGCGCCGCAAATAGCATAGGAGATCGGGCCGTGGCAGCCGATGCCCCGCCGATCCTCGACGTGCTGCGCGGCCTACTAGCGCCGCGGACGGACGTCGCACTCGTGACGGCGGGCGACGCGGGGGCGCTGCTCGCCGCGTTCACGGCGGCGAGCCGCCGTGTCGGCAAAGCGCCGCTCGCCCTCGACGACTCCGAGACGGCGCGACTGCGTGCGGCTTGTGTCGACTGGCCGCTCACGACGCGCGTCGACGAGTTGTGGCGCGTCACGCTCCTCGTTGCGGCGGCGACGCGGCCCGATCTCGATGCGCTCGTCCGCGACTGCTTCCGCGGCGGTGACACCGACGAGCGACGCGCCGTCCTCCGCGCCCTACCACTGCTGCCACGGCCAGAGCGTTTCGCGGTGCTCGCCGCCGACGCGTGTCGGACGAGCGTGCGGCCGATCTTCGAGGCGATCGCGTGCGAGAACCCGTTTCCCGCGCGGTACCTTGGGACGCTACACTTCGACCAAATGATCCTGAAGGCGCTGTTCCTCGACGTAGCGCTCGCGCGCATCGTCGGCCTCGACGGCCGTCGCACGCCGGAGCTGATGCGGATGGCGCGCGACTACGCGGCGGAGCGGCGGGCGGCGGGACGGCCGGTGTCCGCGGATTTGATGCGGCTCGCCGAGGAGCAGGAATGACGACGCGGGGCTGCGCGTCGACGGAGCGGGTGTGAAGCTCATCGACCCACACATCCACATGACGTCGCGCACCACGGACGACTATGAGGCGATGGCGGCCGCGGGGATCGTCGTCATCGTCGAGCCGGCATTCTGGATGGGGCAGCCGCGGACGCACGTCGGGACGTTCGAGGACTACTTCGCGTCGCTCGTGGGGTGGGAGCGCTTTCGGGCGTCGCAGTTCGGGATCCGTCACTTCTGCACCCTGGCGCTGAATCCGAAGGAGGCGAACGACCCGAGCCTCGTCGACGGCGTCCTCGCGCTCTTGCCGCGCTGGCTCGAGAAGGAGAGCGTCGTCGCGGTCGGCGAGGTCGGCTTCGACGACCAGACTGCGGCCGAGGACGACGTCTTCGCGCGCCAGCTCGAGCTCGCGCGCGCACACGACCTCCCCGTGCTCGTCCACACCCCGCATCGCGACAAGAAGTGCGGCACTGAGCGCTCGATCGCGCTCGTGCGTGAGGCGCGGTTTCCCGAGGAGCGTGTGCTCATCGATCACAACAACGAGGAGACGCTGCCGCTCGTCCTCGCAAGCGGCTGTTGGGCGGCGCACTCGATCTATCCGGAGACAAAGATGGACGAGGACCGCATGGTCGCGCTCGTCCGTCGCTACGGGCCCGAGCGCATCCTCATCAACAGTGCCGCGGACTGGGGCATCTCCGATCCGTTGAAGGTCGTGAAGACGGCCGACCGGATGCGCGCGGCCGGCGTCGACGCGGCGACGATCGAGACCGTCGTGTGGCGCAACCCGCTCGCGTTTTTCGCGCAGTCGGGTCGAATCGACGTCGCGGAGCTCGAGGCACAGCCGGAGATCGACCAGCGCGAGCTCTTCGCCGGCAACTCCGTCCTGCGCGCCGGCCGCAAGCCGTTCGTGCGGCGATGAGCACGCGGCGGACCGTCGTCCTGAACGTCGTCGGGCTCTCTGCCGACCTCCTCGGCGCGCACACGCCGAACCTCGCGGCGCTCGCGCGCGAGGGCGGGATGCGGCCGCTCGAGACCGTCGTCCCCGCGGTGACGTGCACGGCGCAAGCGACGATGCTCACCGGCACGATGCCGCGCGAGCATGGCTGCGTCGCGAACGGGTGGTACTTCCGCGATCTCGCCGAGGTGTTCCTCTGGCGGCAATCGAATCGCCTCGTCGGCGGCGAGAAGATCTGGGAGACGGCGCGCGACCGCGATCCGTCCTTCACCTGTGCCAACCTCTTTTGGTGGTACAACATGTACAGCTCGGTCGATCTCGCGGTGACGCCGCGGCCGATCTACTGGGCCGACGGCCTGAAGCTGCCGGACATCTACACCGAGCCCGCCGACGTGCGCGACGAGCTGGTGCGGCGGTTCGGCGAGTTCCCGCTCTTCTACTTCTGGGGGCCGAACGCCGACATCCGCTCGAGCCGCTGGATCGCCGAGGCGGCGCGCTACGTCTACGACACGCGCCGTCCCAGCCTGACGCTCGTCTACCTGCCGCACCTCGACTACAACCTGCAGCGTCTCGGGCCGAATGATCCGAGGATCGCGCCCGACCTGCGCGCGATCGACGACGTCGCGGGCGAGCTGATCGAGCACGTGCGGCGCGACGGCGCGCGTGTCGTCGTCCTCTCGGAGTACCAGATCGGTGCCGTGGGCGGCGCGGTGCACGTGAACCGCGCGCTGCGCGAGGCGGGGCTTCTGCGCGTGCGCGTCGAGCTCGGCCTCGAGAAGCTCGACGCGGGCGCGTCGGAGGCGTTCGCGGTCGCCGATCATCAAGTGGCGCACGTGTACGTGCGCCGGCCGGAGCGCGTGCGCGAGGTGCAGGCGCTCCTCACCGGACTGCGGGGCGTCGCCCGTGTCCTCGACGACGACGGGAAGCGCGCGCTCGGCCTCGATCACCCGCGATCGGGCGAGCTCGTCGCGCTCGCCGCGCCCGATCGCTGGTTCACCTACTACTACTGGCTCGACGATGCGCGCGCGCCGGAGTTCGCGCGCACCGTCGACATCCATCGCAAGCCCGGCTACGACCCGGTCGAGCTGTTCATGGATCCGACGCTCACGCTCGCGCCGGTGCAAGTCGGCTGGCGGCTGGCGAAGAAGATGCTCGGCTTCCGCATGCTGATGGACGTGATCCCGCTCGACCCTTCACTCGTGCGCGGCTCGCACGGCGTCGCGACGACGGGACCCGTCCTCGTCTCGAGTGAGCCCGACCTGCTGCCGCGCGAGGGCGCGGTGCACGCGACGCAGGTCAAGGATCTCGTCCTGCGGCATCTCGGGCTCGGGTCGCAGCCGGCGCGCGCGATGCCGATGCGCTGAACGGCTGCCGTCGACGCGTCTTCGGTCTCAGGTGCCGCGGACGAACCGTTGCAGCGCGAGTGTCAGCGGGCAGCCGAGTGCCGCGACCGCGGCGACGCCGGGCGCGCCGGCGCCGGCGATCGCGAGCGCATCGACGAGCGAGATGCCGGCGATGAGGACCGCCACCGCGCGCGGAAACCGGCCCGGGCTCGCGCCGCGCAGCAGCCACACCGCGAAGAACACGGCGGCGAAGAGCACGAGATACACGCTCGCGGCGACGGCGCTGCGCGCGGCGGCGGGGAGGCCGTGCACGAGCGGCACGACGAGCAGCGCGAGCGGCCAGAGGCTCTGCAGTCGCGCGAGCGTCTCTTGCTTGGCGGCGTACGTGAGACCGACGAGGTAGGCGAAGAGACACGCTGCGCCGACGACGACCGGCCGGTCCAGCCGGTCCGCGACGGCGAGCGCCGCGGTCGTGTACACGAGAAAGCGGCACGCCGCCATGAGCACGGGACCGTATGGGTTGCCCTTATGCCGGGCATCGTAGACGACGATCGTCGCGGCGAGCGCCAGAGCCGACGCAACGGCGCCGAAATGCGGCGCGTGCCAGCTGACGAGAAGGACGCCGACGGCGATGAGCCCGTAGCCGATTGCGAACACCTCGGCGGTGGAGACGGCGCCGCTCGGGATCGGCCGCTCGGGACGCTCGCGCGTATCGACGCCGCGGTCGAAGGCGTCGTTCAAGAACATGCCGCCGACGTAGAAGAGCGAGAGCGCGAGCGCGAGGAGCATCACCACGCCCGTCGCCGCGCGCGCGCCCGAGAGCGCGACGCCGGCGAGCACGTTCGTCCACACCGTCGGCAGGTTCGAGACGCGGCCGAGGCGAAGGTACGCGTGCGCGCGGCTCACGGCGCCGTCCTCAAGTCTGCGCCGCCGGCGCCACGTCGTCCGTCGGGCGCGACATCTCGGCGATGACCCAGTCGAGCTCGCGCGCAACCGCGTCGGCGACCGGCTCGCCGCGGTACTCCTCGGGCAGCACGTCCCAGGTGTAGGTCTCGACCTCGAGGTGCTCGGTCGCCGGCTCGCGGCGCAGCAGCGCGAGCAGCTCGCGGACGTATGGCTGCGTCGATGCGAAGCGGCCGAGCCGCGCGCGGAAGAGCGGCACGTGGAAGTGGACGCGCCACTCGCGCCGGCGCGGCTCGCGCGCGGCGTCCGCCAGCGCCGCGGGCAAATCCGTCCAGCGCACGAGACCGTGCGGCGCGCGCTCGACGACTTGGTGCAGGTAGACGTCGTCGGCGAAGGCGGCGAGCGCGGCAACGTCTTCGGCGCGATCGAGCGTCGCCGCGAGGCCGGCGCTCACCTGCACCTTGACGACGCGGATCCCGTGCGCGGCAAACGCCGCGAGTGCCGCGCCGACGGGCTCGTGCTCGACCGCCATGTGGCAGGCGTCGAAGCAGACGCCGAGGTGGCGGTGTAGCGCCGCCTCGCTCGTGCGGCGGTCGAGCCCAGGCACCGTTCGCGGCCACACGTGCTGCTCGAAGAACGCGGTCGTCTCGGCGACGGTCTCGAAATGGCAACACGGCTCCGGCTCGAGCGCGAGCGCGATCGTCACGCCGCGGCGCTCGCGCAGATGGTGCAGCGTGGCGACGTGCGCGACCAGACGGTCCGCGATCGCGGCGACATCCTGCGGTGAGGCGACGCGCTCCTTGTAGGCGCCGGGGACGGTCGAGATGCTGCCGTCGCAACCGGGCGGCAGCAGCGCGGCGAGAATGCGCGCCAG
>JBGPOW010000287.1:0-5426 GCA_041488235.1 Binatia bacterium
ATCTTCTGCGGCGCGCGCCGCGTATCAATCGCGCGCTCCTACTTTTTTCCTTGGTTGGCAGGCACCTTGACGACGACGGGCGCGCTCGCGCTGTTACCGCCGGCATCGCTGCACTCGACGGTGAGCGTATAGGTCCGTCCGCCGCCTCCACCGGATCGCTCCGCGCGTAAGCTCACGGCGAGAGGGCCATCGATGGTCCAGTCGGGAGCCGTATTGCCGTCGCCGCGTCCGTTCTCGGGCTCGTTGCTGGTGATCGACTTCACATGACACGTCGTCGCGCTGCACACGTCGGTCGCTTCGGCGCTCACCGTAATCGGCACCATCTTGTGATTCGGCGGCCATAGTTCCGCAACGCTAGGACTGACGTGCGTGATGACGGGCGGCGTCGTATCGACCACGCTGACGTTGAAGGTGCACGAGCTGCTGTTCGTGCTCGCGTCCGTCGCCGTACACTTGTCGATCGCGGTTCCCACCGGGAAGGTGCTGCCAGACGGCGGGCTACAGGCGGTCGTCGGTGATGCCGTGCAGATGTCCGTCGCGGTCGGATCCGGGAAGCTCACTGCCGCTCCCGTCGGTCCTGTGCACTCGGCTTGCTGATTCGCCGGACACGTGATGTCGGGCGCGAGCGTGTCGCTGATCGTGACCGCCGCCGAATCGCTCGCGGAGAGACTGCCGGGGTCCTCGACCGTCAGATCGACTTGGCACACGAGAGGACTGCTCAGCGACGACGTGCTGACGCTCAGGTTCGGCGTCGCCGACGTTGCGTCGTCGAAGCTCGCGCCCGGACACGTGCTGGTCCACGCATAGCTGAGCGCGTCGCCGTCGGGATCGCTCGATCCGGTGCCGTCGACCGGCAACGTCGTCGTCGCACCTCCGCACTCGGCGGTGTACGGCCCGTCGGCCTCGGCCGTCGGTGGACGATTCGGCGTGTCGCCGATCTCGACCCAGTACGCCTGACTCTCGATGTGGCAATTGCCGTAACGCATATTGAAATACCCGTCGCCGTTGTAGCCGCTGCCCCAGCTGTTCTTGATGAGCCAGCTGTTGGTGCTGTCGTCGAAGCCCGCGATCACGACGCAGTGATTCGTGGTGATCGCCTTGCACGTCGTGCCCGACGGACACACCGGGTCGCCGGAGCTGCTGCAGGAGATGGCGGGATTCGGATCCGACGTGGCGCCTCGGCACCAGCCGTACGGACACTCGTACACATCGCCGTTGAACGTCCCCTGATGCGCGTAGCAGACCGACAGCGGACCGTCCTCGATCAGCTTCGTCTTCATCGCGTCGATGTCGGGACCGACGGAATGGTAATCCTTGATGGTGGTGCGCCTGCTGGCGAAGTCGGCGCACTCGTCACTCTCGAGCCGGTGGCTGCATTCCGTCGGCAGACCCGAGCACATGGCGTTGCACGGCGGGTTGCCGAAGCAGTCGCACTTGCCGGTCGTATAGTAGGAGACGTCGTACGGCAGGCACGCCTCGTCGGGGATGCCGGGACTCTTGATGATGCCGAGTGCTTTATAGTGCCACCCGCCACAGCAACTCCCCGCCGATCCGCCGTTCAAGAGCTCCTCGGAAAGATCGAGACCGAAGTCCGACTTGTTCTTCTGGACGTTGAACGCACCCTCGGTGGCGCCGACGGCCGAGAACGCCCAACACGATCCGCACTGGCTTTGGTCTTTCACCGACGTCATCCAGTCCTGGCCGTCCTTGTTGCGCCACGTGAACGCGGAGGGCAGCACCAGCCGCGGCACCAATCTCGACCGGCCGCGGCGGACCTTGCGCCGTTGGCGTGCAGTGACGGTGATGGCGGGCGGGTTGTCGATGGGCCCGATAGACGTGTCGAAGCGATGCGGAAATCCGAGCAGATCGGAGACGTTGACCTCGACGCCGTCGACGACACAGGCCGTATAGTTGGGGGCGTACGTATCGTGGCCGTCGTCTTTGTTCACTTGCTCGGCCTGGAGCATCGCGCAGAGCGAGAAGTCAGCCCCGCACGTCCCGGCGTAGAAATCCCACTCCGGACAGCTCGTCCCATCCGGAAATACACAGACGCCGTGTTCGCCGCTTCCCGACTCGTCACGGACGACATCCGTCTCGTAGCCGAGCGTCAAGCAGTACAGCGCAGCAACGTTGTTGTGCCCGGGCGCCGACCCGAGCCCCGGTCGGAGCTCAGGCCCCGCCATGCACATTCTGCCGTCGGCCCACGCATTCGTTGCGATGAGCATCGCGATCATAGTGCTCTGCGCGAAAAGCTTCACGAGCCATGCGAAGTACTTCATCGTCCCGTGCATGAGATGCGTCCCCCTTTGCTGATCGGTCCCGGAATGCCGGCGCTGGTAGCAGCGGCAGCAGAACACATGCCACGAAGTCGTCGGCGCGGACGGCAATCGCACGCAGCCTCGCGTGCAGCGTCCACGTCCAATTTTGAACGCGCGCAGTGCGGGAATCTGACGGGCGAGCGACGAGCGGTGCGGCGGAGGCGTCGCGACGCATCGCTCATCTCCGCACGCAAAACCTGCGCTAACTATCGAAGCTCGGTCCGTTCGCAAGTCGGAAGACGACATGGAACGGGCATGCGGTCGTGCTGGTCACCGTGAAGGGCACGCTCGCACGATGACCATTCGGTTCAGACCTCGAATGTGCGATCCCGACGTGAAGGAATCAGCTGCTCTTGGCGCCGCCCCGAATGAACAGAGCGTCTGTAACGGTGCCGAGTTGGAACCAGCTCCTCGCGTGGATGCGGGAGATGGATCTTCTCGGGAGAGCCGAGGCAGCGTGACCGACGGCCGGACGCGCAAGCTCGCGATTGGCCCCGAGATCGGCTCATGCTTCGACTGCCCGGAGGGCTTGGAACCGTAGTCCGTGTCGGGGAGCTGCATGCTTACGCGGGAAGGGTCGGACGCCGGGCGGCTTTTCGTCGATGCTCGTTGCGATGGTCGGCGCGTCCGCGAGCATGCCGTGCCCGCTCGATAGCCGTCGGGCGCGAAGTCTATCGATCGGAAGACAGCAGGACCGAGAGTTTCACCTTCATGTTTCCCGTGTGTCGGCGTCGGTCTTCGGGCGCAGGGGAAGCTCCCGATGAAGGACGTCCCGCAGCCGGCCTCGCTCTCGACTCGGATGACGCCGTCGTGGGCGTTCACTATGCGCTGGGCGATATGGAGTCCAAGACCGAGTCCGGGACCACGGCCCGCACTCCAATCGATCCGCTCGAAGGCGTGAAAGATCCGTTGACGATGTTCGGGCGGGATACCAGGGCCGTCGTCCTTCACCACGATTTGCACCGTGCCGTCGGCACGGCGCGCCGAAAGTGAGAAAGGCGGCGCCCCGTGGGTCAACGCATTGAACATCAGGTTGGTAAGCACCTGCTGCAAACGGTGGGGATCCCAGATCCCCTTCAATCCCGGTTCGACGTCCACCGCGAAATGCTGGTTGGCCACGGCGAGCTGCGGCGCGAGCTGCTCGATCGTCGCGTCGACGATCGCCGCGATCTCGATTGGCTCCTTGTCGCAGTGCATGCGATCGGCGGTGAATCGTCCGATGTCGAGCAGATCTTCGACCAGCCGCTGCATGCGCTCGGTCTGGCGCGTCAGCACCGGAAGGAGCCGCCTGAGCTGCACGACGTCGAGTGCCGGGTCGTCGATCAGGCGAGACAGAATCTGCTGATTGAGCTTCAGCGATTGCAAGGGCCCGCGCAGCTCGTGGGAAACGATCGACACGAGATGTTCCCGATCCGCGACCGCTTGTTGCAGCTCGTGCGTCCGTGCGGTGATGCGCTCTTCCAGCTCTCTGTTGAGACACGTGAGCTGCTCGCGTGCGGCCGACAGGTCGTCCACGAGACGCGCGTTCTTGAAGCGCAGGCGTACGGAACCGACGAGCGCCCGCTCGCCGGCACGCGCGACCGCCGTCATGCCGATTGCGAAGCTGACCAAGAGGATCGCCATGGCCCAGTGCGTTCGGTCGTTCTCGATCATGAGCCGGAGGGTCGGCGGAGCGAGCGCCGGCACGAGAAACGCGACGAACGCCGGGAAGAAGCTCGACATGCTCGCCGATGCCCCCGCCACCATGCCGCCGATGATGAACACCACGAGGTCCTGCGCTCCGATGGACTCCACGGGGAAGAGGAAAAATCCGGCAGAGCCCCACAGCGCCCCGGTGATGGCCGTTCCGACCAACCAAACGCGCGCCCAATGATCGATGTCGGCGACGGCGCGGGCGCTCTTTCGCTGCCGCCGCCACAGCACCAAGCGGACCAAGACCACGACGTACATCGACGTGACCCAGACGAGCAGCGTCCGGGACGGAACCGCGCCGTGCAGTGCGACGGCGAGGATCGCGGCGTTCACCAGGTTCGCCACGAGCGCGATCAGGCCCCGGTCGTAGAGCGCCGTGATGCGTTCGGCATACACGAGGCTCTCGACGCCTTCGTGATGCGTACGGATGCTCACGTGGCCAGCCATACCACGGCGCACGGCGTCAGGCGCTCGCCAACGTTCGTGAGGCGATCGCCCGCTACGTCGAGGCACACGAGAAGGTCGGGGCGCCCTTCCCTACCGCGCGATTCGATTCGACTCAGCGCACTGATTTTTGTTGACGGATGCCCAACTCTAGCGCAATGTCCCTCGCGTCTCGCAAACCGGGCACCTGACCCCTACATCAAGGAGGTTCCTCCCATGCCAGGCCTGCCGCTCGGTCCCCTCTGGATCCGTTCCCTGAGATCATCGCTCGTCAGCACGTGTGCGATCGCAATCCTGCTGCTGACGGCCGCGACTTTGATTCAGCCGACTCGAGCAAACGCTGGAGCGATCGTCTGCGGCAATAACATCTGCGACGCCGGCGAGGACCCATGTAACTGCCCGGGCGACTGCAGCAGTGATACCTGCGGTGACGGTTGCTGCGGGACGACCGAGACGCCGTGTGACTGCCCGTCCGACTGCACCACCGATACGTGCGGCGACGGTTGCTGCGGAGCGTCCGAGACGCCGTGTGACTGCTCGTCCGACTGCTTCGTCGATACCTGCGGCGACGGCTGCTGCGGCGCGTCCGAGACGCCCTGTGACTGTGCGTCCGATTGCGCCGTCGACAGCTGCGGCGACGGTTGCTGCAGCGGTACCGAAGATTGCCTGAGCTGTGCGTCGGACTGTGGCGCCTGCCCCGCGTGCGCGACCTCTCTGCCCTCCAACTGCTGTGTCGATCGGGAACCCAATGCCGGCTGCGACCAAGCAATCTGTCAGGATTGCGTCTGCGGAGTCGACCCATTCTGTTGCGACACGGCGTGGGACGGGAACTGCGCGCTGGAGACGGCGGGCGCCTTCGCATCGGGGTGCGCAGCGAAGTGCGCCTGCGTGGGCTTCGGTTGCACCGGCGGCACCGCTGCGAGCTCGCTCTGCACGCTCGATCCGCTGACGGGAGCTAGTACGCTCGTCGGC
>JBGPOW010000288.1:0-5353 GCA_041488235.1 Binatia bacterium
CCGGGCGTGCCGAAGTGGCTCGCTCTTTATGCGCGCTCCGCCAACCCCCGCGCCGCCGCACTCACGACACGGCGATGAAGAGAGACTTTGCTTCGCGCCATCATACGTCGTCACACGCTGCTGCGGTGTCGCCGCATGGCGTGCCGGGGCGGGCAGTCGGCGGAGCGCGCATGAAGAGCGAGCCATTACGGTCTTTGCCCCGCTGCGGAGTACGGAATTTTTTAACCGTGTCCGGCAACCCGCGCGAGCGATCCTCGCGCGGAGCCGAGTGCTCGTCCCGGCACGCCACGCGACGCGCTCGGGCATCAATGGCGGAGAGGGCGATCGTTTGGTACAGGCGCGGGGTGGCGCTCCCGAGCACGACCGCATCCGCGCCCGACACGACCGCGCGCGAAGGTCGCTCCACGTTCCCCGCTCCGCCGCGGCGCAGATGGCGGGGCCTACGCGCGCTCGTGCTGTTCGCGCTCGTCGGCGCCGCCGGCGCGATCGCGTTCGATCGCGCGACGCGCATCGCGCCTCCCGACGTGTCGCCGCCGCCGGACGAGCCGCTGCGCTTCGACGATGGCGTCGCGCGCGTCGGTCCGGCGTCGCTCGAGCGGCGCGGCGCGCTGTGGGTCATGCATCTCGCGGGTGATCCGCTGCAGCTCGGGTACCGTCACGCGCGCCTCACGGCGCCGATCATGGCCGCGGGCGACCTCCGTATGCTCGACCTTTTCGCGACGTTCGTACCCTCGGCGGTTCTGCGCTCGGTGCTCAGCGCCGCCGTGCGCGCGCGCTATCGCGACGTCGACCGGGGCTTCCCGCCGGAGCGGCGCGTCGAGATCTACGGCGAATCCGTCGCGTACGGCGATCGCGGACCCGCGTTTCTCACGCCCTACCACCGGCTCGTCTACCTGCACGCGCTCTACGACATCGCGCTCACCTTCGAGCGCTCCCCACTCCTCGGCTGCACCGCGTTCGTCGCTACCGGTGAGGCGACGCGCGGCGGCGCGACGCCGGGCCACACCATCGTCGGCCGCAACTTCGACCTCGACGTCGATCCGTGGTTCGACGTGGAAAAGACCGTACAGATCGTCGAGCCCGAGGGCCGCCTCGCGTTCGTGTCGATCGCCTGGCCCGGCTTGACCGGCGTCGTCACCGGCATGAACGCCGCCGGCATTTGGGTGAGCGTCAACGGCGCGCGCGCCGGCGCGTTCGACGAGTACGGCGTTCCGGTCGTGTTCACCACGCGCACGATCCTCGAGGAGGCACACACGCTCGACGAGGCGATCGCGATCGCTTCCCACGACTCGCCGATGGCGTCGCACATGCTGCTGCTCGCCGACGGCGCGCGCGGCGAGTCGGCCGTCGTCGAGCGCGCGCCCGGTCTCACCCCGGCAGTGCGGCGCGGCGCGCCCGTGACGGTAGTCGCGAACCATTATGGCACGCCGCAGTTCGCCGCCGATCCGAAAAACACGTTCGTGTCGGAGCACACGTCGACGCTGGCGCGCGAGTCGCGCATGCGGCAGCTCGTCGCACGCGCCGACGGGCGCATCGACCCGCGGACGGCGGTCGCGATTCTCCGCGACCGCAGCGGCGTCGATGACGTCCCGCTCCCTCTCGGCAATCGCAACGCGATCGACGCGCTGATTGCGACGCATTCGGTCGTTGCCGACCTCACGGCGCGCGTCGTGTGGGTGTCGGAAGGTCCGCACGCGCTCGGGGCGTACCGCCGCATCGATCTCGGCGCGCGTCTCGCCGGGCCGGTCATAGCGAACGGGGGAGCGAAGCTGGACGCGCGGCACGACATGCCCACCGTCATGGCCGCCGCCACCGGCAATGCGCCAGTCGCGACCGCCGCGGAAGGCGACGCGCCCCTCGCGGCCGCGACGCAGAATGCGCCCGACGACAATCCTGCGCTGGAGACGCGCGACACCGGGCCGCGTACCGTCGATGCCGCTTCCGATACGGGCGTCGCCGACGTCGGCGACGACCGCGCGGACGACACGCACGGTGACGTCGCCGAGTACGAGGCACGCGGCGACATTCCGCCCGACCCGCTTCTCGCCCTGGGCGCGCTCGACCGCCAGCTTCTCGGCGCCCGGTTGCGCCGCGTCGCCGAGCGCGAGCGCGCGATCGGCCGGATGGATGCCGCGATCGAGGAGTTCGAGCGCGCGCTGGCGCTGCGCAGCGACGATCACCTGGCCTGG
This sequence comes from Binatia bacterium, assembly GCA_041488235.1. GTDB lineage: Bacteria > Desulfobacterota > Binatia > UTPRO1 > UTPRO1 > DP-19. Next base: position 2,190 of record JBGPOW010000288.1, read on the forward strand.
CGCGGTCTCGCCGAGACACGCGCCGCTATGGGCGACGGCGAAGGCGCGCGCGCGGCGTGGCAGCGCGTCGTCGAGCTCACACCGGAGAGTCCGGCCGCGGAAGCGGAAGCGCGGCGCGGCGTCAGGTCACAGTAACGGTCGGCGAGACATGCGCACCAACGCACGAGCGGCCGCATCACCGCTGCAAGTGCGCCCCGCCGGAACGCATCATCCGCCTCCGTGAACGCCACTGTCCTTCATCGATTCGTCATCACGATCTCCTTTCGGTGAGCGCCTAACGCGGGTCGCTCGCAGGGGTGGCGCGCGCGGTTCGACGTCATCGGCGCTGATCGAGCGCCAGTAGTCTTCCGCTATCTTTTCCGAAGCGCTATCCAGTTCGCAGGAGGACTTCGAAATGGCGAACGTGGAAGCGCGTATCGAGCCCGTCGAGGCGCCGTTCCAACTCGACGTTGCGGCGGCGCTGGCAACGATGATGCCGAGCGGGGCGGCGATCGAGCCGCTTGCATTGTTTCGCTTGTTCGCGTTGCACCTGCCGATGGCGAACGCGATGCAGGGGCTCGGGAGCTTCGTGCTCGGGCGGAATGGGCGGACGCTTGGCAGCCGCGATCGAGAAATCGTGATTCACCGCGCGTGCGCGCGCTGCGGGTGCGAGTACGAATGGGGCGTGCACGCGGTCGCGTTCGCGCCGCGCGTCGGGCTCGACGCCGCGCAGATCGCGGCATCGGCGCGCGGCACCGCCGACGACCCGGCATGGTCGGCGCGCGACCGGCTGCTCATCCGATTGGTCGACGAACTGCACGACACTGCCCACGTGTCGGACGCGTTGTGGGAGGAGCTGCGCCGCGAGTGGAGCGACCAGCAGCTGCTCGAGCTGCTGCTGGTCGCGGGCTGGTACCACGCGATCAGCTATCTGGCGAACGGCGCGCGCGTGACGTGCGAGGACTGGGCGGCGCGGTTTCCGCCGCCGCCGCGCTGACGGCACGACGCTCGCGCGGCATCGAGCGGCCGTCGGAAGACGGCAGTCACTCGTGCCAGCGTTGCAGCTTGCCCGTCGGCGTGCGCGGCAACTCCGCGACGAGGCGGAACTCGCGCGGCACCTTGTAGCTCGCGAGACGCGCGCGGCAGTGCGCGGCGAGCGCCGCCGCGTCCGGCGGGTGCGCGGCGTCGCGCGCGACGATCTCGGCGACCGGCACCTCGCCGACGTGCGCGTGCGGCCGCGCCGACACGCGCGCCGCGCGCACCTCGGCATGGCTCTCGAGGACCGCCTCGACCTCCTCGCTGAAGAACTTGTAGCCGGCCATGCTGATGCGATTCGCGTGACGGCCGGCCAAATGGAGATCGCCGTCGGCGTCGACCCAGCCGTGGTCGCCGGTACGAAAGCCGTCGGGCTCGAGCACGCGCGCCGCCGGCGTCCACGGGTTCAGATACGCGTCGAACATTCCCGGGCCGCGGATACAGACCTCGCCCGTCGCGTCGGGAGTACCCGTCGGCTGCACCGGCGTGCCATCCTCGGCGCGTAGCCACACTTCGTACCCCGGCAGCGCGCGTCCGAGCGCCGTCGGCTTCGCGGCGGCGCTCGCGTGGTTCATGACCGGCAAGCCGACCTCGATGATCCCGAGCGCCTGCACGAGCGCGCGCGCGAAGCGATTCGCGAAGCGCTCGGCGATCTCGGCACGGAGACCATCGGCGGTCGCGACCGCGAGCCGCACGTCGTCGAGCATCGCGTCGGACGTATCCTTCGCCAGCAAGTCGTAGTGGTACGGCGACGCGTAGAGGACCGTCGCACGCTCGCGGCGTGCGCACGCGAGCAGCGGCCGCGCGAGCGAGCTCGCCGGCAAGACGATCGTGGCACCGAAGCGGAGATAGAGCAGGATCGAGACGACGAAATGATGCGCCATCGGCAAGAGCCAGAGGACGCGGTCGTCGGGGGTGATTGCGAGCCCGGCGTTGGCGTGCGCGAGGCGGGCGAGGATCGCGTCATGGCCGATGACGACGCCTTTGTGACGCGCCGTCGTACCGGACGTGAACCGCAGATACGCGGGGCGGAGCGCGGCGAACGCCGCCTCGACGTCGGGCGCGAAGCGCGCCGACGACGGGACGTCGACGCACGTGAAGTCCTCGGCCTCGCGCACGACGTGGTGCAGACACGCGTCGGCGGCGAGGCGTTCGAGCGCCGGCGCGCTCGGCTCGTCACCGATCGGCACGAGACACGCGCCGGCCGCGATGATGCCGAGTGCCGCCTCGATGAAGCCGCGACCCTGGCGCGCGACGAGCCCGCAGCGCGCCGCCGGCGCGACGCCGTGCGCGCGCAGGCGCCGGGCATGCGCATCGACGCGCGCGAGGAGCGTCGCATATCCGACGTGCTCCATCGCGCCGTCGACGACGAGCGCCGCCTGATCCGGCCGCTCGTGGGCGTGGACCCGAATGGCGTCGATGACCGTCATGCGTCGGCGAGGATGCGCGCGCGAACGGCCGCGGGTGTGACGGCGTCGAGCGCCACGCCGGCGTCGGCTGCGAGGGCGGCAGCGATGCCGATCGCCTGCCCCGTCGCCATCGCGGTGCCGATGACACGCAGCGCGCCGAGCGCCTCGTGCGTCGCGGAGAGGCAGCGTCCCGCCATCCCGAGCCGCCGATGCGTGCGGCTGATCAGCGCCCCGAGCGGGATCGAGCTCGGCCCCGCGGGATGCTCGAAGTGCGCGCGCCGGTGGTCGCGCCAGAGCTCGATCGGCCACGTCGAGAGCGCGACCTCGTCGTCATCGCGGCGCCGGCCGCCGAGGACGTCCTCGGCAGTGACGACGGCACGGCCCTCGACCCGGCGCGTCTCGCGGATGCCGAGGCGTCGCGGCCACGCGCGCACGTACGCATCGCGAAACGCCGGCCGCGTCACGCGGAGATGCGCGAGCAGCTGCTCGGCGGCGGCGCGCGCGCCGGTCTCGAGGCGGGCGACGACCGCCGGGTCGAGCGGATCGAAGCGCGGTGGGCGCGCGACGTTCAACGTGACGTAGACCTCATCGGGCGCGGCGCCGGGTCGGAGCAGCACCGACTCGCAGTCGGGCGGCAGCGCGCCGCTGCGCACGGCGCCCGCGGCGGCGACGCTGAGCTTCAGACGCGCGAAGCCGGCGGCGCACCCCGGTTCGGTCCCGCCGACGCGAAAGATGAACGAC
>JBGPOW010000289.1:0-5333 GCA_041488235.1 Binatia bacterium
GCCGAACGCCTAGGCCTGAACCCGAGCACACTCTACTCGCGCATGAAGAAGCTCGGCATCGAGCGTCTCTGACGGAGACCACCGCTCTCAAGAGCTGAAGCATACGGCTCTCGCGCAGTTTCGTCTCGGACTGCCCCACAACGGAGCCATCTGACGTAGCGTGCTGCTGACCGCTTTCGTCCGATTCTCGGCCAACCCGTCCCCTTCTTCTGAAAATCGAGGTTGACGGCGACGCGCGACTTCGTCGAAGATCCCGCGCGCGCAATTCACTCAGGCTCTGAGGCTCGCCGGCCGGCGAGCCAACGAGGAGGATTTGTCGATGTCCCGCAGCTTCCCGAGTCCGATCGCGACGTTCTCGCTGCCATGGAGAGCGGCAGTAAGTCGGGGGTCTGCAGAGAAGGGGAGTACGCCTCGTGGCTTCAAACCCTCGATTCCACAAACGGCTCTGCCGTCGGACCGATCGGTCATCCGCTCGACGTGTATCTCCAGCCACGTGACATCCCAAAACTTCCTGAAACCCTTTGCGAGATTCCTCGCTCGGGTGACCCCCGAGTGCTTGCCGCTCTCCCACGTGGCTGTGCGTTGGTGACGCCCCCGACGCGGAGGTAGCTGAACATCCCCCTTGCGGTGCGCAAGATTGGAAAACGTCCTTCATCACGAGGAAGCGTTCTTATGACACTCCGAAGCATAACCTCCCGAGGGTTGACGCTCGTGACGGCGATTCTCATCGTGACTTGCGCGGCTGCGTCAGCCGAGGGCAAGACGCTGTTCGCCGCAACCAATGGGCTGGATACCGCTACCTGCGGAGCTGCTGCCAGTCCCTGTCGTTCGGTTAGCCAAACAATTGAGAACGCCGGTCCTGGAGACAAGATCATCGTCGGTCCGGGGCGTTATGGGGATCTGGACGGCGATGGGACGTTCAATCCGCTCCTGGGGGAAGAAAAGGCCGAAGTCGGCTTTGGCTGCTATTGCATGGTCAAGGTGGACAAGCCGTTGGACATCGAGTCGCGGGATGGAGCTGCGGCCACCGTGCTGGATGGCGGCACAAAAAACAGCGCGGTGGTGGCGATCTCCGGCAGCAATGTCCTCCTCGGTAAGAAAAAGAGGGGGTTCACGCTCACACACGGGAACCTCGGCGTGTACATCTCCCAGGGAACGAGTGGCGTGAGAGTGGAAGGCAACCTCGTCATCGCCAATGGTGCCCCTGGTTTCAGAGTCTACGGCCATGGCAATGTGCTCAGCAACAATCGCATCGTCGCCAACTCAATCGCGGGTGTCGAGCTGAACGAGCAGGGACATGTGCTCATCGGCAACCAGATCATCGCCCATATGGACGGTACCGGCACCGCGGGGTTAGGCATCGTCCTCAACGGTAGCGGGCATCAGTTGTCCGGCAACATTGTGAGCGGGAATGCCGACCGCGGTTTTGATATAGGAGGCACGGGGGGACATCACTTCAGCGGCAATGTCGCCAGTGGGAACGGAACGGGATTCGACGTCGAGTTTGGCGATGGTGATGTCTTCACGGGCAATCTTGTCAACGGGAACGGTGGCAGTGGCTTCCTCATCGAAGGCGGCACTGGCCATGTGCTCACTGGGAACGCGATCGTGGGCAATAAAGGAGTCGGCGTCGCTCTCGCTGGAGCCACGAGCGCTGCGATCACGAAGAATAATATCTATGGAAACGCGGATGGCGCCGCGTTTCCAGCGACCAACTGCGGGATATTCAATCAATCTGATCTATTGAGTCAGGCTGGTACCATCGACGCGACCAACAATTACTGGGGCGCACCGACGGGACCCGGCGCCAATCCCGCCGATGCTGCGGGCAACCTCTTCTGCGACTTCGGTCAGAGCGACACGACGACCCGTCCGCCGGCAACCAAGGAATTCAAGCTCAAGCTGAAAACCCCGACCGGACCCCTGTAAGCGCCCGCGCCTTTTTGGCTGTGCTGCTGCACCCAGACGTCCACCCCGGAAGCGTCCATCGCCTCGTGGATGCGGGCACGGACGTTCGCACGACCCGCTCGATACGTCGCGTGCATCGTGCGACCTCCTGGGGCAGGATGTCGTTATGGGTTCTGTGCCAGACGTGCACTACGCAAAGACGTTCGACGGTGTCCGCATTGCTTACCAAACCGTCGGGTCAGGACCGTTCGATCTGATTTTCGCGAACAGTTGGTGCTCCCATTGCGAATACTCTTGGACCAATCCCAGGGTCGTGCGGTTCTACGAGTCGTTGGCGTCGTTTTGTCGATTGGTCCTCTTCGACAAGCGAGGGACAGGGCTTTCGGATCCCGTCTCGGGGGTTCCGACAATTGATGACCGCATGGACGACATACGAGCGGTGATGGATGCATTGGGCTCGAAGCGTGCGGCCTTGTTCGGTGCTTCCGAAGGGGCGGCGACGTGCGCGCTCTTTGCGGCAACGTTTCCCGAGCGCACCACGGCGATGGTGCTGTTCGCCCCGTTTGTGGTCGGATTCGCCGACGACGAGTGTCCGTGGGCGTGGCGGCGGGAGTTTTGGGATGTTCTGCTCGCGGGGATGCAGGACAACTGGGGTACTCAAGAGGGCTCCGGTATCGGCTTCGTCTGCCCGAGCCTGGCAGGCAACGAGGCCGCCTCGGAGTGGTACGCGCGCTACTACCGTGCCGCGGCCAGCCCCTCGTCCGCGATCGCGATGTTGGAGCTCAATACGCGGCTCGATATCCGCCGCGCACTCGAATCTGTTCGGGTGCCGACATTGGTGATCCATCGCCGCGACGAAACGTGGGTCAACGTCAACTACGGGCGGTACACCGCGGCGAAGATTCCCGGCGCGACGCTCGTCGAGATCGACGGCACCGATCACTATCCATGGGAGCAGAACGCCGACGCGGTTGTGGGTGAGATCGAAGAGTTTCTCACCGGTGCTCGGCACGAACGCACCGCCGATCGGGTCTTGGCGACGGTACTGTTCACGGACATCGTTGGGTCAACGAAGCGCGCGAGTGAAATGGGCGACGGGACGTGGCGAACGCTGCTCGACGCGTACGACAGCGCGGTTCGGCGACAGCTCGAACGTTTCTCCGGTGTGGAGATCAAGACGACTGGCGATGGATTCCTCGCGACCTTCGACGGTCCGGCCCGCGCGGTGCGGTGCGCGCTCGCGATCAGGGACGCGTCCAGCCGGCTCGGCATCGAGGTCCGATGCGGGCTGCACACCGGCGAGGTTGAACGACGTGGCGACGACATCGGCGGCATTGGCGTCCACATCGGCCAACGGGTCTCGGCGCTTGCCGAGCCGGGCGAGGTCAGGGTCTCTCGCACCGTGGTCGACCTCGTGGCCGGATCGGGACTTCAGTTCGACGACCAAGGTTCCCACGATCTCAAGGGCATTCCCGGGTCGTGGCAGCTCTTTTCCGTCAGGAGCTGAACCCGAGGTCGGGTCGGGGGAACACTCGCTCGTCGCGCAATACTTCTACACGCAGCGCATCCGGCAGCGTGTGTTAAGCGAACGAGTAGTGCGGCTGCCGGGACTCGACAGAGTAGTCATCGCGGAGCGCAAGGTCGCCGGCTACTTGCTCGCGCTCGAGCATCCCACGGGGCGCCACAAGGCACTCTGGCTTCTGGCCCATGGATTCCGCGCCGAGACGTGGGAGGCTCTCGCAGCCGCGATCAAGCATCACGCCGCCACGCACGAGGTGGCACGCGTTGAGGATTCTCCGTTCGGGAAGCGGTATGTGGTAGAAGGGTCGTTCGTGACACCCGATGGTCGGAACCCACTCATCCGATCCGTCTGGTTCGTCGAGAATAGCGAGGACAGCCCACAGTTGGTGACGATCTACCCACTACGAGGAACTGGAACGTGATCCGCGAACACGACAACGTCGTCCTCAAGATCGATCTGCCGGAGCACCGGCTCCGGATGGGCGACGTAGGTACCGTCGTCCTGCTGCACGGCGATCGTGGATACGAAGTCGAGTTCGTCGCGCTGAACGGCGAGACGCTGGCCGTCGTTTCACTGGAGCGATCGCAGGTCCGCCCGATCGGCGCAGGCGAGATCGCGCACGCACGACACGTCGCTGCCTAGCCGCACCGTCCGAAGCGGATGGCGCGCTGTGCCTCTCTTGAGCCTCGCTGTCCGAACCCATCAGACTTTTGCAGCGCGTCGGCGTCCTGGTCTAGGGTCGTGACACTCGTCGCCGTCCCGTCTGCCCGCGCGCGTCGCAATCACGGCTGCCGCACGAGCCACCGCGCGAGGTTGCGCGCGAGGACGACGTTGTCATCGACGAGGAACTCGTTCTGAAAGACGGCGTCGTCGCCGAACACGACGAAGGCGCCTTTGCCGCGTGTTCCCGCCACGATCACACCGAACGACTGCACCGCGTCTTTGTCGTCGAGCGTCTTGTTGTTGTTCAGGTCGACCCAGGCGCTATCGCTTGTCCGCGCGATGATCGCGCTGCTGTCGTCCCTGCTCATCAGCGCCCACGATCCGTACGTGTTGAAGCCGGGGAGGTCGCGGGTGAGCGCGTGCGGGGCGAAACGGGTGACGCGGAAGTTCAGGGGCTCGTCGCCGACCGTGTTCTCGCGCTCGCGGATGACGCCGTTCGAGCTCGCGACGTGCAGCGCGTCGAGCAGCAGCGCGGCGGGGAGGCCGACGTGCAGCATCAACGCCAGGCGGCCGCCGCCCTGCACGAAGCGCACGATGGCGTCGACCTCCCAGGGCGTGATCAACATGAACGGTCCCGAGACGACGAGCGCGTCGACCTTCGCGAGCGTCGCGTCGTCGATCTTGTCGCGATTCGTTCGCACCGCCAGGCCCTCGCCGCGGACGATCGCGCCGAGCTTGGAGAGGTCGAGTGGCCCTTCGGCGCCGACGAGGAAGCGCTCGCCGTGTGCCTCGTCGAAGACCACCGTCGACTTGCGCGCGCCGCGCGGCAGGAACGCGCATCCTCCGAGCAGCGCGGCGACGAGAGCGGCCGTGATGAATCCTACCCGACGGTGTCCCACGCTCGTCCTCCCCGATGCGCGACGTCATCTTTCACGGATCGCGACCGGCCGCCAGCGCCGCCCGATCTCGTATGACCATCGGCAGCGCGCGCGGCGACCGACCTCATGCGGACTCCGACGCCGTCGTGAGAAAGTAAACGTGACGGAGGTACGACCATGAAGCGCATTGCCGACATCGGTCTCAGCGACGTCAACGCCGTCTACGACGGCTTCGAAGGCGATCTGTGGGAGCTCATCATGGGCCAGCAGATCCACATCGGCGGCTTCAAGTCGTCGATGGAGCTCGCCGAGCGTGCGGGGATCGGGCCTGGGATGGAGGGCGTCGACCTGTGCTGCTGCAA
>JBGPOW010000290.1:0-5281 GCA_041488235.1 Binatia bacterium
CGGCGTTACGGAACGACGGCGTGCGGACGAGTGAGGGGGCGCTCATCACAGCTCCTTCTGACGGCAACGGCACGTGCGACAGAACGGACGAATGTCTCGGATCCGTAGCATGCCGCTGGTCGCCGGGGCAATGAAATTCGTCATCGACGGCGACGGCATTGGGCGCTGCGCACGTTGCGCCATCGCTGCCATCCGCCGGCGTTGGGCTGGCACGCCGCGCGTCGATCCCGACGTCTTGGCGTACGCGATCGTCCGCATCGGCGAGGCGTTTCTCTACAACGATGCGATCATCGCGCTCGAGCCGAACGTCGAGCAGGCGCGAGCCGTCGTCCGCTTGCTGCTCGACTGACGGGCACGCGTTCGGTCGCGAGGAGCGGTGCGCGCGGTCACCCGGACGATGCGGCGGTGAATACGCGCCGGGCGGCGCAGCTCAGTCGGCGGTGTCTGTGAACCGTCCCGGCGGGCCCGCGGAATTCTTCGTCGCCGGTGCATCGTAAGTCGCTTCCCAGCAGACGCCGCCGCTGTTCTTCAGCTGCACGGTGAGAGGCTGCGCGAGCGGCAGGCTCGGTGCGCCGAGCGCCGTACCCTTACCCTTGACGACGATGCGTGCGGTCCCGGGTGCGAGGCCGCGCTCGAGAATGACCTTCTGCAACCAGACAGGCTCGCGCGCCTTGTCGACGTAGCTGAAGCCGTGCGCCGTCTCTCGCCAGCACGGACGCGTGGCGCGTTGATCGCCGCTCGAGCCCGTCGGGCACGACACGCCGGCCGGCGCGGTCGCATGCATCACCAAGCTCGGCGTCGCGTCGTAGACGCAGAGCTCATAACTGTCGGTCGTGAGCGGGTCGCCGAAGTCGGCTTTCGTCGTGACCGCGCCACGACGCCACGACCAGCCGAATTTGTTTCCGGCGGCGGGCGTCGTCTCGAACATCGTCAGCAGCCCGCGGTGTGCTACGGCGGGCGTGCGGCAGCCGGCCGCGGGGGCGGCGCCGCAGACCGGCGTCGGCAGCGATGTCGGCGTGCCGGTTGGGCCTGGTTGCGGCGTTGCGCTCGCGGTCGCCGAGGCGACGAGCGGCGTCGCCGTCGGCGGCACGGTCGCCGTGACCGTCGTCGTCGGTGCCGGCGTGGCGGTCGCCGTCAGTCCGACCGGCGTCGCGGTGGCCGCCTGCGGCGTCGACGTGCGTGTCGTCGTCGCGCTCGGCCGCGGTGTGGCGGTGGCTGTCGGCGTCGGCGTGCGCGTCGCGGTTCGCGTTGGCGTCGCGGTCCTCGTGGGCGTTCTCGTGGGCGTCGTGGTGGGCGCCGACGCCGACTGCGCCTGCCAGCCGATGTCCTCCATGAACTCGAGCGTGAGGGCGAGGTTGTGGTCGGGTCCGGTGTACGACGGCTCCATCACCTCGTTGGGGGTGAGCGTCGTATCGACGTGCGAGACCGACGAGCCGGACTGGTACGTGCTCGGCGCGTACATGTGGATGTGGCCGTTCGGCCCGACGCCGGCGCTGAACACGCCGCTCATCGCCAACGCGAACGGGCCCACCCAGTGGAGGTTGCCCGAGGCCAAGCTGGCGCTGGCGCGCTCGGCGTCGGTCATCGCCGGGAAGAGCTTCAGCGTCCGATGGTCCTCGAGGCGCCGCATGAAGGTATCGTCGAGGCCGGAGAGCTTCGCGCCGCTCGAGCTGACGAAGGTCAAGAAGCCGAGCCCGTGGCCGAACTCGTGCATGGCGACGCTGACGATGTCGATGCGGCCCGACGGCGGATTGCCGTCATATCCGTAGTAGAACGTCGACGGAAACGAGCACGTCGTACCGATCGCGGCGTTGAACGTTGCGTCCATGTCGTCGGTGCTGGGATTGAGGTCGGTGCCGGCGAGCGCGTTAGCGAGCGCCGCCGGATACCACGTGCTCCCGACCGGAGCGCCGGCGAAGTCGCGATGCACCGAGTTCGGTCCGGTCTGGCCGATCACGGCCGACGAGCTGTTACAGGCGAGATTCGCGAAGCTCGCGTCGATGCGGATCTGGACGACGCTGTGCAGGAGCGCGCCCCACGCGTTGGCGGCGTATTGCATCGCATTGAAGCGCTGCGCGCCGAGTGTCGTCCCGGGATTGCCGCCGACGGGGGCGACCGGCGTCGGGTCGTTCAAGCCGACGCCGGTGCTGTCCTGGTTGATGATCGTGATCGTCGCCGCGCGCGCCGCACCCGCCGCGGCGATCAGCATGATGGCGGCGGCGACGACGGCGCCGGCGCGCACGCGAATGCGTGCGGCGATCCGCGAGTCGCTGGCGGCCGTCACGGCGTGGTGCCGCCGTCTGCGTCGGTGTGACAGCGGGTGTGAATCCTGCCGGTCTCGTCGACCGTCGCCGACTCCGACGAACGGAATCGGCCCTGAAGATCGATCGTGACGCCGCCCGCCGCGCTGCTTCCCCGCTCCTCGACGAGCGCGCGCGGCGCGGTGCCGAGTGCGGCGCCGTTCGCCGCATTCTCGGGTACGGCGGCGGCACCGGCGGGCGGCGCGGTGAACTCGCCCGTCGCCGGGTCGCGATAGACACGCATCCCGGCCGCGTCGTCGGCGTGCGCGCCGTGTGCGAGCGCCATTACGAGCAGCGCGGCGCCGAGTGTCGCAAAAGCGCGAGGGAAGGAACGCGTACGTGAGTGAGGCGGACGGAACATCAGCCGAATACCCATGCAACGGCGATGCCGCGGGCGGTCGGCATTCGACGTGCGCAATGCCGGCGAATTCAACTGCGCCGACGCCATGCAACTCGTCGCGCCGGCGACGTCGTGCCCGCGGGCGCGGGTCGTCGGCACGCATGATTCGTGCACGGTCGCGTCTGGATGCGTCGAAAGAACTATGTGCGCAGCGTCACCCCGACTGACGGGCGTCATGCGTGCGACGCTCGGGTGCGTGGTGTAGAGTCGCACGCCCGGGAGCGCTCGCCGCGGCCCCGGCGGAGCCCACATCGACGACCCGTCGCAGAACGAGCCGAAATACTCCTACTGGTTGACGGCGATGCGCGAGGCGACCGGCGTGTGGGCGGAACGGCGTCGCCTCGGCACAGCGATGCGGACGGTGATCGATCGCCTCGTCACCTCGGACGCGCCCGAGGAGGAGCTGCGGCGCGCCGTCGATGCGCTCGAGCGCTACGCCGAGCGCCTCGCGCGGCATCCGCAGCGTCTCGTGCCGGCGGGATTCGCCGAGACCGCGAACGCCGGCGACGTCAACGCGTTCTTCGACTACAGCCCGCTTATCGGCCTCTCGAACCCCATTGCGCCGCCGGTCGTGCTGCACGTCGAGGGCGACGTCGTGCGCGGGATCGTGACGTTCGGGGCCGCGTACGAGGGTCCGCCCGGGCACGTCCACGGCGGTCTCATCGCCGCGACCTTCGACGAGGTACTGGGCTTCGCGCAATCCATGACCGGTCATCCGGGCATGACCGGGACGCTCGCGATCCGTTACCGCAAGCCGACGCCGCTCTACCGCGAGCTCACGCTCGAAGGCCGTGTCGTCCGCGTCGAGGGCCGGAAGATCATGACCGAGGGCCGCATGGTGGTCGGCGAGACGCTCACCGCCGAGGCCGAGGCGACGTTCATCTCGGTCGACTTCGAAAAAATGCACGCCCTCACGCGCGCAACGCGACGTCGCGAGTAGCCTCGCAATGCGCCGTCGGCGACGTTTTCGCGACATCGACGAACGCCCGGCGTGCCGGGGCGGGCACTCGGCTCCGCGCGAGGATCGCTCGCGCGGGTTGCCGGACACGATGTGGATCTTCCGTACTCCGCTGCGTCGTTGCCGAAGTGGCTCGCTCCTTATGCGCGCTGCGCCGACTGCCCGCCCCGGCACGCCATGCGGCGACATCGCAGCAGCGTGTGACGGCGCGAAGCGAATCCCTCTTCATCGCCGTGTCGTGAGTGCGGCGACGCGGGGGTTGGCGGAGCGCGCATAAAGAGCGAGCCGCTTCGGCACGAGCGGTTCGGAATACGGAAGATCCACACCGTGTCCGGCAACCCGCGCGAGCGATCCTCGCGCGGAGCCAACCCCCGCGTCGCCGCACCCACGCCACCGCTGTGAGATGGGATTCTCTTCGCGGCTCAGGAGGTGGACGCCGCCGCGATCACGGGACCGATGCCGGCCCGAGCTTGAAGAGATTCACCAGGTAGAGGTCGAGGCCGGTGCTGCCGTTCCCGAGGAGATCGGAGCTCGACACGAACGTCACGAACGAGCCGGCGCTGAACGCGCTCTGGCCGATCGCCGACGCGTGCGTGATCTGCGTGAGCACGCGGGCACGGACGTCGTAGCGAAACACCTGCGTCCCCGTGCTGCCGTTCGGGACAAGGTCGGCGTCCGACATGAAGATGAGGCTGCGGCCGCTCGCCTCGAACGACGGGCGCGTGTTGTGGGCGCCGGGGACCGCCGTCACCGCCAGCGACGTCGCGGTCGCGCGCTTGTAGAGGGTGATCTGTGTGCCGCCGGCGGCGTCGTCCGACTCGAACGCGATCACGTGTCCCTGGCGCGAGATCGTCGGGTTGTGGCTCGGGCGCGGACCGCGGCTCACCCGCGCGAGCGTGCCGTCGGCGTCGAAGACGTACACGTGCATGCCCGTCACACTGGGGGTCAGAAGATCGGCGTCGGACTCGAACGCGATCGACTTCCCGCGGCGGCTCGTCACGGCGTTACGGCTCGTGCCCGCCTTGTTCGTGACGCGCGTGAGACCGAGGTTACCGTTGGCGGGGCAGGGGAACGGGCACGTCGGGTCCGCGTGATGGAGATCGAGACGGTAGATCTGCGTGCCCGTGGCGCCGCCGCCCCCGAGAAGGTCGGCGGCCGACTCGAACACCGCCCAGCGACCGCTGTCGTCGACGTCGACATTCACGCTGTCCGCGGTGCCCTGCGTGATCGCGTGCTTCGTGCCGGCGCGGCGATCGACGGCCAGGAGCTGGCGCGCACCGGTGCCGCCCGGGCGCGCGTCGTAAACGATCGCGTGCGCGCGCATGCCGCCGTCGCCGCGCCGATTGTCGTCGGCGCCGGTCGTGACCTGGTAGATCGCGCGCGCCCCGGTGAGGTCGTGCTCGTGAAGGTCGTAGAGGAACACCTGACGCGTCGTGTTGCTGTTGCCGACGAGGTCGGCGTCGCTGTCGAAGAGGACGTACTGGAACCCCGACCAGTGCGGGTTCGCGATCGTGCCGCCGCCGTCGCCGGTGATCTGCACGACGACGTCGGTCTTGCGATGAAACGCCGCCGCCGGCGTCACGGCGAACAGAGCGAGAGCGAGCGCGGCAAAAACGGAACGGA
>JBGPOW010000291.1:0-5280 GCA_041488235.1 Binatia bacterium
ATGGCGAAGTCCTCCTCGACGACACCAACGAGGAGATCCATGATCCGACGCCAGTCCACGTCGAGCCGGTTACGCGGAGCAAGAATGTCGATCTCCAGCCGGCAGCGGTTGCTGCGCTCGGGGTCGGGAAATATGCGATAGGCCTCGACGTGGTCGCTCTGCATCACGAGGATCGTGTTCGGAAAGAGATTCATCAGGATGGTCGCGTGCGGCAAGAGATCCCATTCGCGCTCCGGCAGCTCGCGAAGCTTCGCAATCGATGCGCGCACCCCGACGAAGCGGTGATTGCGGCCGAACGCCTCGAAGAGGCCGAGATTGCGCACGAAGATCGGCGCGATCGTCTTCTTGTGGAGCGGCTTGAGATGGTACGCCTCCCAGAACGTGTCGCTCACCAGCTTCCAGTTCATGCGTTTCTCGAGCACTCGCCTCTGGACGAGGACGCACTCCTCAATTCGATAGTCCTCGAGTTCATCGGCGAGCCCGCCGAGCCGCTCGGAGACCGCAAACGAACCGCCCGGCCGCGGTAGGACCCAGATCAGACCATAACGCTCGTCGACCGGAAGCTCGATGAGACCGTGGCCGTCGCGATCGAGACCGGCGAATCCGAAGTCGTCCGGGATGGCGCGCAAGTGCCCGTTCAGATCGTAAGACCAGGCGTGGTACGGGCACGTGAAGAGGGACGAGCATCGGCCGCCGCCCGAGACGAGCTTCGAGCCCCGGTGCCGACACGCGTTGACGAACGCTTTGAGTACGCCGGACGCCTGCCGCACCAGCAGCAGCGGAACGAGCGACAAGTCGTCCGTGAGATAGTCGCCAGGCTCCGGGAGCGCAGAGCTGAAGCCGGCGACGATCGGGTGATCGTGGAACAGCGCTTTGCGCTCGCGCTCGGCGCGTTCCGGGGAGGTGTAGACTGACGCCAGGTTCTCGGTCCACGACTCCGCCATCGGCGGCGAGCCACGCTCGAGCGCGTCGAGCGCCTCGCGGATGAGTCTGACCTGCGTCTCGTGCTTCATGGGGCAACCCCCACGACGTGGCGAGCGTCCGCTCAGCCGCGCCCGCGGGCGATGGAGTCGCGCGCCGCCGCGACGACGTGCGCGGCGGTGAAACCGAGCTCGCGGAGGACGACCTCGCCCGGCGCCGACGCGCCATAGCGGTCGACGCCGATCGCGATCCCGTACTCCCCGATCCAGCGCTGCCACCCGAACGTCACGCCTGCCTCGACCGAGACGCGCGCCCTCACGGCCGGTGGAAGTACGGCGTCGCGATAGCTCTGATCCTGCTCCAGGAACGCTTCCCAGCACGGCATCGACACGACGCGCGCTCGAACGCCGCCCTGGACGAGCTCGTCGCGGGCGGCGAGCGCGAGCGTAACCTCGGAGCCGGTCGCGATCAGGACGACGTCGGGCGTGCCCCCGGCGGCGTCGGTGAGGACGTAGGCGCCGCGGGCGAGCTCGCGCGCTTGACCGAGCCTCGCACGATCGAAGACCGGAAGCTTCTGGCGCGACAGCACGAGCGCGACGGGGCGCGTGCGCTGCGTGAGCGCCCAGCGCCAGGCCTCGACCGTCTCGTTGGCATCCGCCGGACGGACGACGGCGAGGTTCGGCATCGCGCGCAGCGACATCAGATGCTCGACCGGCTGGTGCGTCGGACCGTCCTCGCCGAGACCGATCGAGTCATGCGTCCACACGTAGACGACGGGCAGGCCGTTCAACGCCGCGAGGCGCACCGCCGGGCGCATGTAATCGGAGAACGTGAAGAAGGTCGCGGCGAACGGCCGCAGGCCGCGATGGTACGCGATGCCGTTGGCGATCGCACCCATCGCGTGCTCGCGGACGCCGAAATGAATGTTGCGGCCGGCGCCGGTTTGACCATCGAACGAGCCGCCATCCTTGAGCGCCGTGCTCGTCGACACCGAGAGATCGGCGTCGCCGCCGAGGATCTCGGGAACCTGCTTCGCAAGCACGTTCAGCGCCTTTCCGGATGCCTGGCGCGTCGCTTGCGCGTCGGCGACGCCGAACGTCGGCAGGTCGCGGTCCCAACCGTCGGGCAGATCGCCGGCCAGCACACGACGGAACTCGGCGGCGAGCTCGGGCTCCGCCGCCGCATAGGCCTCGAAGCGGCGCGTCCACGCCGTCTCGGCGTCGCCGCCGCGTGCTACTGCCTCGCGGAAGTGCGACAGCGCGTCGTCGGGCACGAAGAACGAACGCTCCGGGTCGAAGCCGAGCGCTTGCTTCGTGAGCCTCACCTCGTCGACGCCGAGCGGGCTGCCGTGCGCCTCGGATGTGCCCTGCTTGTGCGGCGAGCCGTAGCCGATCGTCGTCCGCACGACGATCATCGACGGCCGCGTCGTGTCGGCCTCGGCTTGGGTGATCGCGGCGTCGATCGCGTCGACGTCCGTGTCGCCGTCGTCGACGTGCAGCACCTGCCAGCCGTAGGCGGCATAGCGCTCGCCGACGTCCTCGCGCGAGAACGCGAGCGACGTCGGGCCGTCGAGCGACACGCCGTTGCTGTCGTACAGGAAGATCAGCTTGCCGAGGCCCAGGTGCCCGGCGAGCGAGCTGGCCTCCGCTGACACGCCTTCCATCATGTCGCCGTCGGAGACGATCGCGTACGTGCGGTGATCGACGATCACGTGACCGGGACGATTGAAGCGATGCGCGAGTGCGCGCTCGGCGATCGCCATCCCGACGGCGTTGCCGGCGCCTTGTCCGAGCGGACCCGTCGTCGCCTCGACTCCTTGTGTGAGGTGGAACTCGGGATGGCCTGGTGTGCGGCTGTCCCACTGGCGAAACGCGCGCAGATCGTCGAGCGTCAGGTCATACCCGGCCAGGTACAGAAGGCAGTAGAGCAGCATGCTGCCGTGACCGGCGGAGAGCACGAAACGATCGCGGTCCGGCCAATGGGGATTCCGCGGGTTGTGTCGCAAATGGCGCTGCCAGAGCGCATACGCCATCGGGGCCGCGCCGAGCGGCAGACCGGGATGCCCCGAGTTCGCCTTCTGGACGGCATCGATCGCGAGCGTGCGGATCGTATTGATGCTGCGTTGCTCGAGCGATTGGACGGCGCGCTCCATCACGTTCCTCCCCGCACTCAAGGCATATCCCGGACTCGCGCCCGATCTCAAATCAGCGTGCGCTCACTCGCTCGGGAGCGGCGCCACCTCGGCCAATTGCCGTTCGAGCACGGTAGGATCCGACGTCGGCAGCTCGCACGCGCCGCGAGTGCAGACGTACGCGGTGCTGCGCCCGCCGAGCGGACGTTTGTCGGCAAGCCACGGAACGATCGCGGTACGCGTCGCCAGCTCGCGCTCTCGTGTGGCGACGACGACGCGATTCGGAAGGAAGCGCCCACGCACGGTTGCGAGCAGGCGCGGATCCCCGCCGGCGTCCGGATCGACGATGGCGATCTCACGCGGGCGGTCGAGCAGAAAGTCGACGACGGCGAGCAGGCGCGGCGCCCGCGTCGGCGCGCGCGCGAGCACGGGCGCCAGCGCGCGGAGCGTGTCCTGCGCGCGCTGGCGCAAGCTCTCGTCGCCGGTGAGCTCGGCGAGCCGCAGCAACCCCTCGGCGGCGACGGCGTTTCCCGACGGCAGCGGTAGGTCGTCAGCGGGCTTGCGGCGGACGAGTGTCGGCGTGACGTCGCTCGCGGTCGCGTAGAAGCCGCCCTGCTCCGCGTCCCAGAAGCGCTTCGCGAGCACGGCGTGGAGATCGCGCGCCGCCTGCAGCCATGCGACGTCGAACGTCGCCTCGTGGAGATCGAGCAGCCCGGCGGCGAGGTCGGCATAGTCGTCGAGGAAGCCGTCTCCGTGCGGGGCGCCCGCGCTCAGGCTGCGCGGCAGACGTCCGTCGGCGCCGCGCGCGTCGAGAAGACGGCGCGCCGCCGCGCGCGCCAGCTCGACGAAGCGCGGCTCGCCCAGAATGGCGCCGCCGCGCGCGAAGGCGCCGATCATGAGACCGTTCCACGCGGTCACGATCTTGGTATCGACCGACGGCCGCGGACGCGTCGCGCGGCGCTCGCGCAGCGCCCGGCGGGCTTCGCTCAGGATGAAGCGCAGGCGCTCCGGATCCGCGTCGAGGTCGTGCGCCACGGCCGCGAGCGGACGCGGAGCGTGCAGCACGCTCGCGCCGTCGAAATTGCCGCGGTCGTCGACGGCGTAGAACGTCAGGACCGCGTTTGCCATACCGGCCGGCAGCGCCTCGCGGATTTGCGCCGGCGTCCAGACGAAAAATGCGCCCTCGCGCCCATCGCTGTCGGCGTCGGTCGCCGTGTAGAAACCGCCCGCGGAATCCGTCAGCTCGCGCGCGACGTAGTCGAGCGTCTCGCGCGCGACGTCGGCGAAGGCACCGTCGCGCGTCACCAGGTACGCGTCGAGATAGATCGTCGCGAGCTGGGCGTTGTCGGTGAGGAGCTTCTCGAAGTGGGGAACCTCCCACGCCACATCGGTCGCGTAGCGATGGAAGCCGCCGCCGACGTGGTCGTGAATGCCGCCCGCCGCCATCGCCTCGAGCGTGCGCGTCACCATGTCGAGCGCGCGCGCGTCGCCGGTGCGGCGATGATAGCGCAGCAGGAGCTCGAGTTCCGCCGGCGGCGGGAACTTCGGGGTGCCGCCGAACCCGCCGTGCACGTCGTCGAACGTCGCGGCGTACGCGGCGAACGCGCGTCGCAGGACGTCGGCGCCGGGCAGCGCGTCGCCGGCTGGGGTCGCCGCGAGCGCGCGCAGACGGTCGGTCAGCACGTCCGCCTGTTGCGCGACCCGCAGCGGGTTCTCGTCGTAGATCTGCCGCAGCTCACGGAGCAGCGTGAGGAACCCGACGCGCGTGCCGCGGTCGCCGTCGTGCGGCGGGATGTACGTGGCGCCGTAGAACGGCTGGCGCGACGGCGTGAGCCACACCGTCATCGGCCAGCCGCCGTTGCCGGTGAGCGTCACGACGGCGTCCATGTACGTCGCGTCGAGGTCGGGACGCTGCTCGCGATCGACCTTGATCGCGACGTAGTTGGCGTTCAGGTACGCGGCGATCTCCTCGTCGTCGAACGACTCCTCCTCCATCACGTGACACCAGTGACACGTCGAGTAGCCGATGCTGAGGAGCACGGGCCGGTGTTCCGCGAGGGCGCGCGCGAAGGCCTCGTCGCTCCAGGGATACCAGTCGACCGGATTGTGCGCGTGCTGCACGAGATACGGGCTGCTTTCGAGGACCAGGCGATTGGTGTAGCGCGGCGTGCCGTCGGCGCGCCGTTGCCGCGTGCGCGGCGGGGTCGCGCGATCCACCGTTCCCGCGG
>JBGPOW010000292.1:0-5280 GCA_041488235.1 Binatia bacterium
CGGTCGCGCGGGCGACAGCGTCGCGCGCCGCCGTCGGTGTGGTGGCGGCGTCCGCACGCAGATCGGGGATCGCATCGGTGACGACGAGGTGTGCGCACGCGGCGACGAGGTCACGGGCGCTCGGGTCGAGCTCGCTGCTCTGACGGACGATCACGTGCGCCGGCGCCGCTGCGGCGGCGAGCGTCCGCATGTCATCAGTCAGCGAGGCGCCGTCGCAAAGGACGACGAGATCGACGTCGATTCCCTTTGCCTCCCAGTAGCGGCATGCGCGGAGCAGCGCGGAGACGAGCGTGCGATCGGCGCTGCGCCGCGCCGTCGCGAGGACGAGAAGCGCGCCGGAACGCACACCATATTGAGAGAGCAGGGTGGTACTGCCGCGCGCGCGCCGCAACACGTCACCGGAGGCGCGCAGCCGTGGATCGCCGTACAGCATGGCGCCGGCGAGCTCCTGCAACCGCTCGCCGTCGTCGTCGGTGAGGGCGAGCGAGCGCAAGAGCATCCGCTCACGCTCCGCGGCGCCGCGGAAGACGTCGCCGGCGACTTCCGCGGCTGTGGCGCTCGTCGGCGCGTAGCGTGTGGCGAGGTCGAGCGCGGCGGCGCGCGTCGGCGCGGTGCCGAGGACGATCGCGAGCACCGCCGTCGCGCCCGGCGGCAGCGCAACGACGCGGCGCATGCTGACGATCGGGTTGAGCACGCTGCCGACGGTTCCGGAGAGCGGCGCCGCGCGCGTGAGCGCGTCGGGAGACGCGAGCGTGCGGCCGCGGCCGATGAACCGCGCGCGATCGGTTTCCCACTCGGGTACCCCCGGCCCGGCGCAGGCGTGCAGCAGCCACGGGTAGTGCTCGCTCGCGCTCCGCGGCCGCCGCCGCGCCAGCAAGACCTCGCGCGCGGGGTCGTACTCCGTCTCGACGAACAGCTTCGCGAATGCCGGATGCGCCGCGTAGGCGGCGGCTTCGATGAGCGCCACCTCGGCGTAGGTCGTGACCTCGAGACGACGCCGACGGTCGCCGCGATTCTCGAGCGTCAGGCGGCGCACTTCGACGTCGTCGTCGGGCGCGACGCAGACGTCGAGGCGCGTCGCGATCGCGCCGTCGATGCGTTCGAGCCGGACGACGCCGGGTTCGTAGCGCGCCTGGTAGACGCTCGCGGCGGCGCGCACGGGCTCGTGGCCGGCCGACCAGAGACGGCCGTCGTCACGATCGCGCAGGTAGACGAAGAAGCCCTCGGCGTCCTCGGTGCGATCGGCCGACCACGGCGTGAGCGCGATCCTGTCGACGCCGGCAGCGCCGCTGCCGGCGCCGGTCACGAGCAGCTGATGGCGTCCGACGCCGAGGAAGCGCGCGTGCGGCGTCGGATCGTCGAGACGTCCGAAGTCGCTCACGCGCGACGCGCCTTCCGCATCATCATGACCGCGGTCAGTACTCGATGACGACGTCGGCGGGAAACGTGTGCACGGCGACGCCGTCGGCGTCGAAGGAGGAGACCGCCTTGCCGTTCACGGTGACGGACTTGATCGGCTGCGGCAACGGCGGCCGCAGGACGATCGTCGTCGGCGGCACGGCGAGGTCGCCCGCGAGCCGCAGGCGCACGGTGTTCGGCGACTCGGCGCGGATCGTGTAGCTGATCACCCCGTAGTGCGTCGGCAACCGCTTCACGCCGGCGCCGGTGTCGCTCGCGACCCACTCCCACGGGAGGCCCGCGGCGAGCACCAGCGCGCGGTCGTCCTCGCGCTCGTAGGCGAACATGCTGCGCAGCGAGTGGATGTAGCCGGCGCCGACCCAGGTGTGCGGCATGTCGCCGATGAAGCGCGGCAGGTTCGGATCGCGCCACACCACCTCCTGCCACTCGTTCCACTCCGGCGGTCGCTGGTCGGCGACCATGGCGGCGAAGACGTCGATCGCACGATCGCGCTGCCCGAGACGGACGAACACCTCGACGTTTCGCAAGTCGTAGGGCGAGTACGCGTCGTCGATCGTCCCCGCATCGAAGTACTGCCGCATGTGCTCGTAGTAGCGGTCGAAGGTGTGGGTGAGTGCCGGCTCGGGCAGATGCTCGAGCTCGCCGGCCGCGGTGATCGCGATTGCGGTGGACGTCGGGTCGAGATCGCCGAGCTCGACGGATCCGGGAACGTAGTCGATCTGGTGCTTCGCGATCGTCTTGTCGATCGATGCATAGAGATCGCTGCGGAACTCGTCGCGCACCTCGGCGGTGCTGGTTGCGCGCTCCTCGTCGCCGACGATCGATGCCAGCACGGCGCCGTCTTTCAGCCCGCGGAGCGCGAAGAAATCGTCCCAGTAGGAGTGCACCGGATGCGACGAGTAGCCCTCGTGGCTGATCGACTCCGGAAGCAGCCCGTAAAAGGCGTTCTTCTCCGGCGTCGCGTACTCGCCCGCGAGCCGCTTCCCGCGCAAGTTGATGATCGAGTCGAGGGCGCGGGTCACGAACGGCCACATCTCCTGCACGAAGCCGACGTCGTGCGTGTACCGGTAGTATTCGGCGACCGTGTAGATGAACTCGCCGTCGCTGTCGTACTCGGCGACCGGATCGGCGCCGCGTTGGTCGATGCAGCAGGGGATGCGCCCGTCGGGCAGCTGGTATTGCGAGTACCATTGGAGGAACTCGCGTGCCTCCTCCGTCGAGCCGGTTTCGAGGAGCGCCGTCGCGGTGAGCGCGCCGTCGCGGATCCACGAGCGCGCGTACGTACGCGACCCGGGTTGTAGGGCGCGCCGGTCGCGGTTGATCAGCATGTACGCGATCGTCGTCTTCAGTGCGTCGACGAACTTCTCCTCGCCTTTCGGCACCTGGAGCTCGACGCGCCCGAGCCGCGTCTTCCAGTCGGCGACGGTGCGCTCGTAGATCTTCTCGAAAGCGGCGGGATCGAGCGCCGCGCTGCTCGGCGGTGCGGCGTCGTGCATCGGCACGGCGACGTGCACCTCGACCGCGCCGCCGGCGGGCACCGCCAGCGGATACTCGAGCGCTCCCGACGCGTAGCCGAAGCCGTCGTCGACGCGGCCCTCGCCGGGCACGACACCACGGCGCAGGAAGTTCGCGGTCAGGCTCTGCGCGAAGCTCGCGGCGCCGAACGCCGCGGGCGGTGTGAGCGACACGACCGAGCGTCCGCCGTCGACGTGCACCGCGCGGCCGTCGAACTCGAGCACGTGGATCGGCGCGACGCCGCCGAGGATGTTGAGCGACTGCCATGGTGGCAGGACCTGGAACGGGCGCACGGCGACGAAGAGGCGCACGTCTTGCGGCGCGTCGCCCGCGTTTTCGACCCGATAGCGGACGTACAGGGTCGAGTCGCCGAGGCCGCCCGCCGCCCACGCGGTGATGCGGAGCACGAGGCGGTCGTGGCGCCAGACGACCGTCGGGATCGGCAGCGCGTCTTGCGCGAGCTCGTGCGTGATCTGCGCGTCACCCCAGGTGATGAGCGCGCCGTTCGCATAGAGGAAGGGCTCGATCGAGAACGCGCGCGTGTCGACTTCGATCATGCCCTCCTCGTTGACGAGCGCCTCGCTGATGTCGTCACGCGTGCCGACGACGGTCCAATACGACTGGCGTCCGAGCAGGTACTTGGGGAACGTCCCCGCGGGCGCGTCGGCGGCGATCGCGGTGAAGAAATCGTTCATGGAATCGGAGAACGACGGCGGCTTGACCACGATCTCGCGGATGCCGTAACCGGCGCCGCCGTTGCTCGCCTCGAGGACGAGGCGCACGTATCGCGTCTCGGCGTCGGGCATGTAGACGTAGTCGCGATGGCCCGAGCCGGTCGTGTTCGAGTAGGCGGCGATCCACGTCTCTCGGTCGTCGGACATCTCGACGCGATAGCGCGTCGCGTAGGCGTCGGGGTCCCACTCGATGACGACGCCGCCGAGCTCGCGGTGCTTGAACAGGTCGAGCGTCACCCACTGCGGACCGTCGGCGGCGCTGTGCCAACCCGTGTCCTCGTCGTCGTCCGCGGCGAATACCGCCTCATTGCCCGCGGCGGCACTCGACGCGGTGACGCGCGGTCGCCAGCCGTCGCTGTCGAGCGGCTCGCGCTCCTCGATGCGCAGATCGTCGAGCCAGATCGAGCCCGCGCCGCCGCTCCCTGCCGTGATCGCGATCTCGATTGCGCCGATCTCGCGCGGCCAGCCGCCGCCGAGCGGCCCCCACGCGAAGCGCAACCGCGCGCGCTTGACGACGATCTGCTGCCAGTCCGCGGGAAATGCGAAGTCGCGTCGCCGGCTCCACCAGACGTTCTTCTGGGTCGGATCGAGGAGCTTGAACTCGAGCGTGTTCGCCGGCGCCGCGCCGCGGACGTCGAACTTGAAGGCGTAGTTGTCGGGGAGCGGCAGCGCGAACGCCTTGTGGACGATCACGTAGCCGCCGCCGCCGTGGAAGTCGAAGTCGACGCGCAGCGCGCCGCCCGTGTGCCCCGCGTCGGCGGCGAGCGACGCGCTCACACCCAACGACGCCTCCACGGTCCAGCCGCTCAGATCGTCGAACTGGTCGAGGATCTGGTCGGCGCGCGCGTGTCCCGGCAGGCCCATCACGAGCGCGAGAAGCACGAGACCGAGCGCCCGGCTCATCCCTCACGTGCGTGCGCCGGCGTCATTCCTTGACGCTCCCGCTCACGATCCCCTCGATGTAGTAGCGCTGCAACGCCAGGAACATCACGATTATCGGTAGCACGGTCAGCACCGCGCCGGCCATCATCAATTCGACGTCTTGCACGTGCTCGCCCGCGAGATTCGCGAGCGCGACCGGCAACGTCTGGCGGTCCTCGCCGGTGAGCACGATGAGCGGCCACAGGAAGTCGTTCCATGTGCCCATGAACGTGAAGAGCGCGAGCGTGACCAGTATGGGCGTGCAAAACGGGACGACGATCGACCAGAAGATGCGCAGCTCGCTGGCACCATCGATACGCGCCGCGTCGAGCAGGCTCTGCGGAATCGCGAGCGCGTACTGCCGTACGAGGAAGATGCCGAAGATGCTCGCCATGCCGGGGACGATCACGCCCCAGTAGGTGTCGATCAGGCGCAGCTCGCGCATCATGAGGAAGAGCGGCAGCATCGCGACCTGCGCCGGAATCACCAGCGCGCCGAGCAGCAGCCGAAAGAGGCGGTCGCGTCCGGCGAAGCGCAACTTCGCGAACGCGTAGCCGGCGAGCGTGTTGACGAGCAGCGAGATCGCCGTGACGGCCGTCGCGAGGAGCGCGCTGTTCGCGAACGCGCGCGCGACGTTCAAGCGCGTGAAGAGCGTGCGGTACTGATCGAGCGTCACGGTGCGCGGGAAGAG
>JBGPOW010000293.1:0-5275 GCA_041488235.1 Binatia bacterium
CGCTCGCCGGCCGCCGTGGCGGGCTGCTCGGGCATCCCGCGTCGGTGTCGGGCGTGCTCGTGCAGTCGCTCGTCGCGCGCGCGGCCGTCAGCGACGTGCGGCGGACGGCGGCGTTCGGCCCGCAGCACGGCCTGCGCGGCGACAAGCAGGACAACATGGTCGAGTCGCCCGGCTTCGTCGATCCGATGCACGGCATTCCCGTCTTCAGCCTCTACGGCGAGTGCAGACGGCCGTCGGCGGCGATGCTGGACACGTTCGACGTCCTGCTCGTCGACCTGCAAGACGTCGGCTGCCGCGTCTACACGTTTCTGACGACGCTGCGTTACGTGCTCGAGGAGGCGGCGGCGCGCGGGAAGGCGGTCTGGGTCCTCGACCGTCCGAACCCGATCGGCCGCCCCGTCGAAGGTCTGCGGTTGCGCGAGGGCTGGGAGAGCTTCGTCGGCGCC
This sequence comes from Binatia bacterium, assembly GCA_041488235.1. GTDB lineage: Bacteria > Desulfobacterota > Binatia > UTPRO1 > UTPRO1 > DP-19. Next base: position 447 of record JBGPOW010000293.1, read on the forward strand.
GGGCCGCTGCCGATGCGTCACGGCCTCACGCTCGGCGAGCTCGCGCGCTGGATCGTGCGTCGTCTCCGTCTCGACGTCGAGCACGCGATCGTGACGCTCAACGGCTGGAAGCCGACCCGCGCGCCGGGCTTCGGCTGGCCCGTCGGCGAGCGGGCGTGGGTGAATCCGAGCCCGAACGCGGGGAATCTCTCGATGGCGCGCTGCTACGCGGGCACCGTCATGCTCGAGGGCACGACGCTCTCCGAGGGACGCGGCACGACCCGCCCACTCGAGCTTTTCGGCGCGCCAGATCTCGACGCGCGCGCGCTGGTCGCGAAAATGGCGGCGCTCGCACCCGACTGGATGCGCGGTTGTCGCCTCAGGCCGTGCTGGTTCGAGCCGACGTTCCACAAGCACGTCGGCGCGCTCTGCGCCGGTGTGCAGATCCACGTCGACGACGCGGCGTACGATCACGACGCGTTCCGTCCGTGGCGGCTCGTCGCGCTGGCGCTGAAGGCGGTGCGCGCGCTCCGGCCCGACTATGCGCTCTGGCGCGACTTCGTCTACGAGTACGAGCGCGACCGGCGCGCGATCGACGTCATCAACGGCAGCCCGTCACTCCGCGAGTGGGTCGACGATCCGCGCGCCACGCCCGCCGACCTCGACGCGCTCGTCGCCACCGATGAAGGCGCTTGGTGCGAGGAGCGCGAGGCGGTGTTGCTCTACCGCTGAGAAAACCGATTTGGGCCGACGGGCGTGGACAGGCTTCTACGCAGCGGAGTAGAGAGAGTCATGCCCGGCGCAAGCGCGTTCGTCGACGAGCTGCGGGCGATGATCGACGCCGGCCGTTCGTTCGGCCGCCATCCGCTCTGGCTGCGGATCGCGGAAGGCGAGGTGCCGCGCGCCAAGCTTCGTCCCTTCGCCGTGCAGTTCTTTCTGCAGGTCCGAGAGTTCCCGCGCGCCGTCAGCGCGTTGCACGCGAGCTGCACGGATGCGGAGCAGCGGATCGAGCTCGCGGAGAGCCTCTACGAGGAGGAGACGGGCCGTGTCTCCGGCTGCAACGTGTCGCACCCCGAGCTCTTCATCCGCTTCGGCGAGGGCGTCGACGTTCCCCGTGAGGCGATGACGGACGGCGCACCGCTTCCCGCGACCGCCGCGTTGATCGAGTGGTTCCAGCGCTCGACCCGCGAGCTCCCGTTCATCGAAGGCGCGGCGGCGACGAACCTCGCCGCCGAGGGTCAGGTGCCGGGCGCGTTCGGGCCCTTCGCGCGCGCGCTCGAGCGGCACTACGGCTGCACGCGCGAGCAGGTCGCGTTCTGGGACATCCACGAGCAAGCGGACCGCGAGCACAGCGCCATCGGCGACCACGTCGTGGTCCGCATGGCCACGAACACTCCGCTTCAGGACGCCGTGCGGCGCGCCGTCGCGCGCTCGCTCGAGACGTGGTGGCGGTTCTTCGACGGTATCGCCGCCGCGATTCATTAGATTTCCGCTCCTACTCGAAGACGACGACGCTGCGCGCGACCGTACCGCGCCGTAGCGCTTCGAACGCGTCGTTCACCGCGTCGAGCGGCACGCGCGCCGAGATCATCTCGTCGAGGTGGAGCTGGCCGCTGCGATAGAGCTCGACGTAGCGGGGCATGTCGATGCGGAAGCGGTTCGATCCCATCATGCAGCCGAGGATCGTCTTCTCGCGCAGTACGATATCGGCGCCCGGCAGCTCGACGTTCGTGCCTACCGGCACGACGCCGACCATGACGGTCGTTCCGCCCTTGCGCGTCATGCGCACGGCTTGGCGGACGGTCGCGGGTGTGCCGATCGCCTCGAAGGCGTAATCGACGCCGCCCGACGTCATCGCGACGATCGGCGGCACGGGATTCCCTTCGGCGGCGTTCACGACATCGGTGGCGCCGAGACGCGTCGCGAGCTCGAGCTTCCACGGCATCGTATCGACCGCGATGATCCGTGCGGCACCCGCGATACGACACCCTTGAATGACGGAGAGCCCGATGCCGCCGCAGCCGATGACGGCCGCGGACTGTCCGGCGCGGACGCGCGCGCGGTTGAAGACGGCGCCGAGTCCGGTCGTGACCCCGCAGCCGATCAGCGCCGCACGATCGAGCGGCACGTCGGGACGGATGCGGACGAGCGCGTTCTCGTGCACCAACATGCGTTCGGCGAACGCGCCGAGATGCGCGAACTGCGCGATCGGCTCGCCGCCGTTCGCGAGGCGCGGCGGCTCGTCGGCACGGCGCCGGGTCGCCTCGTCCTCGCAGAGGTACGGGCGTCCCGCCATGCAGTATTCGCAGGTGCCGCAGAACATCGAGAGGCAGCCGATCACGTGATCCCCGGGCGCGACGTGTCGCACCGCGCTGCCGACGCTCTCGACGATGCCCGCCGGCTCGTGCCCGAGCACCATTGGGAGCGGATTCGGCAACGATCCCTCGAGGACGTGCAGATCGCTGTGGCACACCCCGGTCGCGACGATCCGCACGACGACCTCGCGCGGCGCCGGCGTATCGATCTGTAGCTCCTCGATCCGCAGCGGCGCGCCGATCGCGCGCAGGACGGCCGCTTTCATCGCGCGCTCCCGCCGTCGCGCGACCAAACGAGCGGCAGCGATTCGAGGCCGCGGAGGAAGATCATCGGCTTCCAGCGCGGCTCGGCGAGCGCCAGCGCGAGCTGCGGCAATCGCCGGAACACGATCTCGAGCACGATCCGCGCTTCGAGCCGCGCGAGCCACGCGCCGAGGCAGAAGTGAATCCCCGCGGCGAAGGCGAGGTGGCGCTCGGGATTGCGACGGACGTCGAGCCGGTCGGGGTCGGGGAATTGCCGCGGGTCGCGGTTGGCCGATGCCATGAAGGGGATCACCATGTCGCCGCGACGAATCTCGCAACCGTGCCACGACACGTCTTCCGTAGCGATCTTGACGGTCGCCGGCACGGGGCAATCGTAGCGCAGCAGCTCCTCGACGGCGCCGTAGATGAGCGTCGGGTCGGTGCGGACGAGCGTGCCTTGGCCGGGTTCGCGGAGCAAGTGGAAGAGGCCGTTTCCGAGGAGGTTGGTCGTCGTCTCGTGGCCGGCAAACAAGAAAAGGATGCAGTTGGCGACGACCTCGTCGCGCGTCAGCCTGTGACCCTCGTGCTCGGCGCGCAGCATGAGACTCACGAGATCGTCACCCGAGTGGCGCTCACGCTCGCGGAAGAGCGCCCCGAAATACTCGACCAGCGCGGCGACGCCGGCGCTCGCCTCGGCGAAGTTGTCGCGCTCGTCGACCGCCCCGCCGATGTACGCGGCGAGTCGGTCGGACCAGATCTTGATCGGCTCCAGGTCCGTCTCCGGTACGCCCATCATCCCGGTGATGACCATCGCCGGCAGTGGGAACGCGAAATCGCGAATGAAGTCCATCTCACCGCGCGCGACGACCCGGTCGAGCAGCGCATCGACCAGTGCCGCGATGCGATCGCGACTGGACTGGAGCTGCTTCGGCGTGAACGACCGCTGCACCAGCTCGCGCAGGCGCTCGTGGTCCGGCGGGTCGCGGAACACCAGCCAGTGCCCCAGCACCTCGGCGACCGCGCGCACCGCGGGGCGTCGGCTCGCGTACCGCTCGTCGAGCTTGCGGAACCGATCCGAAGAGAACGTTTCGGGACGGTTGAAGATCGACACGACGTCCGCCCAGCGCGTGACGACCCACCCGCCCAAGCTCTCGCTCCAGTGCACCGGCTCATGGTCGCGCAGCCAGGCGTACAGCGGAAAGGGATCCTGGACGTTTCGCCACGACTTGAGGTCGAGGTCCGACGCGCCTCCGCGGTCCTTCATCGCCGCGGATTCTAGCTCAACAACCGCGGCCGCAGCCAAGCCAGCCCAGCGTGCGCGCGGCTACGAGGCCTCAGCGCTGGAGGACGAACACGTGCGCCGGCATGGTCGCGGGGTCGAGACGAACGTAGTTCCGCGCGCCTTTCCACACGTAGCGCGTATCGCTGAGCACGTCCTGCACCTCGTACGACGCGTCGGCGTCGATGCCGAGATCGGCGAGCGGCACCTCGAGCCAGCCCTCCGCGGCGTGGTGCGGATCGAGATTCACCACGACGAGGACGACGTCGGCGAGATCGGGTGTCGTCTTCGAGTAGAAGAGCAGCCGCTCGTCGTCGACCTCGTGGAAGCGTAGACGATCGTCGAACTGCAGCGCGCGGTGCGCGTGGCGGGCTCGGTTCACGCGCGTCACCAGGTCGCGGATGTTGCCCGCGACGTCGTGGTTCCAGACGCGCACCTGGTACTTCTCGGAGTCGCGATACTCCTCGGTGCCGGGGATCGCGTCGCCGACGCAGAGCTCGAACGGCGGGCCGTAGATGCCGTACGACGCGCCGAGCGTCGCCGCCAGCACGAGCCGGATCTGGAACGCCGCACGCCCGCCCGTCTGCAAAAACTCGTGCAGGACATCGGGCGTGTTGGTGAAGAGGTTCGGGCGCAGGTACTCACGCACATCGGTCTGTGTCAGTTCGGTGAAGTACTCGACGAGCTCCGTCTTCGCGGTGCGCCAGGTGAAGTACGTGTACGATTGCGTGAAGCCGCGCTTCGAGAGCTGCTTCATGATCTTCGGGCGCGTGAACGCCTCGGCGAGGAAAATCGCGTCGGGATGCACGCGCCGTACCTCGGCGATCAGCCACTCCCAGAACGCGAACGGCTTCGTGTGCGGATTGTCGACGCGAAAGAGGCACACGCCGCGCCGCACCCAGAAGAGGACGACGTCGCGCAGCGCCTCCCAGAGCGTCCGCCACGCCGCGCATTCGAAGTCGAAGAAGTGAATGTCCTCGAAGACGTTCGGCGGGTTCTCGGCGCACTCGATC
>JBGPOW010000294.1:0-5243 GCA_041488235.1 Binatia bacterium
AATTCTACGTCCCCGCGCACCCCGTTCTCGCCCGCCGCCGCCGGCGACGGCGCGCCTTCGGCGACGCCGGCGCGTCGCACGCGCAGCGCGGCTCGGTGGCGCGCTCGAGCGCCGGCGTCGCACGCGCGGTGGGAGCACGCGAACGACGTGCGCAGGGCCGTAGAATTTGGCGCGCTGACCACGACGTCCGCGCGTACGTAAACGTCCGCATGCGCCCGTGACGCCCGCGCGGACGCGGATCGCCGCGCGCGCGTGCCGGCCCGGCGCACGTCGTTCGCGTTCTCCCGCCGCGCGTGGCACGCCGCCGGTCTTCGCGTGCTTTCGCCGCGCGCGAGCTTCCGTCGTCGCCGGGGGTGCGTTAAGCTCGGCGCGGATGGCGCGGCTCTGGACCTACATGCGGCGGTACCGGGGCCGCTACGCGTTCGGGCTCTTCTGCCTGCTCGCGACCGGCACCCTGGCGATGGCGGTGCCGTATCTGTTGAAGCGCGCCGTCGACGCGATCGCCGGTGGCCAGCCGGCGTCGACCGTTGCGTGGATGGCGCTTGGAATCATCGCGATCGCCCTCGTGCAGATGTTTGCGCGCACCTTCTCGCGCTTCGTCATCTTCAACGTCGGGCGTGACATCGAGTACGACCTGCGGAACGACCTCTTCGCGCACCTCGAGCGCCTGCCGCTCGCCTACTACCAGACGCAGCAGACCGGCGACCTCATGTCGCGCCTGGTGAACGACATCGCCGCGGTGCGGATGCTTCTCGGCGTCGGGTTCCTGAACCTCATCAATACGCCGATCTACTACGTGTACGCCGTCAGCATCATGATCACGCTCGATTGGCGGCTGACGGTCGCCGCGCTCGTCCCGTACCCCGTGGTCTTGCTGATCGTGAAGCGCACGAGCCGGCAGCTGATGGAGCGGACGCTACGGGTGCAGGAAGGGCTCGCGGCGATGAGCAGCCGCGTGCAGGAGAACCTCTCCGGCATTCACGTCGTGAAGGCGTACGTCCGCGAGCGGGAGGAGACCGAGGAGTTCGCGCGCCTGAACGCCGACTTCTCGGCGCAGAACATGCAGCTCGCGCAGGTGCGCGGCATCATCATGCCGGTCATGCGCGCCGTGAGCACGCTCACGACGCTCGTCGTCCTGTGGTACGGCGGCCTGCGCGTCATCGCTGGCGCATTGAGCCTCGGCGATCTCGTCGCCTTCATCGGTTATCTTCACATCCTCGCGTGGCCGACGATGGCGCTCGGCTGGATGCTGTCGATCGTGCAGCGCGGCCGCGCGGCGATGCAGCGTCTCGAGCAGATTTTCGTCATAGAGCCGGCGATCGACGACCCCGCCGCGGCGTGGCCCGAGGGCGAGGCGGTGCGCGGCGAGATCGCCTTCGACGGCGTCGAGTTCGCCTATCACACACCGCTGAACGGCCACCGCGTGCTCTCCGGCGTGAACCTCACCGTGCCGGCGGGTGCGACCTTGGCGATCGTCGGCCGCACCGGCGCCGGCAAGACGACGCTCGTCGACTTGATCCCGCGGCTCTTCGACGTCAGCGCCGGCCGGGTCACGATCGACGGCCGCGACGTGCGCAAAATCCCGCTGCGCGTCCTGCGGCGCGCGATCGGCTTCGTGCCGCAGGATCCGTTTCTCTTCTCGCGCAGCGTGCGCGACAACATCCGCTTCGGTGCCCCCGCCGCGACCGACGACGCCGTGCAGGAGGTGGCGACGATCGCCGCGCTCGATCGCGACGTCGCCGAGCTGCCGTACGGCTACGACACGATCGTCGGCGAGCGTGGCATCACGCTCTCCGGCGGCCAGAAGCAGCGTGTCACCTTGGCGCGCGCGCTCCTCGTCGATCCCACGATCCTCATCCTCGACGACGCGCTCTCGAGCGTCGACACCGAGACCGAGCGCCGCATCCTCTCGCGCCTGCGCGGCCTCATGCGCGAGCGCACGAGCATCGTGATCGCGCATCGGATCTCGACCGTGCGCGATGCCGATCTGATCGCGGTCGTCGACGACGGCCGGATCGTCGAGCTCGGCGACCACGCGTCGCTGCTCGCGCACGGCGGCTTCTACGCCGATCTCTTCCAGCGCCAGCGGCTCTCCGAGGAGCTGGAAGCGCTGTGAGCCGCGCCCGCCGCCTCGTCATCGTCCGGCCGGCGCGCGCGCGCGCCGCCGAGCCGCCGCTCGATCCGCATCAGGAGGAGGCGCTCGGGAAGGCGTACGACGCGCGTTTGGTGCACCGTCTCTGGACCTTCATCCAGCCGCACCGCCACCTCTTCTGGCTGTCGGTCGTGTGCTTGCCGGTCAGCTCGGCGCTGATGCTGGTGCAGCCGTATCTCCTGAAGATCGCGATCGACCGTCACGTCGCCGTCGGCGACCCGCGCGGGCTCGCAACGATCGGCGTCCTGTACATCGCCGCCGTCGTCGGCGAGTGCGGGTTCTTCTACGCGCAGTACTACCTCACGATGCTCCTCGCGCAACGCACGCTCGCGGACCTGCGCGTCCGCGTGTTCGCCCACGTGCAGTCGCTGCCGATGAGCTACTTCGACCGCAACCCGATCGGCCGCCTCGTGACCCGCCTCACCTCCGACGTCGACGTGCTGAACGAAATGTTTGCCGCGGGGGCGATGACGATCTTCATGGACGTGCTGACGATGGCGGGCATCGTCGTCATCATGCTGAGCCTCAATGTCCGCTTGGCGCTCGTCGCGCTCGCCGTCATGCCGTTCATGCTGGTCGGCATCAACTACTTCCGGCTTGCGGCGCGGCGCACGTATCGGACGATCCGCGAGCGCATCGCGCGCCTCAACGCCTACCTGCAAGAGGCGCTCTCGGGGATGATGATCGTCCAGCTCTTCGCGCGTGAGCGGCGCTGCTTCGAGGAGTTCGACGCGCTGAACGACGCGCACCGCGAGGCGAACCATTGGTCGAACGTCTACGAGGCGGCGCTGTTCTCGATGATCGAGGCGCTGGCCTCGATCGCGGCGGCGCTGATGGTGTGGTACGCCGCCGGCGGAATCCTCGCCGGGCTCGTCGCCTTCGGCACGCTCGTCGCGTTCATCGAGTACATCCAGCGTTTTTTCATCCCCATTCGCGAGTTCAGCACCAAGTACGCGGTCATGCAGTCGGCCATGGCGTCTGCGGAGCGCGTGTTCCAGCTCCTCGACACCGAGCCGACGATCGTCTCACCGCGCACGCCGCGGCTGCCGCGCAGCGCGACCGGCGCGATCGAGTTCGACCACGTGTGGTTCGCCTACAGGGGCGAGGAGTGGGTGTTGCGTGACATCTCGTTCCGGGTGAACCCGGGCGAGAAGATCGCCGTCGTCGGCGCGACGGGCTCCGGGAAGACGACGCTCATCAAGCTGCTGTCGCGCTTCTACGACGTGAGCCGCGGCCACGTGCGCGTCGACGGTATCGACGTCCGCGAGTGGGATCTGGGTCAGCTCCGCCGCCACATCGGCGTCGTGCTCCAGGACGTGTTCCTCTTCAGCGGCGACATCGCCAGCAACATCTCGCTCGGCCGTCCCGAGATCACGCCGGCGATCATGGAGGAGGCGGCGCGGCGGGTGAACGCGTGGCCCTTCATTTGCGCGCTCCCGGGCGGCTTGCACGAGAGGATCCGCGAGCGGGGGAGCAATCTTTCGACGGGGCAGCGCCAGCTCCTCGCCTTTGCGCGCGCGCTCTCCTACGATCCGACGATCCTCGTCCTCGACGAAGCGACCTCGAGCGTCGACACCGAGACCGAGATGCTGATCCAGGACGCGCTCACGACGCTGATGCACGACCGCACGTCGTTCGTCATCGCGCATCGCCTGTCGACGATCGAGCACGCGGACCGCATCGTCGTCCTGCATCACGGCGCCGTGCGCGAGATCGGCACGCACGCCCAACTGATCGAGGCGCGCGGCGTCTACTACAGGCTCTACCAGCTCCAGTACGCGCTCCGCGCCGAGACGGGCGAGGCCGAGGCGGCCAGGCGTTGATGCGACGGATCGTCGTCGTGCTTCTGCTCGCGCTCGGTGCGAGCGGGTGCTCGGCGGGGTACGTGCTGCGGGCGGGGTACGAGGAGGCGAAGATCTTGTGGCGGCGCGAGCCGATCGCCGACGTGCTGCGGCGGCCCGATCTTGATCCCGACGTGCGACGCAAGATGGAGACGGTGCTCGCGGCGCGCGAGTTCGCGATCGGACTCGGGTTCGACGTCGACGGCAGCTTCGGGACGCTCTCGTACAGCGACCGCGAGGAGAACATTTTCGTCGTGACGGCGGCGGAGCGGGTGGCGCTGGAGCCGTACACGTGGTGGTTCCCGATCGTCGGGCGGGTTCCCTACAAGGGCTACTTCGATCCGGAGCGGGCGCGCGCGGAGACGGCCGATCTCGAGCGTCGCGGCTACGACACGTATCTGCGTTCGGCGGCGGCGTTCAGCACGCTCGGGTGGTTCGCGGACCCGCTCCTCCGCCACCAGCTGCGGCACGAGGAGGAGTACCTCGTCGACCTCGTCCTCCACGAGCTCTACCACGGCACGTTCTACGTGCATGGAAAGGCCGCTTTCAACGAGTCGCTGGCGACGTTCGCCGGCCATCGCGGCGCGATCGCGTTCTTTCGTGCACATCCGGAGCGCGCCCATCCGCCCGGAGGCGGTGACCTCCTCGCACGCGCCGAAGCGAGTTGGGAGGATACGAAGCGTTTCGGCGACTTCGTGACCCGCGTCGCCACGCTCGTGCGCGGCGCGTACGCCGACCACCATGGCGATCCCGCCGGTGCAGTTGCGGCGCGTGAGGCGATCTTCGCGCACGCGCGCGAGGACTACCGAGCGCTGCCGTTCGTGAGCGGCGGATTTCCGCACTTCGTCGAGGAGCCGCTCAACAACGCCGTCCTCCTCCACTACCTCCTCTACGGCACCGACCTCGACGTTTTCGAGACCGTCTATCACTCGCGCGGCGACGATCTGCGCAGCGCGCTCGAGTTCATCCGCGACGCCGCCAAGCGCGATCTCGCCGACCCCTTCGGCGCCGTCCGCCGCGCCGTCGCCGCCGCGGCGCGATCCGCCGCTCAGAGATTGTGAGTCAATCCCCGGACCGAGCTCAGCGAAGAGCGCCGAGCAGCACAAGGAGCAACCGATTGATTCACAAACTCTCAGGGCTGAAGCGCTGCGAGCGAGCGCAGCGCCGAGCGCCGCGCGAGGGCGGCGACGGCGGCGGTCAGCACGATCGTCGCCGCGAACGCGAGCGCGACGAGGACGGTCTCGACGTCG
>JBGPOW010000295.1:0-5237 GCA_041488235.1 Binatia bacterium
CGTCGCTCTCCCCCGGGCGCCCCCCATCGCCCCCGTCGGGGGGGGGGGGGCTCGGCGCGGGGGGGGGGGGGCCCACCCGGCGGGCGCGCGCGGGGGGGCGGGGGGCCCCGGGGGCGCCGCCCCGCCCGCCCGCGCCCCCCCCGCCCCGGGCCGCACGTGGACCGCAGCGAGGCGCGGCGCGCGCGCAACATGTTGCCGCACGCGCGTCGTCGGCCGCCGCGTCCCGCCGCCGCGGACGTCTGTTTTCTTCGCGCGACGCGAACGACGCGCGCACGCGGCGTCGAATCGCCTTTGCGCGCGTGCTTCGCTTTGGTGTAGCACCGAAATGTCCACGGCGCGTGCCGAGCGCGTGCGAGAGTGGCGGAACTGGTAGACGCACTAGACTTAGGATCTAGCCCGCTCATCGCGGTTGGGGGTTCGAGTCCCCCCTCTCGCATTCGGTGATGGCGCTCCAGCCGGCGCGTGAGCGTGGCCGAGCAACGCAGCAGATGGGCCACGATCGCGCGCCGGGCTGCGCGCGCGTCGCTCGTGTGACGGCGCACGAGCTTGTCAGAGGGGGTGGGACCCCGTAAGGTACGAGGCGTAGGTGGAGCGGCCGTGCAGATCACCGTCGAGGACCTGAGCCCGATCAAGAAGAAGATCGGCGTCGCGCTTCCACCCGAGGAGGTCCGCGCCGAGATCGAGCAAGCGTACCGCGGCCTGCAGCAACGCGCGCGCATCAAGGGCTTTCGACCGGGGCGCGTGCCGCGCGCCGTCCTCGAGCGCTACTACGGCGAGCAGGTCCGCAGCGAGGTCATCGGCAAGCTCATCCAAGACTCCTATCTGCGCGCGCTCGAGGAGCATCATCTGCACGCAGTCGCGCGGCCGGAGATCGTCGCCGACGAGGTGAAGCCGGAGGCCGGTCTCCGCTACTCGGCGACCATCGAAATCAAGCCGACCTTCGACGTGACGGCCTACGATGCGATTGAGGTCGAGCGTAAAGTCACCCCGGTTTCCGAGGAAGCGATCGACGCGCAGATCGAGCGCTTCCGGCAGTCGCTCGCGCAGTTCGCGCGCCGCGAGGACCGCGACGTCGTCGAGCAGGGCGATCTCGTCGAGATCGGCTACACCGGCGTCGTCGATGGACGCGCGGTCGCCGGCGCGTCGGCGCAGAGCCGCGTCGTCGAGGTCGGCGCGCGGACGTTCCCGCCGCCGTTCGACGAGAAGCTGGTCGGTCTCAAGCGCGGCGACAGCACCCACGTCGAGGTTGCGTATCCCGAGCAGCATCACGCGCGCGAGATCGCCGGCAAGCACGTCACGTTTCGCGTCGAGGTGAAGGAGATCGGGCGCAAAGAGCTGCCGGCGCTCGACGACGAGTTCGCGAAGGACCACGGCGAGTGCGGCTCGCTCGCCGAGCTGCGCGACAAAGTGCGCACGGCGCTCGAGAGCGCCGCCGCGCGCGAGGCCGACGACGCGATGCGCGCGGCGCTCGTTCGCACGCTGCTCGAGCGCAATCCCGTCGACGTGCCGGAGGCGCTCGTCGAGCGTCGCTTCGACGCCATGCTGCACGACCTCGGCATTCCGGAGACGACGCGCGATGCCGACCCGGAGCGCGCGGCACAGGTCGACGCGCTGCGCGCGGAGCTACGCCAACGTGCCCGCGAGTCGGTGCAGTCGGCGCTCGTGCTCGAGCGCGTCGCCGCGCAGGAGCATCTCGAGGTCGCCGACGCCGAAATCGACGAACGTGTGACGCAGGCGCTGCGCGGCGCACCGCGTGAGCGCGAGCGCCTTGCAGAAATCTATCGGACACCCGAAGCGCGTCGGGAGGTGCGCGAGCGCATCGCGCAAGAGAAAGCGCTCGACTGGCTCGCGGGACACGCCCGCATCACCTCGGATGCGCAAAATTGATTGCCGACGGGGGGAAAAAAGTTTAAGGTAAATCACGAGATGCCCAGAGCGAATCTGATTCCGATGGTGGTCGAACAGACCGGTCGCGGGGAGCGGGCCTACGACATCTTCTCGCGGCTGCTGAAAGACCGCATCGTCTTCCTCGGTTCGGCCGTCGACGACGACGTCGCGAACCTCGTCACCGCGCAGTTTCTCTTCCTCGAGTCCGAGGATCCCGAGAAGGACATCCACTTCTACGTCAATTCCCCCGGCGGGTCGGTGACGGCCGGCCTCGCGATCTACGACACCATGCAATACATCAAGCCCGACGTCTCGACGCTTTGCCTCGGGCAGGCGGCGAGCATGGCGGCGTGGCTTCTCGCCGCCGGCGCCAAGGGCAAGCGCTTCGCGCTGCCGCACGCCCGCATCATGATCCACCAGCCGCTCGGCGGCGTGCAGGGGCAGGCGACCGACATCGACATCCAAGCGCGGGAGATCCTCCGCATCCGCGAGCAGCTGAACAACGTGCTCGTCAAGCACACCGGGCAGAGCATCAAGAAGATCGAGAAGGACACCGACCGCGACATGTTCATGACCGGCAAGCAAGCGGTCGAGTACGGGCTGGTGGACGAGGTCATCGTCAGCCGACCCGCGAAGCGTCCATAGGGAGAGATCATGGCGAAGCACGGAGACGAGCGCACCGGAAATCTCGTCTGCTCTTTCTGCGGAAAGAGCCAAGACGAGGTCCGCAAGCTGATCGCCGGCCCGACGGTATACATCTGCGACGAGTGCATCGACCTCTGTAACGACATCATCGCCGAGGAATGCGATCAGGAAGAGGGTCTCACCTCCACCTCGGCCGTACCGAAGCCGGCGGAGATCAAGAAGGTTCTCGACCAGTACGTCATCGGCCAGGAGCGCGCGAAGAAGATCCTCGCGGTCGCGGTGCACAACCATTACAAGCGCATCGACTCACAGCTCGTGAGCGGCGACGTCGAGCTGCAGAAGTCGAACATTCTCTTGGTGGGCCCCACCGGCTCCGGCAAGACGCTCTTGGCGCAGACGCTGGCGCGCTTTCTCCAAGTGCCGTTCGCGATCGCGGACGCCACGAGCCTCACCGAGGCCGGCTACGTCGGCGAGGACGTCGAGAACATCATCCTCTCGCTGCTGCAGAACGCCGACTACGACGTCGAGAAGTGCCAACGCGGCATCGTCTACATCGACGAGATCGACAAGATCGCGCGCAAGGGCGACAACCCGTCGATCACGCGCGACGTCTCCGGCGAGGGCGTCCAGCAGGCGCTCTTGAAGATCATCGAAGGGACGACCGCGAGCGTGCCGCCGAAGGGCGGACGCAAGCACCCGCAGCAGGAATTTCTGCAAGTCGACACGACGAACATCCTCTTCATCTGCGGCGGGGCGTTCGTCGGGTTGGAAGACATCATCCGGCGGCGGATCGGCATGAAGGGCATGGGCTTCGGCGCCGACATCCGCCGTCGTGACGAGCGTACGGTCTCCGATCTGCTCCACGAGGTGCAGACCGAGGACCTTCTGAAGTTCGGCCTCATTCCCGAGTTCGTCGGGCGCCTACCGGTGATCGCGACGCTCGAGGAGCTGAACGAGCAGTCGCTGGTGCGGATCCTGAAGGAACCGAAGAACGCGCTCACGCGCCAGTATCAGAAGCTCTTCGACATGGAGAGCGTGCACCTCAAGTTCACCGAGGGCGCGCTCACCGCGATCGCACGCGAGGCACTGACCCGCAAGTCGGGCGCCCGCGGGCTGCGCGCGATCATGGAAAACATCATGCTCGACGTGATGTACGAGATCCCCTCCCAGGCCAACATCAAGGAGGTACTGATCTCGGAAGAGGTGGTCACCCACAAAGAGCAGCCGATCATGCTCTATCAGAAGACCGCCGAGACCGCGTAGGGAAGGGGCCCGTCCGCATGCTGTTTCGCAACGAGAAGAAGGATCCACCCCGGCCCGGCGCCGTCCGGGTGCCGCTGCTGCCGCTGCGCGACATCATCGTCTTTCCGCACATGGTCGTGCCGCTCTTCGTCGGCCGCCAACGCTCCATCCGCGCCCTCGAAGAGGCGATGAACAAGCAGAAGTTCATCCTGCTCTCGGCGCAGAAGGAGGCGAAGACCAACGATCCGACCGAGGAGGACATCTACCGCGTCGGCACGCTCGGCAGCGTCGTCCAGCTGCTGCGGCTTCCCGATGGTACGGTCAAGGTCCTCATCGAGGGCAAGAAGCGTGCCCGCGTCACCCAATATCTCGATCACCCCGACTTCTTCCTCGTCGAGGCGGAGGAGATCGAGGAGGAGTGCGACAAGACGACCGAGCTCGAGGCGCTGATCCGCAGCGTCAACTCGACCTTCGAGAACTACGTCAAGCTGAACAAGAAGATCCCGCCGGAGATGATCATGTCGGTGGCGTCGATCGACGACGCCGCGCGGCTCGCCGACACGATCGTCGCTCATCTCGGCATCAAGCTGGAAGACAAGCAGACGTTGCTCGAGCTGCTCGATCCCGCGGAGCGCCTGGAAAAAGTGCTCGGCTACATGCGGTCGGAGATCGAGATCCTCGAGGTCGAGAAGCGCATCCGTACTCGGGTCAAGAAGCAGATGGAGAAGACCCAGAAGGAGTACTACCTCAACGAGCAGATGCGCGCGATCCAGAAGGAGCTCGGCGAGAAGGACGAGTTCAAGAACGAGGTGCAGGAGCTCGAGGAGAAGATCAAGTCGAAGAAGATGACGGCGGAGGCCAAGGACAAGGTCGAGAAGGAGCTGAAGAAGCTCAAGATGATGTCGCCCATGTCCGCCGAGGCCACGGTCGTTCGCAACTACATCGATTGGATCATCAGCCTGCCGTGGGCCGAGTACACCGAGGACAAGCTCGACATCAACGACGCCGAGAAGGTGTTGGAAGAGGATCACTACGGTCTCGAGAAGGTGAAGCAGCGCATCCTCGAGTACCTCGCGGTGCAGAGTCTCGTCGGTCAGCTGAAGGGGCCGATCCTGTGCCTCGTCGGTCCTCCGGGCGTCGGCAAGACGTCGCTCGGGAAGTCGATCGCCCGCGCCACCGGCCGCAAGTTCGTCCGCGTGTCGCTCGGCGGCGTGCGTGACGAGGCCGAGATCCGCGGCCACCGTCGCACCTACATCGGCGCGCTCCCCGGGAAGGTCGTTCAGTCGATGAAGAAGGCGGGATCGGGCAACCCGGTCTTCCTGCTCGACGAGGTCGACAAGATGTCCACCGACTTCCGCGGCGATCCCTCCTCGGCCCTCCTCGAGGTGCTCGATCCGGAGCAGAACTCCGCCTTCAACGATCACTATCTCGATGTGGACTACGACCTCTCCAAGGTCATGTTC
>JBGPOW010000296.1:0-5228 GCA_041488235.1 Binatia bacterium
GCCGCGAGGAAGGTCGCGGGTGATCTCCTCGCGCTCGTTGGCGAGGCTGGCGAACATGGCGGCGGGATCGATGCCGATCTCCGCCCAGATCTGCAGGAGCGTCGTGAAGAAGCCCTGCGCGTTGCGGTCGATCAAGCTGCGCGCGCACTCGAGCGCGAAGTCCTCGAGCTCGGCCTTCTCCTTCGGCCCGAGACACGGCACGCAGCGCTCGATGTACTGCACGCCGTACGCGTGGTGGCGCGACTCGTCGCGCGCGACGTACGTCAGCAAATCTTTCAGCAACGGCTCCTCGGTGAGATTCCGCATCTCGCGAAACGCGTACAGGGCGAGGCCCTCGACGACGATCTGCATGCCGACGAGCTTCTTCATCCAGTCGTCGGTCTGCAGCGTCTGATCGAGAATGCCTTTCAGCGACGGCGCGATCGGGCGGATCTCGTCGAGCTTCTCGATGTAGCGCGCGAACACCTCGACGTGGCGCGCCTCGTCCATCGTCTGCGTCGCGGCGTAGAACTTGGCGTCGGTGTGCGGGACGGCGTTCACGAGCTGCGCCGCCACCATGAGCGCGCCTTGCTCGCCGTGGAGGAACTGCGAGAGACGGAACGACGCCGTCCGGCGGACGAGCTCGGTGCGCGTCTCCTCCGGGAGCGAGCGCCAATACGAGGTCTTCTCGATCGGCACCCCGGCGCCGAGCGGCGTCGTCGAGAACTTCACGAGATCGATCGGCCGGCTCCAGTCGAGGTCCTTGGCGCCGATCCACTGCGCCTCGGCCGCCTTGACGTAGAGGTTCCGCAGCTCCGCGATCTCGGGATCGTAGTTCCATTGATAGATGACCTGCATCGCGGTCGGCAGGTCCGGCTCCTGGGTCGCGGTTTTCAAGGTGAACGCGTCACTCATCGGATGCTCCTTCGGTGTGAGGCTCGTCAGCAGGGCACGATTCTCGACAGATCGTGTGCCTAACGCAACGCCGCGGGTTTTCGCGTTCCGAGCATCGTGGAGAGCGCCTCCGGGTTGAGCCACACCCAGAAGCAGCGGACGCACGCTTTGATGCGCGGATCGTCGCCTCCGACGCTGACCTCTACGAAGGGCTCGGCGCACGCCGGGCACACGAGTCGCGACCGGCGGCCGCAGCGCAGCGCCGTCTGCCACGCGTCATTGATGAATCCGCGCGGAGCGACCCGCCGCAGGACGGGGAGTGTGACCGCGCCGGCACGGCAGTCGCGACACAGCCACACGAGTCCGTGCCGTCCCTTCGCGCGCTCCAAGGAGCCGCGACAGAGCGGGCACGAGAGATCCTCCAACCGCGGCCGTCCCGGCGCCTCTCGCATGTGAACATGATGCCTGCATCCGTCGATCGCGTGAAGGTTCACCTGGGCCATCATTGCCACCGACCACGTGAAGCCGCCATCGTCGGAGCGGAGGACGTGGCGGCCGCTCGCCGCTCACGCGAGCGGCACCGGACCGACAAGGCGTCGGCGCGATCGACGCGACCGCCGTCGGGGACGAGGCAGGCACCGCAGCGCTCGGCGTCGTCGACGGACGCCCCGTCAGCGCGGCCTTTGCCGAAGACCCCGACTTTGGTATGCCTCGCGCCGTACGTCCCGCCCGAGCCAGCCGCACGGATCGAGGCCGTCTCCAGGAGGTTCCATGCATCGGCGTCCGATCGTCTCCGCGCTCGTCTCCCTTTCCTTGATTCTCGGCGTGCTTCCTCCGCTCGCGTGCGTCGCGACCGCCGCGGGCAAGCCGGGCTACCCCGACCGGATCACCTGGGCCGGGCACAGCTGGCAGGTGAAGTCGAGCACGAGCAGGGTCGGCCCGGGCCCGAATTACTTCTCCCCCTCGACCGACAACGTGTGGGTCGACGGGACGGGACGACTGCACTTGAAGATCACGTTGCGGAACGGCCGCTGGAACTGCGCCGAGGTCATCGGCGCGGAGAGCTTCGGCTACGGAACGTATTCGTTCACGCTCGCGTCAGCGGTCGATGCGCTCGACCCGAACGTCGTCCTGGGTCTCTTCACCTGGAGCGACAAGGGCGCGTTCAACCATCGCGAGATCGACGTCGAGTTCGCACGCTGGGGCGATGCCGGTGGTCCCACGAACGCGCAATACGTCGTCCAGCCTTCCAGCCTCGCCGGCCATCTCCATCGCTTCACGCAACCCGCGGCCGCCGCGCCGACCTTCCACGGTTTCACGTGGCGCGCGGGCACGATCGATTTCGCGAGCGCCGACCTCAGTGCGTGGAGCCATGCCTGGAGCTACGTCGGGGCGGACGTGCCGAAGCCCGGAGGGGAGAACGTGCGGCTGAACCTCTGGCTGTTCGGCGGCGCGGCGCCGACCGACGGCCGTGAGGTCGAGGTGGTCGTCGAGCGCTTCAGCTTCGCGCCGTAGCGACTGATCGACGCTCAGCCGATCTCCATCCTTGACCCGCGGGTGCCGCCTACCGCAAGATCCGCCGGCATGCACCGCCACGTGACGCTGGCCCGGCGCGTCCTGCGGCGGCCCATTCCGCTCTGGGTAGCGCTCGCGGGATTCCTCGCGACCGTGGGTCTCCTCTCGCACCGCGCCATCGACAGGCGGGAGATCCCGGGTCGACCAAGCGGCGAGCGCTGGACCATGACCGACTTTCGAGACACGATCTATTATCCCGTCGTTGCCGTTCTCGCCGGACGGAACCCCTACGCGGCCAGCTTCGCGGACGACTACCCAGTCCAGCGCCCCCTGCCACCCTACGGCCCGTTGGTCATTCTGGTGCATTTCCCGCTCGGCCTCCTGCCCGTGCGCGCCGCCGAGGTCGTCTACTACCTGCTGACGCTTGCGCTGACCCTCGCCGTCGCCGCGCTCGGCCTGCGGGCGTGCGACGTGGCGTGCGACGCCTCGTCCGTGCTCGCCCTCGCGACGCTGATGCTCCTCAGCCGCCCCGGACATCAGAACCTCCTGCTCGGGCAATGCACGCTCGAGGTCGTGTTGGGATGCTATCTCGCGCTCGTCTACGGTCGGCGGCGACCATGGCTCGCCGTCCTCGGCGTGGCCCTCGCCACCATGAAGCCGCAGTTCGCGGCGCCCCTCGCTCTGCTCTTGCTGGCGCGGGGCGAGTTTCGCACGACGGTCGGGGGCCTCGCCGCGGCGGGCGTGCTTTCGATCGCCACACTGGTCGCGGTTGGCGGGCGCGCGGCGTTGGCATCCTGGCCCGAGGCCATCGCGCGCAGCAGCAGGACCGTCACCGACCCTTCGCTCTTGTGGCTGCGGATCGATGCCGGCTTTTTCGCGCGCTATACGCTCGGCCTCCCGGCGGCATCCGACGTGGCCGTGGCCGCCGCTCTTCTGTTGCTCGGCATCGCGGCGTTCCGCCGCGCGACCGCGGCGACGAGTGGAACCGTGCCGCACGGGCTCGACGCGTCCCTCGCTTGCGTGACGATCCTGGTCGCCGTCTACCACGTGTCGTACGACGCGCTGCTGCTGACGCTGCCTCTGATCGCGCTCGCCGCGCAACGGCCCGAGTGGGTGTGGCGGCGGCACCCGCGCTTGCGTTCCCTCCTGTTCGCCCTGCTCCTCGTTCCCGCCGTGAACTACGTTGCCACCAGCGGCGTCGTCCAGAAGCTCGAGACGTACGGTGTGCCATGGCGCCTGGTCACGGGCATCAATGGTGCCGCGCTGATCGCGGCGCTACTCCTTTCGGCAGCGCTCGCGCGTTCGCCCGAGCGCGCCGTCGCGGGATCGCGCTGACTCACATGCCCCTGATCTCGACCGTTTCGCCGTCGTCGCTCCGGATCGCGATCCTCACCTACGAGAGCGTGCAGTCCAAGCTGATCGTGCGGGCGCTCCTCGAGACGTTTCCAGACTCCGTCGTCGGCATCGTGGCCTCCGCAGTCGCGGTCCCCGGGAGGAGCCGATGGTCGGGGATGTGGTTCCTGCTCCGCCGTAGCGGCCTCGGCTTCGTCGCCCGCAAGGCGGTCGAGATATGGCTCAGCCGGGTCGCGGCCTGGCAAGCGCACTGCACGAAGCGGAAGCGCTCCGCTCCGCCGCTCTCCGCGCTCGCCACCCGGGCGGGCGTCCCGCTCCTCGGCGTCGTCGACGTCAACGGCCCGCAGGCACACGGGCGCCTCGCGTCGTGGAAGCCGGATCTCTTGGTCTCCGCGAACCTCAATCAGCGCGTGACCAAGCGTACCATGGCGCTCGCGCGGCTCGGCGCCATCAACGTCCACGGCGCGCTGCTGCCCCGCTACCGGGGGCTCTTTCCGTACTTTTGGGTGCTCGCCAACGGTGAGGCCGAGACCGGCGTGACGGTCCATTGGATGGACGAGCGCTTCGACACCGGCCCGGTGATTCTCCAGGAGCGCATCGCCATCACGGACGACGACACGGTCTTCTCGCTGTCGCTCAAGGGCGCGCGGGTCGGCGCCCGGCTCATCGTGCGCGCCGTCGCGATGATCGCCAGCGGGTCGGCGCCCGCGTTGCCCCAACACGGGACGTCCGCGAGCTACTGCTCCTGGCCGACGGCGGCGGACGTCCGGCGCTTGCGGCACCGCGGACGCCGCTACGGCTCGCTCGCCGAGATCTGGCGGGCGTTCCGCACATGACGGACCCGGCCGGAGCGTCGGTCGACCGGCACACGACGTGGTCGACGGAATACTGGGACGACGACGACCCGTGGATCTTCGAGGACGAGGCGCGCGACTACACCGAGCACCTGCTCGCGACGTTGCCGATCGCCCGCATACCGGAGCAGCTCGATGGGTGGCTGCGATCATGGCGCGAGAGCATGGCGCCGGACGGGCGGATCGTGATCTCGGACGTCTGGCCGCCCCACACGAGCCTCGCGAACGAGATCCTCGCCGTCCTGGGTTTCGCGATCCGCCGGCGCATCCTCTTGCGCGCGCTCATGGCGGGCTGCGTCGCGGGCTTCGGCACCGCGAGCTCGAGCGCGGACAGCCGTTGCTCCGAATCGACCCGGCGACGCTCGAGCGCACGGCGGCCGCACTCGGACTACGGACGATCCCGCTCGCCGCGAACCTCACCTATCGGCGCGGGCGCTTCTCGGTGATGCTCGTGCGTCAATAAGAAACTCCGTTAGACTTTCCTTTCAGGAGGGTCGCACGACGACCGGGTCGTTGCCGTTGGCGCCGGCAGCGGCGTGCGCCTCGGTGCTCGTTCCGTTCACCTGCTCGGAAGGCGTCCCGCCGGCCGCCGCGCCGGCGGCGGCACACAGCGTCTCGAACTCGAGGTTCACC
>JBGPOW010000297.1:0-5173 GCA_041488235.1 Binatia bacterium
CCTTCGGCAAAGGCGGGTGGACCGAGCCCTCATGGCGGCGGCTACCGCGTCATTGATGGAACCGGGATGGAACCGGCGTATCGGCCCTCCGGGAGCGGTCGACGTCGACCGCTCGCGAGGCCCGTGGGCGCTTGCGCCCAACCGACCTGACCGTCGGTGCTACGGGTCGTGCGTGTCGCTCGCTCGAAGCTGATCGAGCGCGAGTCGCCGTAGACCCGTGCGGCCGGCGCGAGCGAGAGCAGCGCGCGGCCGGGCACAACAAGAACTGACGTTCGCGAGGACACGACAACTCTCCGGTGTTGGACAGTGGCGAGATTTGCGACTCTTCACCGCGTCACCGGAGTATCAGAAGGTTACCAAGTTACAATGCAATTGATCCGAGAATTGAATGAAATATAGCGCCATAATGAATCATAATGATTTTTGTCAAAATGAATCCGAACCATTGACATTGGTCCCGACATTGGCTCCCACAGGCGGATGGCGCAGCCGAGGTCAGCCGAGGGCGGCGCCGAACCAGCCGCGGCTCACGATGTCGCTCATCGTGAGGACGATCATCGTGCCGAGCCAGAAAAACGCGATGCCGACGAAGAGCAACGTCAGCCGCGAACTGTAGCGGAGATGCATGAAATAGAGCAGCACGAGTGACGCCTTGATGACCGCAATCGTGAGCGCTACCGCGACGTTGAAGCGGCCGAGGTCGGCGAACGCGACGGCGGCGGTGACGCCGGTGAAGACGAGTAGCACCGCGAACACCGCGAAATAGATCGGCAGCGGCACGACGTGCCCCTGCGCCGACGCGGGCGATGCGGTGCTAGCGTCGGTCGTCACGAGTGACGCTCCACCAGATAGAGCAACGGAAACAGGAAGATCCACACGATGTCGACGAAGTGCCAATAGAGGCCGGTCAGCTCGACGGGAGTGAAATACGACGGCCCGAAGCGGCCGCGCAGCGCCATCACCGCAAGGCCGCCGAGGAGGCCGATGCCGATCACCATGTGCAGCGCGTGCAGGCCCGTCATCACGAAGTAGAGCGAGAAGAAGAGCTCGACGTGCTGCGGATCGGCACCGTCCCAATGGAAGTACGGCCCGGGGACGTGATGCTCGTGGAACTTCTGCGCGTACTCGACCGCCTTGATGCCGAGAAAGGTGCCGCCGAGGAGGATCGTCGCGCAGAGGAAGAGCGCGATCAGCCGGCCGTTGCGGCTCACCTGCGCGGTGTGGACCGCGAGCGCCATCGTCAAGCTGCTGCCGATCAGCACCGCGGTGTTGATCGTGCCGAGCGTCAGGTCGAGGTGGCTGCTCGCGTGGCCGAACGCCTGCGAGTAGAGCGAGCGATAGACGGTGTAAATGGTGAAAAGTCCACCGAAGAAGAGGATCTCGGTCACGAGGAAGACCCACATGCCGAGCCCCGACGCGTCGTGCTGCTGAACCGCGTCGTCGAACTGGTGGGCGGTCGCAGGCGGCAGTCTTTCGCCGGGCGCCGTCACCGCCGCCGTCGCGTGGTCAGCCACAGGCCGCCTCATCGCAACCGCCACACGCGACGAAGCGGCCGGTCGCCAGGCAGGTGGCGCGCGCAGGGTCCTGAGGCGCGCATTGAACCGGGCATGCTACGACTTCGCCCCGACGTACCGATGAATCCACGCGCTGTAGCGCCCCGCCCCAGGTTCTGCGCGCCGAAGGACCCTGCGCGCGCCACCCGCCTGCGCCGCCCTCTACGATCGCGCGTGCCGTCGTCGCGTGGTCAGACAACTTCCGCCTCCCGTCCCGAGTAGTAGTACGGCGGCGTGTCGACGATCGGCGTCACCGCGAAGTTCTCCGTCGGCGGCGGCGACGGCGTCTGCCACTCGAGACCGGTCGCGCGCCACGGGTTCGCGGGCGCGCGCGCACCGTAGCGCAGCGACCAAATGAGATACGCCATCGGCAAGAGGTAGCCGAGGCCGAGGACCGACGCTCCGGCCGTCGACATGACGTTCAGCACCTGAAACTCGTCGGGGTAGACGTGATAGCGCCGCGGCATGCCGAGGTAGCCGAGGATGAACTGCGGGAAGAACGTCAAGTTGAAGCCGAGGAAGACGATCAGCGCCGCGATCCGCGACAGCGTCTCGGAGTACATGCGGCCGGTGATCTTCGGCCACCAGTAGTGGATACCGCCGAGGTACCCCATCACCGCGCCGCCGACCATGATGTAGTGGAAGTGCGCGACGACGAAGTACGTGTCGTGCACGTGCACGTCGAGGCCGAGGCAGGCGAGGAAGAGGCCGGTCAAGCCGCCGATCGTGAAGAGCCCGATGAAGCCGAGCGCATAGAGCATCGGCGCGTCGAGCAGCACCGAGCCGCGGTAGAGCGTCGCCGTCCAGTTGAACACCTTCACGGCCGACGGGATCGCGACCGCGAAGCTCAAGAACGAGAAGATCAGGCTGGCGTACGCCGACTGCCCGGAGACGAACATGTGGTGTCCCCAGACGAGGAAACCGAGGAACGCGATCGCCAGGCTCGAGAAGGCGATGAAGCTGTAGCCGAACGGCGACTTCCGCGAGAAGCAGGGGACGATCTCGCTCACCACGCCCATGCTCGGCAGGATCATGATGTAGACCGCCGGGTGCGAGTAGAACCAGAAGAGGTGCTGGAAGAGGATCGGGTCGCCGCCGAGCGCCGGGTCGAAGATGCCGACGTGGAACCCGCGCTCGACGCCGACGAGCGCGAGCGTGATGGCGATGACCGGCGTGCCCAGGATGAAGATGATGCTGGTCGCGTAGAGCGCCCAGACGAAGAGCGGCAGCCGCAGCCACGTGAGTCCGGGCGCGCGCATGCGGTGCACGGTGACGATGAAGTTGAGGCCGGTCAGGATCGACGAGAAGCCGTTGATGAAGATGCCGACGGCGGCGGGGATGACCTTGGTGTTGGAGCCGATCGTGCTGTACGGCGTGTAGAACGTCCAGCCGGTGTCGATGCCGCCGGTGAAGACCGTCCACAGCGTGAAGAGCGCGCCGACGACGTAGATGTACCAGCTCGCGAGGTTCAGGCGCGGGAAGGCAAGGTCGCGCGCGCCGATCATCATCGGCAGAACGAAGTTGCCGAGCACGGCGGGGATCGACGGGATGAGGAAGAAGAACACCATGATGATGCCGTGCATGGTGAAGAGCTTGTTGTAGGTGTCCGCCTGGACGACGTCGGCCGCCGGCGTCAGGAGCTCGAGCCGGATCACCAGCGCGAAGACGCCGCCGAGGAAGAACATCACCGTGATCGACCCGAGGTAGAGGAGCGCGATGCGCTTGTGGTCGACGGTGAGGAGCCACGAGCGGATGCCATAGTCGACGTTGAGGTAGTCGACGCGGCCTTCGGCACTCGGTGCCTCGATGCGTTCGGCGGTTTGCATGGTCACGATCCCCGAAGCGTCTTGATGTACGTGATGAGCTGCAAGAGGTCCTCCTCGCTCACCTGCCCTTGGAACGTCGGCATCAGTGCCTGATAGCCGTCGACGACCTTCGCCTGCGGATTGATGATCGATTCGCGGAGATAGTCCTCGTCGGCGACGATGGTCTCACCGCTTTGCAGGCGCACCCGGCTGCCGAACACGCCGGCGAGCGCGGGACCGAGCGCGCCCGAGACGCCACGGTGACACGTCGCGCAGCCGAGCCGCTGGAAGAGCGTCTCGCCCGAGGCGGCGACGGCGAGCACTCCCGTCGACGCCCCCGAGGCGGCGTTCGCCCCCGCCGGCACGCCTTCGCTCAGCCACGCCTGGTAGTCGGCCGGATCCATCACGACGATGTGGCCGATCATGTGCGAGTGCTCGGTGCCGCAGTACTCGGCGCAGAAGAGATGATAGGTCCCCGGCGTCGTCGCCTCGAACCACTCCTGCGTGTAGCGCCCCGGAACGGCGTCCTGCTTGATGCGGAACGCCGGCACGAAGAAGCTGTGGATCACGTCCTCGGAGGTGAGCGTCAATTTCACCGGCCGCCCGACCGGTACGTGCAGCTCGTTGATCTCACGCCGTCCTTCGATGTGCTGCACCTTCCACATCCACTGCCGGCCGACGACGAACACGTCGAGCGCGTTCGGCGGCGGCGTCTTCAACGAGACGAAGAGGCGCGCGCCCCAGAAAAAGATGATCATCGCGATGCCGAACGGAATGATCGACCACGTCAGCTCGAGCGCGAGCGAGCCCTTGATCGGCTGCGGCTCCTCGGCGTCGGAACGGCGCCGATAGCGGTACGCGAACGTCACGATCAGGACCGCGATCAACGTCGCGAAGAAGCCGCTCACAACGATGAGAAAGAAGTAGACCGCGTCGACGCGACCCGCGTGCGTCGACGCCGCCACCGGCAGGAGGCCGAGCCGTTCGAGCACGCTCAGTCCCGCCTCACGACGCGTAAACGGGCGCCATCGCGGAGCGGCACCCCGTTCCGCACCTCGCGCCGTCGCATCACGACGATGAAGCCGACGAGCGCGAGCACCGTCACGGCGCCGCCGGCGCGGACGAGGTTCATCACGACCGCGCCGTACTTCCCGGTCGCGGGATCGTAGCGGTAGCAGTAGAGCAGCAGGTGATCGACGGCGCTGCCGATCTTGCGCTCCGCGGCGTCGATCAAGCCGAAGCGCAGATCGCGCGGCGAGTACTCGACGCCGAAGAAGTAGCGCGAGATCCGGCCGTCGGATGTCAGCACCATGATCGTCGCCGCGTGGGCGAACTGCTTTTCCTCGGGCACGTACGTGTAGTGAAACCCGACGGAACGGGCGAGACGCTCGACCGCGGCGGCGTCGCCGGTGAGAAAATGCCACGCAGCACCGGCGCCGGGCCGGTCGTACTCGCCGAGGTACGTCGCCTTCTTTTTCGCCGCGAGCTCCGGCGCCTCGCGCGGATCGAAGCTGACGGTCACGAGCTCGAACTCGCGACCGGGCTCGAACGTCAGCGTGCGAAGCGCGCGCACGAGACCGTTCAACACGAGCGTGCAGAGCATCGGGCACTGGTAATAGACCAGCGACAGAATCACCGGCCGCTTCCCGAAGTACTGTCCGAGGATCACGGGCGCGCCGCTCTCGTCGCGGAACGCGAGCTCGAGCGGCACCTGCGCGTCGAGATTCTGATCGATGCCGACCTCGCGCAGCGCGGGCGGCCGCGAGTCGATCGGGCGCGCCTCCGTCGCCGGCGCCGCAGCGGGCGAGTCGCGCG
>JBGPOW010000298.1:0-5113 GCA_041488235.1 Binatia bacterium
GCCCGCTTCGAAGGTGAAGCCGACCTTCTGAAGCGCGGTGAACGCAGCGCGGAGCGTGGCGACATCCGGACGCAGCAGGATATCGATATCGAGGGTCGCGACCGCGCTCGCCTCGTCGGCTGCGTAGAAGTTGATGCCGCCCACGCCGACGACGATGAAGTCGACGCCACCACGTGCGAGCGCCCCCAGCCCGGCGACGAGCGCGCTATCGCGCGTCGACACGGGCCGCCCGGCGCACCGCACGCCGGAAGCCGAGGTGCTGCTCGATGGCGCGTACCATCCACGCCTTGTCCGTGCCCGGCAGGTTCCAAGGGCGGCTCTCGAGCCACAGTGCAACGCGACGAATGGCCACCGCCGTCCGCTGTGGAAGCGCCTTGCGGGACGAGCGCGAGTCAGTGTGTTGCGAGGTAGGAAGGCTGTGGGCCATGCGCGCCGCGCAGTATAGCGAACCTCGCAGGAGGCGCACACCCGACGAGTAGCTACTCGCCGAGGCGGGGTGCCGCCCTCGACTGTACGACCTCGAACGCGCCGCGAAACGCCGGCTGCAGGCTCAGCAGCGCCGGCCCGCCCGTCGCCTCGAACGCGCGAATGACCTCCTGCGCCTCGGCGGGAGCCTCCTGCGGTGACTTCTCGGGAAAGGGCGGCGACGGATAGTACTCGACGCCGAGCTGAATCGTCTTCGCCAAGAGGTCGCCGCCGATCAGCTGAATGAGGAAGAGTCCGGTGTCGATGCTCGCCGACACCCCGGCACCGGTCACGTACTTGCCGTCGCGGTGGTAGCGCACGGGCACGAACTCGGCGCCGAACTCGGCGAGCCGATGCTGATAGACCAATTGGTCGTCGCCTTCCGCCCCTTCAGCATCCCGGCGGCGGCGAGCAGCGCGACGCCGTTGCAGATACCCACTGTCCAGGTGGAGGTCGCGTCGAGCGCGCGCAGGTGCGCGAGGAACCTCTCGTCGCTCTCGAGCGGCACGCGGGCCGGACCGCCCGGGACGTAGAGAATGTCGGTGCTGGTCACCTCGGCGAAGTCACGGAACGCGAGCGGGAGAGAGCGGCGGCCTACGCGCCAACCGCGGCCGTCGCCGGCTGCTGCGCGATGAGCCCAAGGACCTTGCGCGCGGCGCTGGGGATCTGCGTTCCCGGACCGAAGATCGCCTTC
Source organism: Binatia bacterium (assembly GCA_041488235.1). Classification (GTDB taxonomy): domain Bacteria; phylum Desulfobacterota; class Binatia; order UTPRO1; family UTPRO1; genus DP-19. Next base: position 1,160 of record JBGPOW010000298.1, read on the forward strand.
ACGCCCGCCTGCTCGAGGAACGCGTAGTCCTTCGGCGGGATGATGCCGCCGACGGTCACGACGACGTCGTCGGCGCCGAGCTTCTGCAGCTCCTTCACGAGCTGCGGGACGAGCGTCTTATGTCCGCCCGACTGCGTCGAGATGCCGACCACATGCACGTCGTTCTCGACTGCCTGCCGTGCGACCTCTTCCGGCGTCTGAAACAACGTCCCCACGTCGACGTCGAATCCCAAATCGGCAAAGGCCGTCGCAATCACTTTGGCACCGCGGTCGTGCCCATCCTGCCCAATCTTCGCGACCAGCATGCGCGGGCGTCGACCGTGGGTCTCGGCGAAGCGCTCGATGTCCTTCGTCAGTTCCTTCCATTCGGCATCGTTCCCGAACGACGACCCGTAGACGCCGCTGATGGAGCGAATCTCGGCGTGATACCGCCCCCACACCTTCTCCATCGCGTCGGAGATTTCGCCGACGGTGGCGCGAACGCGCGCCGCCTCGATACCGAGCTCCAGTAGGTTCCCTTTCCCACTCTCCGCCGCCGCCGTCAGCGCGTTCAGAGCAGCCTCGACCTTCTTCTGATCCCGCGTCGCGCGAACCTTCTTCAAACGCGCAATCTGCGACTCGCGCACGGCGCCGTTGTCGATCTCGCGCGTGTCGATCTCCGGCTCCTCGTCGAGGCGGAACTTGTTGACGCCGACGATGACGTCCTCGCCGCGGTCGACGCGCGCCTGCCGGCGCGCCGCCGTCTCCTCGATCCGCAGCTTCGGCATCCCCGCCTCGATCGCCTTCGTCATGCCGCCTATGCGCTCGACCTCTTCGATGATCCCGAGCGCCTTCGCCGCGAGCGCGTGCGTCAACGACTCCATGAAGTACGATCCACCCCACGGATCCACGACCTTCGGAATCCCCGTCTCCAGCTGGAGGATGAGCTGCGTATTCCGAGCGACGCGCGCCGACGCATCCGTCGGCAACGCGATCGCCTCGTCGAACGAGTTGGTGTGCAGCGATTGCGTCCCGCCGAACACGGCGGCCATCGCCTCGACCGTCGTCCGAACGATGTTGTTGAACGGATCCTGCTCGGTGAGGCTCGCCCCCGATGTCTGACAGTGCGTCCGCAGCATCAACGATGTCTGCTGCTTCGGTTTGAAGTGCTTCTGCATCAACGTCGCCCACAAGAGGCGAGCCGCGCGCAGCTTCGCGACCTCCATGTAGAAGTTCATTCCGATCGCGAAGAAGAACGACAGCCGTCCGGCGAATTGATCGACGTCGAGCCCCTTCGACAGCGCCGCGCGCACGTATTCGAGGCCGTCGGCGATCGTGAACGCCAGCTCGAGGTCGCACGTCGCCCCGGCTTCTTGCATGTGGTAGCCGCTGATCGAGATCGAGTTGAACTTCGGCATCTCGCGGCTGGTGTACTCGATGATGTCCGCGCAAATCCGCATGCTCGGCTTCGGCGGATAGATGTACGTGTTGCGGACCATGAACTCCTTGAGGATGTCGTTCTGGATGGTGCCGGTGAGCTTGGCGCGCGGGACGCCTTGCTCCTCGCCGGCGACGATGAAGCTCGCGAGCACCGGGAGGACGGCGCCGTTCATCGTCATCGAGACCGACATCTTGTCGAGCGGGACGCCGTCGAAGAGGATCTTCATGTCCTCGACGGAGTCGATCGCGACCCCCGCCTTGCCGACGTCGCCGACGACGCGCGGGTGATCCGAGTCGTAGCCGCGGTGGGTGGCGAGGTCGAAGGCGACCGAGAGCCCCATCTGCCCGGCGGCGAGGTTCGCCCGATAGAACGCGTTCGACTCCTCGGCGGTCGAGAAGCCGGCGTACTGGCGGACGGTCCACGGCTGCCCGGCGTACATCGTCGCGCGCGGGCCGCGGAGGAACGGGAACATGCCGGGGGTGGTGTCGGTGAAATCGAGATCGGCGACGTCGGCCGCGGTGTAGAGCGGCTTCACGTCGATGCCCTCGGGGGTCTTCCAGACGAGCCCTGCCGGGTCGGCGCCCTTGCGGTCCTTGCGGGCGAGCTCCTCCCAGAGCTTCGAGTCCGCGGGCTGCTTGGGGTCGACGGCGCCGGGGCGTTTCGGGTCGGCCATGGGCGGTAGGATTGACCATTCGCCGCGGGCGTTCAACCGGCGATGGCGGACGGCGGCGTTCAGTCGGCTGGTGGCAGCTTCACCTTGACCTTGATCTCGGCGGTCGCGACCGGGTCGACGACGGCTCCGCATACCTCGTCGGCGGGGTCGACGCCGGGACCGCTCGCGGCGCCCCAGAAGCACTTGGGGGCGAGCACGGGACCGTTGGTGATCAGGTTCGTCTCGAGGCCGCAGCCGACGTTCCCCATGAAGGTGTTCTTGGTGACCGTCACCTTGGTGGCATCGACGTTCTCGATCAAGAGACCTCTCCCGTTGGCGAGCGCGGCGTTGCCGGTGAACGTCTGATTGGTGCCGCTGAGAAAAAATCCTTCGAACTGATTGCCTGCCGCGACGTTGCCGACCACCTGTATCTCGCTGCCGCTGACGCTCATGCCGCTGTTGGCGGTCGCGGTGACGGAGTTGCCGCGGATGATGTGACCGCTTCCCGAGATGCCGACTCCCACCGCGTTGGCGGTCGCGAGGTTGCCGGTCACGAGGTGCCCGATTCCCTGCACGCTGAAGGCGCTGCCGTTCGCGAAGGCGCGGTTGGCCTCGACGACGTGCTGCGAGCCGTCGATGACGAAGGCGGCGCCGGCGTTGCGGATGGCGCGGTTCCCCGCGACGTGGACGCCGAAGGTCGTATTCGCCACGCGCACGGCGGCGGTCGCGGCGCCTGCGACGCCGGTGATGGTGAAGCCCTTCTTCGGCTTGCCGAGGACGGCGTTGCTGCCGGTGATGAGCACGCCGTCGAGCGGGGTGCCGCCGGCGATCGCGCCTCCCGTATTGATGATCGTTTCGCCGGCGCCGTCGCGCGAGACGATCGTGACCGACTTCGAGACGAGGATCATGCAGTTGCAGAGCGCGTTGGACGGGATCTCTTCGCCCGGCCCCGAGAGCACCCCATCGTGGTTCAGATCGCCGTAGAGACCCGGACCGACCATGATCGTGTCGCCGTTAGCGGCCCTGAGGATGCCCTGGTCGATCGAGCGACAGGGGACCGCCTTCGTGCCGCAGGTCGATCCGTCGACGCCGTTGGCCGCGACCAAGATCGTGCCGGCAGCCGCCGGCAGTGCGGCCGCGAGCAACGCTGCGACGAGGATCGCGGACGGCGCGACGGCCCGCGGGCGACTCAGGTGCGTGAGGCTTCTCCAGATGCGCATGCTCCCTCCAGGTGACGAGCGGATCCCCAGAGCTAGCAAGGATCGGTGGACCCACGCCAGCGCGAGGGCGCGCGCTTGACCACGCCCGCCGAGCTTTGGCACCCTCCCGGCCTTCTATGATCGTGTCGATGCCCCAGTCGGCCGTCGCACCGGCGCGAGCGATCGGGAGCCTCGTCCTCGTCGCGCTCCTACTCGCCGGCGCCATCCCGGTCGGCGCCGCGACGCTCGTCGTCGCCTCGAACGGCGTCGACGCCGCCGACTGCGGCACGAAGGCCGCGCCCTGCCGCTCCATCAGCCGCGCCGTCGCGCTTGCGACGCAAGGTGACACGATCGAGGGCGGTCCCGGTCGCTACGGCGACCTCGCCGGCGACGGCGACTTCCTCGATCCGGGAGACGAGGCCGCCGAAGTGGGCACGGGCTGCAACTGCGTGCTGCACGTCGCCAAGCGGCTCACGATCGTCTCGCGCGACGGCGCCGGAGTGTCCGTTATCGACGGCGGCGGCGCGGCCGCCGACGTCGTGCGGCTCGACGCGCCCGCGACGATCTTCGGAAAGAAGGGCAAAGGCTTCACGGTGACAAGCGGCGGCGCCAACGGCATCCACAGCGGCGCCGACGAAATCGTGCTCGCCGGCAACGTCGCCGCCGCCAACACCCGGAACGGC
>JBGPOW010000299.1:0-5106 GCA_041488235.1 Binatia bacterium
GGGGTCCGAGGTGAACGCCGTCATCTGCGTGCTCACGGCGCGCGGCGCCTCGGCGTCGTCGACGATGCGAATCTCCACGGTGTCCATTCGATCTTCCCTTCGGGTCGCGCGCGAATGGCGATTCATTGCTGCGTGATTGCGCGCGCGTCATGTCGTCGGACTGGCTAGACCAGATCGAGGAACTCCAGCAAGGCTCGCCGCACCTCGTCCCGCACGGCCTCGGGCGCCGGACCGAGGTCGCGGCGGAACAGTGCGTTGTCCCAGGCCAGCATCTGGTCGACGAGGACGTCGCTGTCGCGCGTCAGCCCACAGACCCCGGCAGGAATCCGTACGCGCAGCGGGAAGACATCTTCGCGAACGATCCTGGTCGTCAGCGGCAGCACCACGGTGCTCGGCAATCCGGCTTCGCCAAACTCCGTCGGCTGGATGGCGAGGCAGGGGCGCTGCTTCCCGGGCTTCGTTCCGACGCGAGGGCCGAGCGCCACGACATAGACGTGCCAGCGCCTCGGAACCGCCGGCATCAATCGAGCCGGCGCAAGCGGCTGTGCGGGCGGAAGTCGCGCAGCGCCGCGCGGCTCTCGCGGGCGACCACTCCGGCGGCTCTGCGCCACTTCGCCACCCGCTCGGCCCGCTCCGCATCGCGCTCGAGTAGATCGAGCGCCGAGCGCACCACCTCGATCTTGGTGCGAGCTCGCAGCCGTTTCTTGAGCGACTCGATACGCTCGGCGTCGGCTTCTTGCAGCATGAGTGGCTTTCCCATCGGGCCCCCTCGTTCAGTTTACTTCCAGATATACTTGTGACTATACTCAGCCGGGGCGGCGGGAGCAATGGAACCTCAGGCCAGCTCCTTCCTCAGCCGCGCGGCGTGTAGCGGAGCGCCGATCTCGTCGTAGCCTTGCTGCGCCTGTCGCAGCAGTTGCGCGCGCGTCACGTCCTCGCCGAGCACGGCGGCCAGCTCGGCGCGCCACTCGCAGAGTGCGGGGGCGAGTGTGAGCGCGCCGCAGCGTTCGATCAGCGCGGCGGCGTTGGCGAGGGCGGCTTCGGCGGCGTCACGGGCCTCGGCTCCGTCGCTGCGCAGGAGCGCGCGCGCCATGACGCCATGGGCGAGGGCTTCGTACACGCCGCGCAGCGAGCGGCGGCTGAGCGCGATCGCCTCCGCCGCCGCGGACTGCGCCGCCAACAGATCGCCAGTCTGCAGCAGCGCCTCGGCTAGAAGCGTCGCCGCAAATCCCGCCGTTTCCTTTTCGACGTGTCTCATCATGGCGAGCGCGGTACGCGCCGGTTCGATGGCATCGGTCGCTCGCCCGCCAGCGAGGTGTGCACAGCCAAAGGAGATTTGCGCGAAGGCGGCCAATATCGGAGGCTCGCCCACTCTACGGCTGATCTCCTCGACCTGCCGGGCGCTGGCGAGCGCGCGGTCGGCGTCGTGGCTGCGATAGTAGGCTTCGGCAGCGACGAACAGCGCGTAGCCGGCCAGCTCCGGCGTGCCATCCTCCTCGGCGAGGTGGCAGGTGCGGCTCAGGTCGTCGAGCCCCTCGGGCAACCGGCCCATCCAGGTGAGGCAATAGCCTCGCCAGAACCTGAACAAGGAACAGGGATTGATACCCATGATCATGTCGGCGGAGGGAATGTCGCGGGAAAACCGGGCCAATCCTTCCTCTGCCAGCGGGAGCGCCTCCAGGAGCCGTGTGGCGATGCTGAGCGCATCGACGAGGTAGAAGCAGGCATTGGCTTGCACCCCAACGTCATCGATCGCCAGCGCCGCGCGCCGGGCCTCGAAGGCCACTTCCAGATACTCCGCCACGTCGCCATCGCTGCAGCGGGACCGGCCATAGACCATCGACAGGTACAGACGAGCGCGGCGATCGTCGATCGCGCTCGCGAGTCTCTGGCCTTCCTCCAACAGCGCACGCGCCTCGTCGAGTCCCGTGCCGACGCGCCAGCTCACGTTCAGCAGCTGCATGCATGCGGCGATGCCGAGTGCGGCCGCCTCGTGGTCGTCCGGTAGCTCACGCAAGAGCTTGCGCACTCGGCCCCAGTGGTGGGTCGCGGCAGCGAAGTCGGTGCGCCCCACCCACTCGGCCGCGCGCCGGTGCGAGCGCGCGGCGCTGAGCGCTTCGCCGGCCTCCTCCCAGTGATGCGCGAGCAGCGCGGCGCGTTCGTCGAGATGGTCCGGGTGCTGTTGCTCGATCGCCCGCGCCACCGCGGCGTGTACCTGACGCCGTCGCTCCTTGAGCTGGCTGCCGAGGGCGACTTCCTGCGTCAGCGGATGCTTGAAGGCGTACTCGGCTACCGGGTAGATCGCCTGCTCGTGGATGAACTCGGCGCGGTGCAGCGCCGCGAGCGCCGCCTTCAGCTCGTCGGCGGGCAGCTCCGCTACTGCCGCCAAGAGGGGCTCCGGGAAGTCCTTGCCGATCACCGACGCGACTTGCAGCAGCCGCTTCTCGCGCTCCGGCAGCCGATCGATGCGCGCCGCCAGCACCGCCTGTACGGTGGCTGGCACCGCGAGGCGCTCGATCGGCGTCACCAGCCGGTAGGCGCCGCGCGTGCCTTCGAGATGCCCCGACTCGATCAGCGTCTGCGCGACCTCCTCGGTGAAGAACGGGTTGCCGCCGGTGCGCGCGTGGATGGGCCCGGCCAGCGCGCCGATGCTTGGATCATTGCCGAGCAGATCCGCCAGCAGCTCGGTGATCGCCTCGCGCCCGAGCGGCGTCAGCGGGATCTGCCGGTACCACGACTTCTGCATCCAGTCGGGGCGGTACTCCGGCCGGAAGTTCACCAACAAGAGATTTCGGGTGCCGGCCCGGGCATCGACGTTGTGCTCGAGGAACTCCGCGCTCGCGGCGTCGAGCCAGTGCAGGTCCTCGATCAAGGTCACCGTCGGCTGCGTCTCGCTCACGGTCTGCGTCACTTGGCGCATCACGCCGATCAGCTGGCGCTGGCGCGCCTCCGGTTCGAGCCGCGGCGCTGGGCGCTGCGGATCGCTCACTCCTAGAAAATCGAAGAGCAGCGGCAGCGTTTCGGTGAAGCCCTGGTCGAGCACCACCAGCCGCCCGGCGATCTTCTCGCGCGCGCTGCGGTCATCGTCCTCGAGCGTGATGCCGAAGTAGGCGCGGAACAGCTCCAGGATCGGTAGGAACGGAATGTTGCGGCCGTGCGCGACGGCACGTGCTTCGTACACGTGCATGCCACGCGCGCGGCAGCGTTCGAGGAACTCGAAGCAGAGACGGCTCTTCCCGGTACCCGCCTCGGCCACCACGCCCACCACCTGCCCGTTGGCCGCGGCAGTCTGCGCGAGCGCATCCTCCAATGTGCGAAGATCCGCGGCACGCCCGACGAAGCGTGAGAGGCCGCGGGCGCGTGAGATGTCGAAGCGCGTGCGCGCGGCGCCGATGCCGGTAAGGCGGTGGACGCGCACTGAAGTGGCCACACCCTTGACCCGGAAGTCGCCGAGATCGTCGAGCGCGAAGTAGCCGCCGGCGAGCGCGGCCGTCGTCGCCGTCAGGTAGCACGAATCGGGCGACGCGAGCGCTTCCATCCGCTGCGCCAACCCGACCGTGTGGCCCTGCGCCGTGTAGTCCATGCGCAGATCGTCGCCGATCGTGCCGACGACGACCTCGCCGGAGTTGATGCCCATGCGTGTCGAGAAGCCGACGCCGTGCTCGCGCTTCACCTCGGTGGCGTAGCGCGCGATCTCGTCGCGCAAATGGAGCGCCGCGTAGCACGCCCGCTGGGCGTGGTCCTCGTGTGCGATCGGTGCCCCGAAGAGCGCCATGATGCCGTCGCCGGTGAACTTGTCGACGAAGCCCTCGAAGCGCTCGACGCCATCCGAGAGGATCTTGAAGAAGCGCTGCATGATGGTGCTCCACGCCTCGGGATCCATCTGCTCGGCGAGCTCCATCGAGCCCTTCACGTCGGCGAACAGCACCGTGACTTGCTTGCGCTCGCCTTCGAGCGCGGACTTGGACTGCAGGATCTTGTCGGCGAGATGCTTGGGCATGGCGTCCGGCGCTACTCGGATCGAACCTGCCGGGGCCAACGCGGGGATGGACTCTGTCGGTTGCGCGCACTGCGGGCAGAACCGCGCGCCGGTCGGCAGCTCTGCTCCGCATCCGAGGCAACGGACGTCGAGGGGTGCAGCGCAGTGCATGCAGAAACGGGCGCCCGCTGGCGAATCGCGTTGGCACGCAGGACAGCTCATGGGGCGTCGAGCTTGTACCGGGATTGGGGTTGGCGCGGCAATGCGCTGACGGTGCGTTCGCTAGTGGGAATCCGCTCGAGTGGGGTACAGTCCATCGAATGGACCCGGCAGCCCACGACACGTCGATGCAATGATGATCCCTGTGGACAACGTGTCAGGAACGCGACGTGTGGGCCGTCGATTGCGGCGCGCCACGCGATACGAGTCGTCTCCCACCCCCGCGAGCGGTGTGGCACCAAGGTCCGCTATGGGCATCGTCTCGGTCGACGTCGAAGTCAGCGGTGAATCCGGCACGCGGGCGACGACGACATTCCTGGTGGACAGCGGCGCGAGCTATTCCGTCCTGCCGCGGGCGGTATGGAAGCGGCTCGGATTGCGACCCAAACGTGCCATGCGTTTCGAGCTCGCGGACGGTACGGAGATCCGCCGGCAGCTCTCGGAGTGCCGATTCACGTTCGAGGGCATCGATGCCGTGAGTCCGGTCGTGCTCGGGCAACAGAAGGACGTGGCGTTGCTCGGCACCGTGACGCTCGAAACGATGGGACTCGTGCTCCACCCCTTCGAACGGCAGCTGCGTCCCATGCGTCTCCTCCTCGCCGCCGTTCGCTGACCGCATCCGGATCAGCGCGGCATACCGATCTCTTCCGCCAGCCGCTCGGCGTGACCTTCGGCGCCGATCTCGACGTACAGCGCGTGCGCGCGCCGCAGCTCGCCTGCCGCCACTCCGTCGTCACCGCGCAGCGCGGCGAGGCGCGCGCGCTCCTCGATGATCTGCGGCTCGAGGACTCGACCCTCGGTCGCGCGCACCAGCTCGAGGGCGCGATCGAGGCAACGCTCGATCGCGTCGCCGGCACCGGCGCCCTGCTCGGCACGCAGGGCCTGCGCCAGCGCCAGCTGCCCATCGA
>JBGPOW010000300.1:0-5104 GCA_041488235.1 Binatia bacterium
CGTTCGACCCGATTACGAACGGCCACGTCGACATCGTTCAGCGCAGCGTGCAGGTGTTCGAGCGGGTGATCGTCGCAGTGGCGTTCAATCCCAACAAGGACAGCGCCCTCTTCACTCCGGCTGAGCGCGTCGACATGATTGCGACGGTGTTCCAAGAGTTCGGCGGGCGGGTGCGCGCCGACAGCTTTTCCGGGCTCCTCGTCGAGTACGCGCAAGAGGTCGGTGCGAAGGTCATCATCCGCGGCCTACGGGCGGTGGCGGATTTCGAGTACGAGTTCCAAATGACCATGATGAATCGACACCTGACGTCGAACGTGGAGACCATCTTCATGATGGCCGGCGAGGCGCACTTCTACACCAGCTCGCGGCTGGTGAAGGAGGTGGTGTCGCTCGGCGGTGACGTTCGCGGCCTCGTCCCCGACGCCGTCGAAGGGCGCTTGCGCGCGAAGCTGGGTCGGTCATGAACGTCCAGCGCTCGATGCAGCTCGCCCAGCGTCTCGGGAAGGTGAAGCCCTCGGCGACGCTCGCCGTCACCGCGGCGACCGCCGTGCTGCGCCAGCAGGGGAAAGACGTCGTCGATTTCGGTACCGGCGAGCCGGACTTCGACACGCCCGAGCACATCAAGGCGGCGGCGATCGCGGGGATGGCGGCGGGGCAGACGAAGTACACCCCGGTCGGCGGAACGCCGGCGCTCAAGCAAGCGATCGTCACCAAGCTCGCGCGCGACAACCAACTGACGTTCGCGCCCGACGAGGTGATCGCGAGCTGCGGCGGTAAGCACTCGCTCGCGACGGCCTTCCTCGCGCTCTTTCAAGAGGGCGACGAGGTGATCATCGCCGCGCCGTTCTGGGTGAGCTATGCCGACATGCTGGTGCTCGCGGGCGCGACGCCGGTCATCGTGCCGACGGACGAGCGCGCGGGGTTCGTGCTCACGCCTGCTGCGCTCGAGGCCGCGATCACGCCGCGCACGCGCGCCGTGATTCTGAACAGCCCGTCGAATCCCGCCGGCGCCGCATACGACGAGGGCGAGCTCGGGGCCCTTGCCGACGTCATCGCCCGTCGCGGACTGCTCGTCATCTCCGACGACGTCTACGAGCGGCTCACGTACGAGGGCTTCGTGCAGCGGCACATCCTCGCTCTGCGGCCGGAGCTGCGGTCGCAAGCGCTCGTGATCAGCTCGCTCTCGAAGTCGTACGCGATGACCGGCTGGCGGCTCGGGTACACCGCGGGTCCGAAGCACGTCATCGCCGCGATGGCGACCTTGCAGGGGCAGCAGACGAGCAACCCGTGCTCGATCACGCAGGCGGCGGCGATCGCCGCGCTCACCGGGCCGCAGGAGTGCATCGGTGAGATGCTCGCAGAGTTCGCGCGCCGGCGAGCGTACGTCCTCGAACGCCTCGCGGCGCTTCGCGACGTCACGTGCGTTCCGCCGCGCGGGGCGTTCTACGTCTTCCCGAACATGCGCGCCTACCTCGGACGTGCAATCGGCGGCTACGATCTGCGCTCGGCGTCCGATCTCGCGTCGTATCTCATCGCCGAGTACAACCTCGCGGTCGTTGCGGGCGAGGACTTCGGCGCGCCGACGCACATCCGCATCTCGTACGCGACGTCGATGGAGCAGCTCGAGAAGGGAATGGACCGGCTCGCGACGGCGCTGCGGAAGGTCGCCGCCTGAGACGCGTCGCCGCGACGAACGTCAGCGCGTCGCCGGCGCCGCGGGTCGCGGGTGCTCGCGCGTTCGTCGAAAGCGGAAATAGTCGGCGAGGATCTTCGCGTGATCGAACGCCAGCATGCGCGGCAGGGTCGTTTCGGTGAAGACCCGCGCGTCGGCGGCGTCGTCGCTCGCGCGCGGCGTACCGGCGGCGCGACCGAGGTAGACGGTGCTGATCGTGTGGCGGCGCGGGTCGCGCGCTGGGTCGGAGTAGACGCCGAGGAGATCCGTCAACGTCACGTCGAGACCGGTCTCCTCGCGTGCTTCGCGCACCGCCGCCGTCTCCGCAGTCTCGCCGACGTCGATGAAGCCGCCGGGGATCGCCCATCCCGGTGGCGGAAAGCGGCGCTCGATGAGCACGATTCCTGCGTCGCCGATTTCAATGATGACGTCGACGGTGGGACTCGGTCCTGGAGGTAGCGGCGGCATCAGACGATCGAGTATACGCGAGCGGTCTCACGCCGCGCGACCGGCGGGTCGCCTTGACAAGGTGGAAAGCCGCCGTTAGACGAATACGAATTCTGCGCCCGGCGGATAGCTCGAGGGGCTCGGAACAAGGGGGGCGCGGCTGTTCATGCTGGCACATCTCCTACTCGAACCGGGTAAGATCGATTATCGCGAGGTCGAAACACCGGTCCCAGGACCAGGAGAGGTGGTCGTGCGCGTCTCGGCCGCGCTCACCTGCGGCACCGATCTGAAAGCGTTCCTGCGCGGTCATCCGAAGATGCCGATGCCGACCCTCTTCGGTCACGAGTTCGCCGGCGAGATCGCCGCGGCGGGCTCCGGCGTGCGCGGGTTCCACGAAGGCGACGCGGTGATGGCGGTGCCGACGGCCCCGTGCAAGGTCTGCTACTACTGCCGCCACAAACAAGAGAACCTCTGCACGATCATCATGGATACGATGGTGCTCGGCGCGTACGCCGAGTACGTGAAGCTTCCGTCCGCCGTCGTCGAGACCAACATGTTTCACAAGGAGCGCGTGCTGCCGTACGCCGAGGCGGCGCTTCTCGAGCCGCTCTCGTGCGTCGTGCACGCCATCGATCGGCTCGCGCCGCGTCCCGACGATTGCGTGCTGATCATCGGCGCGGGCGCGATCAGCCTCCTGCACCTGCTGGTGCTGAAGAGCCTCGGCGTCGAGCGCGTGATCGTGCTCGGCCGGCGGCAAACGCGCGCCCAAGCCGCCGTCGATCTCGGCGCGACGGTGCTGCTCGCTCCCGACGCGACCGCCGCGCGCGCGCAGGTCCTCGATGCGACCGATGGCCGGGGCGCCGACGTCGTCATCGAGTGCACGGGACAGCCGCAGGTGTGGGAGCAGGCCGTCCACTACGTCCGCCGCGGCGGGACCGTCGTGCTCTTCGGCGGCTGTCCGACTGGCACGCGCGTCTCGTTCGATACCGGCAGGCTGCACTACGACCAGATCACGTTGATGAGCCCGTTCCACTTCACGCCGCGCGACGTGCGCAAGGCGCACCGCCTCCTCTCGGAGGGACGCATCAACGGCCGTCCGCTGATCAGCGGAACGTACACGTTTCCCGCTCTCGATCAGGTGCTCGCGCTGCTGCAGCAGGGGCAGGGCATCAAGTACGCGCTCGTCCCGCAAGAGAGCTAGCGAAGAGCAGCGCAGCGCCCCTCTGCGCCGTCGCCACGTCGGCGCCGAGTCGTGATTCCCCTCGTGAGCCTCGATTCATGATCCCCTCGACGATGCGTGCCGGTCTTCTCGACGCGGATCTCACCGTCCGCGTCGCCGAGCTCGACGTGCCGACGCCGGGACCTGGCGAGCTGCTCGTACGCGCGCGCGCGTGCGGTATCTGCTCCGGTGACATCATGGGCTGGTACATGCGTCGCAAGGCGCCGCTCGTGTTCGGCCACGAGCCGGCGGGCGAAGTCGTCGTCACGGGATCCGACGTCGACCGCTTCCGCGTCGGCGACCGCGTCTTCGTCCACCATCACGCGCCGTGCTTCGCCTGCGATCTCTGCGCGCGCGGCGAGTTCGTGCAATGCGCGGAGTGGCGCGCGGGACGACTCGTCCCCGGCGGCATGGCGGAGTATTTCGTCGTCCCCGCGGCGAACGTCCGCGGCGATACGCTCCACATTCCCGATGCGGTGTCGTTCGTCGACGCGAGCCTCGTCGAGCCGCTGGCGTGCACGGTGAAAAGCCTGCGTCGCGCGGCTTTGCGTGGCGGTGAGCGCGTCGTCGTGATCGGTCTCGGGATCATGGGCCAGTTGCACGTCATCCTCGCGCGCCACGCCGGCGCGCGGCAGATCATCGGCCTCGACCGGATACCGTTCCGCCTCGAGCGCGCCCGCGCCCTCGGCGCCGATGCCGTCGTGCACGTCGACGAGCACGACCCGATCGAGGCCGTCCGAACGCTCACCGGCGGCGCCCTCGCCGACGCCGTCATCGTCGGGCCGGGCAGCATCGAGGCGATGGAGCTCGGTCTCGCGCTCGCCGGTCGTGGCGCGAGCGTCGTCCTCTTCACCGCGAGCCGCCCCGAGGATCGCTTGAGCGTGCAACCGTACGATCTCTACTTCCGCGAGATCCGCCTCGTCCCGAGTTACTCGTGCGGCCCGAACGACACGCGCGACGCGCTCGATCTCATCACCCGCGGCGTCGTGACCGCCGCTCAGGTCGTGACGCATCAGTTTCCACTGGCCGAGATCACCGAGGCTTATCGTACGGCGGCCGACGCGTCGGTCGCGCTCAAGACGGTCGTCACTTTCCCGTAGCGCGGAGCCGTCGCGTCGTTGCGCGACGCGCTCGTTCGGCTGCGCGTGAAGATCGTCGTTGCGCGACGGGGTCGCGGGTCGGCTCCGCGCGAGGATCGCTCGCGCAGGGCACCGGACACGATTTAGATCTTCCGTACTCCGAACCGCTGCACTCGAAGTGGCTCGCTCTTTATGCGCGCTCCGCCGACCCGCGACCCCGTCGCAGCATCGTCGGCGTTCGACGCGAAGAACGCGAGCGCTCCGCGCCGCGGACGGCGTCGGCTCGCCGCTCCGCACGCGACGGCCAGCACACGGGTTCTGCGACGGATGCTGCGTCGTACCCTGCGTCGATGCGCACGAAGCGCGCGAGCCTCACGATGGTCGCCACGATGCGGGCGGCGATGGGCAGCGGTCGTGGGCAGCGGCGCCCGCTGCGTTTGGATGCCACGGCGCCGCGTGGCGTGTCGGGGCCGGCAGTCGGCGGAGCGCGCATAAAGAGCGAGCCATTGCGGTCTTTACCCCGCTGCGGAGTACGGAACGTCTAATGCCAATGCCGTTCACTTAACGCGAGATCTCCTCGGGCGCGGGCGTTTACGCGGGTAATTGCTCATTTTGATCTTGACCACACGCGGGAAACGGCGGGGTCGGCGCTCGGGGAGGACGAGCAGCGCGAGTTCCTCGTGCAGC
>JBGPOW010000301.1:0-5021 GCA_041488235.1 Binatia bacterium
CACCCGTGTCTCGTGGTAGCGCGCGGCGCCGCTCCGCGCCGCCGCGGCGGGCGCGGTCGACTCGACGAGCATCAGATCGGGGTCGTGCGCGTGCACGGCCGCGATCGCGTCATCGGCGGTCGTCGCCTCGACGAACCGGCAGTCGAACCGCTCCAGGTGCCGCTCGACGACCGCGCGTACGACCTGGCTTCGATCGACGATGAGAACGGTCTTCATGCGTCGTTCCTCCTCCCGCGGCCCCGACCGCTAGGTGCGAGAGAGCAACCGTCGTGCCGCGACGGGCCGCGGCGGTGCCGCGACAGCGGTGAGGCGAGCGTCATTTTCTTGTCTGTCCGCACGCCGATGGGGGACGAAATTGGCCGGCGGCGGCGGGTCTCCTTCGTGCGAACGCCAGCCGGCGCCGTTTACGCGACGAACGCCAGTGAGGCGGTGCTCACTCGAGCGAGCGGCGCTCGCGCTTGCGCTCGGCGCGCGCGTGTTTCGCGGCGAGGCGGCGCTCGACGGCGCCCTGCGACGGTCGCGTGCGACGGCGCGGGTGCGGGCGGCGGAGCGCCGCGCGCAGCACCGCGGCGAGTCGCGCCAGCACCGCGTCGCGATTGCGGCTCTGGTCGCGATAGGCGCCGCTCGTGAGCACGAGCTCGCCGTCCGTCGTCATCCGCGACGCGAGCCGCGCGAGCAGGTGTGCGCGGTCGGTGGCGGCAAACGACGGCGAGTCACGGACGTTGAAGCGCAGGACGGCTTTCGACGCGACCTTGTTGACGTTCTGGCCGCCCGGGCCGCTCGCGCGCACGTAGCGCAGCGTGATCTCCGCGGCGGGGATCACGAGGTCGTCGCGCACGCGGACGGCGCGTCCCATCGTGTTCGCCCTCCGTTAGACGCGGGCGCCGACGAGCGCCTGCACCGCGGCGCCGAGGCCGTCGACGCTCAGGTGAAACATCGGAAAGAGGCGGCGGATGAGGCGTGCGGTGTACGTCTGATCCCAGAGCTGGTGGTCGTCGGGGTTGATCCAGACGGCGCGGTCGAAATGTCCCGCGAGTCGGTGCAGCCACGCGACGCCGGGCGTCGGCGACGTGTTGTGTGGGTTGATGCCGCCGTGCGGCTCGAGGAGCTCGGAGGGATGCATCGCCGCGTCGCCGACGATAGCGAGCTTCCAGCGCTCGTCGAGGCGGCGCAGGAGATCGCCCGTCGGCACTGCGTCGGCGCGGGTCAGACGCGCGCGCCGGTAGACGTGGTCGTAGATGCAATTGTGGAAGTAGTACGGCTCGAACTCGCGCAGGCCGTGCTCTTCGTGCAGCGCCGTGAGCAGCTGACTCACCGGCTCGAAGTACGGGTCCATCGTGCCGCCGACGTCCATCAAGAGCAGCAGGCGCACGTCGTTGCGGCGCGGCGGGCGGAAGACGAGCTCGATCTCGCCGGCGTTGCGGCAGGTCTCGTCGATCGTCTCGTCGAGGTCGAGCTCGCTCGCGACGCCGGCGCGGGTGAGCTGGCGCAAGCGCCGCAGCGCGACCCGCATCTGCCGCGCGTCGAGCGCGACGTCGGTGCGGTAGTCGCGGAAGCGGCGCTCGCCGGCGACTTTCATCGCCGAGCGGCCGCCGCCTGTTCCGCCGACGCGAATGCCGGTCGGATGCTGGCCGCCGTGGCCGTACGGTGAGCGTCCGCCGGTGCCGACCCAGCGATCACCGCCGTCGTGGCGCTCGGTCTGCTTCGCGAGCGTCTCGAGAAACCGTTGCATCAGCTCGTCGGCGGAGAGGCGCTCGAGCTGCGCGAGCTGCTCGGGGGTGAGCGCGGGGAACTCCTTGGCGTCGCGCAGCCACGCGAGCACCTCGTCGGTGATGTCGAGCGCGCCTTCGACGCCGTGGAAGACGCGCGCGAACACGCGATCGAACGCGTCGTAATACGTCTCGCTCTTCACCAGGCAGGCGCGCCCCAGATGGTAGAACCGCAGCAGGCTGGAGCCGTGGAGACCTTGGTGCAGCGCCTCGAGAAAGGTCATCCACTCCTGCAACGCGACCGGCACGCCCTCGTCGCGGAGACCGTAGAACAGCTCTAGGAACATTTCGCGTTATGCCGCTGTGCCCGCCGCGAGTCTCATTGATTGTAGCGCGGGCCGAGGTCGCTCCAGCGGGTGGGGTAATTGCCGCCTTTGGTGTCGTAGCGCTGGAGGGCGTCGGCGTCTTGCTCCTTTTTCAAGAGAGCGCCGATGAACGGGATGTGCGCCTCGAGCTTGTCGCGTGTGACGCCGGCGCGCAGCAGCGCGGAGATCCAGTCGATGAGCTCGGACGTCGACGGCTTCTTGCGCAGCTCGTTCTGCTCGCGCAGCCAGTAGAACTTGATCAGCACCTGATCGAGCAGCGCCGCGTCGAGGTTCGGGTGGTGCACGGCGACGATCTTCCGCATGAGCGCGGCGTCGGGGAACTCGATGAAGTGGAAGATGCAGCGTCGCAGGAAGGCGTCCGGCAGCTCCTTCTCGTTGTTGGAGGTGATGACGACGACCGGGCGCTCGTGCGCGACCATTTCCTCGCTGGTCTCGATGACCGTGAAGCGCATCTCGTCGAGCTCGCGCAGGAGGTCGTTGGGGAATTCGAGGTCGGCCTTGTCGATCTCGTCGATGAGCAGCACGTGACGCTCGGCCGCGGCGAATGCCCGCCCGAGCGGGCCGAGCTTGATGTAATGGCGGATGTCGGAGACGTCGCCGCCGCCGAACCGGCTGTCGTTCAGGCGCTGCACGGTGTCGTAGACGTAGAGCCCGTCGGCCGCCTTCGACGTCGATTTGATGTGCCAGGAGAGCATCGGCATGCCGAGGCCCTCGGCGACGTGCGTCGCGAGCAAGGTCTTGCCGGTGCCGGGCTCGCCCTTGATGAGGAGCGGCCGCTCGAGCGCGACGGCGCAGTTGACGGCGTCGACGAGCGGACCCGACGCGATGTAACTCGCCGTACCGCGAAAACGGTGGAAGCCGTTGGCGTCTTTCTTCATGCGATCATGACCTCTCTCGGTGCGCGTGTGGTTGCGAGTCAGACGGATTATCCGGAGGCTCGGCATCCACGCAACCGCGTGCGCTCGCAGCGGGCGCGGTTGCCTCCTGCGCCGGCGGCTGCCACTCTATGCGGCGGAGTCTATGGCGGATCACGAGGAGTGGCGGCTCGGCGACGAGTCGACGGGGGGCGGGCAGTGTCCCGAGTGCGGCAAGGCGAACCGCGCAGGGCAGGTGCACTGCGCGTACTGCGGGGCGCCGCTTGGCGACGGCGACCCCGAGCCGCTGCGGTCGCTCGGCGAGGCGCTCGCGACCGGCCCGCTCGGTCGGCGACGGCGCGAGCGGCCGTGGGCGTTCCCCGCCGCACTCGCCGGCGTGCTCGCGATCGTCGGGCTCGGTTACTGGTGGTCGGGGCGCGTGTCGCGCCACCTCACGCTCGACGACGTCGCGAGCGTGCCGGCGATGCAGCCGAGCGCCGCGCCGTCGCCGTTGCCGCGCGCCGCCGAGCCTGCGGCGGTGGCGGCGCGACAGGAGCCGCCGGCGATCGTGCGGCCGGCGCCGCTCGCGACCGTCATACCGCGCCCTGAGCCGGCGCGTCCGCCGGTCGTCGTGCCGCCGCCGGCGCGCGTCGCCGTCGCGACGCCGCAGCCGCGGCCGACGACGCTGCGCGCGGCCGCGCCGCCACCACCGCCGCCCGCACCGCCCGTGCGTGAGCGCGTCGTGGTGCCGCCTCCGCCGCCCGCGCGTGCGCCGGCTCCGCCGCCGCTGCGTGCCGCCGTACCGCCGCCGCCAACCGCGCGACGTCCGATGACGGAGCCGGCGCCGGTCGTGCCGCCACGTCCCGTCCAACCGGCGGAAGAGGAGCAGGCCGCGATACCACCGCCGGGCGCGCCGGCGGACCGACGTCCGGCTGAGGAGCGCCCCGCGCTCGGCACCGATCTCGTCGAGGCGCGCCGCGCCTATCGTGCGGCGCTCGAGCGTTACAACGTGCGCGCCGACGACTACAACACGCTCGCCGACGAGGTGCAGCGCGCCGAGAACGGCGGCGACGCGGACCGCGCCGACGCATTGCGCCCGCGCCTCGAGAGCGCGCGCAGCGCCGCCGAGCACGCGCGCGTCGACGCCGAGGCGCTGCGCGCACGCATGGAGGAAGTGCAAGCGCAATATCGCTGAGCGCCGCGCTGAGCGAGCGCGGCTGCTTACGCGGTCGGCGTGCGTGTGCCGCTACTTTGCGTCTTTCGGCGACTGCGACGCTTTGCCACAATACCGGCCGCATGCGGGGGCAGGACGAGGTGGCGGGGTGGATCGCGCTGCGGAGCGCGCACGGCGTCGGCGACGTCGCGGCGCGACGGCTCTTGGCGCACTTCGGCAGCGTACGCGCCGTGCTCTCCGCTTCCGAGCCGGCGCTCGTCGCTGCCGGCTTGAATGAGGCGGTGGCGCGCGCAGTGCGCGCCGCGCGTCAAGGAGAGCGCCAGGCCGCCGACGAGGTGGCGCGGCTCGCCGCGATCGGCGCGCGCGTGATTCCGTGCACGGACGACGAGTACCCGTCGCTCCTCGCGCAGCTTCCCGATGCGCCGCTCTATCTCGTCGCGCGCGGTGAGCGCCTCCTCGATGCGCCGGCGGTCGCCGTCGTCGGGGCGCGGCACGCGACGCCGTACGGCAAGGACGTCGCGTCGCGCTTCGCCGAGGAGCTGGCGCAAGCGGGCGTGACCGTCGTGAGCGGCCTCGCGCGCGGCATCGACGGTGCGGCGCACGCGGGGGCGCTGCGCGGTGGAGGTCACACGGTCGCGGTCCTCGGCTGCGGCATCGACGTCGTCTACCCGCCGGAGCACACCGAGCTCACGGCCGCGATCGTCGCCAGCGGCACGCTGCTCTCCGAACGCCCGCTCGGAACGCCGCCGCTCGCGGAGCACTTCCCGGCGCGCAACCGCATCATCGCCGGCATGACGCACGGGACGCTCGTCGTGGAGGCGGCGGAGCACAGCGGGTCGCAAATCACGGCGCGCCTCGCCCTCGATCAAGGTCGCGAGGTCTTCGCCGTGCCGGGGCG
>JBGPOW010000302.1:0-5016 GCA_041488235.1 Binatia bacterium
GGCAAAACGGTCGCCGCCGACGCCGTCGATCGCGAGTTCCGCGCCGCTTGGTCGAGCGCCGACGTCCAGCTGCGAATGGAATCCCTGTAGCGATCACAGATCACCACGCCATCGGAGCATCGGCCGCGTAGCGGCCGAGCGCACGGGGGCGAAATCTATTTGATCAGCCGCTGGATCGTCTTGAAGGCGGGCGACTCCGCGGTACGGACGAGCTCGAGGAGCACGCTTTCGACCGTTCCCGGGACGACACCGGCGCCGAGCATCTTCTCCCAGCCGACCGCGGCGTCCTCGGCGCGGCGTGACGACGTCGTGTCGCGCGGCAGATGCACCGCGTAGCCGGCGGCGATCAGGTCGTGCGCCGTCTGGTTCATGCACGCGTGCGTCTCGATGCCGGCGAGGACCACCTGGCGGCGCCGCAACCGCGCGAGCGTCGAGACGAAGAGCGGCGTCCCGCAGCAGCTCAAGGTGAGCTTTTCGATCGGCCCGAGGCCGCGTGGCAGATGCTGCGCAACCTCGGCGGCGGTGTGGCCGAGGCCCTTCGGGTACTGCTCGGTGACGAGCACCGGGACGCCGAGAGCGGCCGCGCCCTGTACCAGCACGGCAACGGCGCGCGCGACGCGAGCGTACTCGAAGAGCACCTCGCGATACGCCTCCTGCACGTCGATCACGACGACGACGGCGGCGTCGCGGTCGAGCAGACGTGGATGCCGGGGGGCGGCCGCCGGCGTCACGGCTCAGTGCCTCGTCAGGCTCTCGCTCTCGGCGTTGACGCCGAGGAGCGCCGCGAGCGCGTCGCAGGCTTCGCTGAGTGGACCCTCGACGGTGTCGCTCACGAGCTGCTCGACGGCGGCGAGATCGTCGGGACCGGGCGGCTCCGACTCGTGATGCATGCCGTGCAGCGCCCAGGCGACCGTGCTCAGACGGTTGCGGACCTCGCCGAGCAGCGCGAGCGCTTTCTCCGGCGACATCTCTGGCGACTCCTTGCCCTTCTGTGCCATGCCTCCTCCTACTCCCTGATCGGCCAGACGTCGCATGCAGCCACGTTCGCGCTCATCGGACGTACTGTAGACCGGCCGGGACGTCGCGGCAATCAGCGAAACACGAGCGGCGAGCAGCCGCCGCGCGGCACGACGAACGTGTCGCCGATGTTGCGAATCGCGACGCGGTCGGCCTGCGGCCCGGCGGCCGCGAGGAGACGCGCCATTGCCTCGCCGAGCGGCTCCTTCCCGAGTCGGAACGTGTCCCAGTGGACCGGCAGCAGATAGCACGCGCCCGTCATCCCGAACATGCGCCACGCCTGCTCGGGATCGGCGTGGTTGTGAATCCACGGATCGTACGCGCCGATGCCGAAGACGGCGACGTCGATACGCGGCTCGTGCGACAGCGCGGCGAATGCCTCGGTGTAGGCGGTGTCGCTCGCGAAGAGGACGCGACGATCGCCCTTGGTGAGCAGATACCCGGTGTAGCCACGCCAGCCGTCCCACGGCCAGCGCTTGCCCCAGTGATTCACGGGCACCGCCTCGATGACGACGTCGCCCGCTTCGATGCGCTCGCCCCAGCCCAGCTCGACGACGCGCGGGAAGCCGAGATCGTCGACCAGGTCGCGCGTCGCCCGTGGCGTCACCAGGAGCGGCGTCGCGGCGAGGCAGCGGAGCGACGGCCGATCGAGGCTGTCCATGTGGGCGTGCGAGACGAGGACGGCGGCGAGCGGCGGCAGCTCCTCGGGAGCGAGCGCGGCGCGCACCACCCGCGTCGGTCCAATGGTGACGCCGGCGACGTGCACGCCGATTCGCGGAAAGAACGCCGGGTCGGTCAATATGCGTGTGCCGGCGAAGTCGATCAGTACCGAGGCATGGCCGACGTAGGCGATGGTCAGATCGTCGTGTGACCAAGAGCGCGGATCGGGATGGACGGGCGCGGGAACCGGACGTCGCCACGGTCCGCACGCGTAGACGAGCGCACCGGCGGCGACGACCGCCACCATCGCGGCGACCCATCGAGCGTGACGACGCATCCCACGCCGCGCGTCAGTGCTTGCCCTCGTGGGGCGATTCGTCGTGATGGCCGTGATGTTCGGGCATCGGGACGACGAGCGACGAGACGAGCTTCGCGGCGCTGCCCTTCACGCGCACGCAGCCGCGGTTGTACACGCCGGTCACGAACGCATTGGCGTCGATCTGCACGTCGGTGAGTAGCGTCGCCTCGGGGACGGTGGCGATCGCCCGCGCCACGGCGTCGGCAAGCGACGCCCGCCGCAACGGAACGAAGAGGATCGAGGTGCCGCAGTCCTCGCCGATGGCGCCGGTCGCGAGCACCATCGCCGGCGGATACGCCTCGGGTCCGAGGATGCCCGGCAGCGTCGCGACCCGCGCGCTGCAGCCGCTGGCGGGCAAGTAGACGGCGAGCGCCACGAGCGTCGCGCCTCGGATCAGCCGCCGCATCCGCTCAGTGGTGCGCGAGGAGACGCGCGCGAACCTCGTTCATCCGGCGGCGTGCCGACTCGGAGAACCAGACGTCGAGGAAGTCGCGATCGAGACGCGGTCGAGTTTCGGCGAGCCGCGCCAACGTCGGGGCGAGGAGATGCGCCTTGATCGTGGCGTATGCCTCGAGCGAGTCGGGGGCGATCGCGCGCGCGACGGCGATGGCACGCGGCAAGAGCGTGTCCCCTTCGACGACCTCGTCGACGAGGCCGCGGGCGCGCGCCTCCTCCGGCGTGTAGAGCGCTCCCGTGAGCGTCACCTCGCGCAAGCGTGTCGGCGAGAGTGCGTGGCGCGCGATCTCGAAAGGGACGCCGGGGAACGGAATCCCGACCTGCACCTCGTTCAGGCCGATCTGCGCGTCCTCGCTGTCGACGACGATGCGCAGATCGCAGGCGAGCGCAATGATGCAGCCGCCGGCGATCGCGTGGCCGTTCACCGCGGCGATCGTCGGCCGCGGCAGTGAGAACCACGCGAGCAGCGTCTCGCTCAGCCGATCGACGAACGCGGCGAGCGTCGTCTCGTCGTACTCCCACAGCTCGAGGAGGTTCAGCCCGGCCGAGAAACAGGTGCCCGTTCCGGTGAGCACGACCGGCAGCGGCGCCGCGCTCTGCAGCTCCGCAATCGCCGCTTGCAGATCGGTGAAGAAGTCGTCGTCGAGGGCGTTGACCTTGTTCGAGGTCATCGTGACGACGGCAACGTCGTCGATCTGCTCGATGGTCCAGCGGCCCACGATGCAACTCCGGCTCAGGGCGCCACGCGCACGGACTCGATCACGACCGCTGTCGTCGGGACGTTCTGCATTCCCGCCTTCGTCGCGGTCGACACCGCGGCGATCTTCTTCACCACGTCCATGCCGTTCACGACCTTGCCGAAGACGGCGTAGCCGAAGCCCGTCGGCGTCTCATCGCGGTGGTCGAGGAACGCGTTGTCGACGGTATTGATGAAAAACTGCGCCGTCGCGCTGTCGACGACGTTCGTGCGTGCCATCGCCAGCGTGCCCGTCGTGTTCTTCAGTCCGTTGCCGGCCTCGTTCTTGATCGGCGCCCGCGTCGGCTTCTGCTGCATGTCCGACGTGAAGCCGCCGCCCTGGATCATGAAAGTCGGAATCACCCGATGGAAGATCGTACCGTCGTAGAACTTCGCGTCGACGTAATCGAGGAAGTTTTTGACCGTGATCGGCGCCTTGTCGGGATAGAGCTCGATCGTCATCTCGCCGAGCGACGTCTTGATGACCGCGCGCTGCGCCTTCGCCGGCGCGGCGCTCTTTGCGGGCGCCGGGCTCTTCGGTGGATCGGCGGCCTGCGCCGTCGCCACCGAAACGAGCAACATCGAAAACACCGCGAGCATCAAGGTCTGCGTCATGCGCCCTCCGTGTCGGGAAACGCCGACCGTATTCCATGCTCGTCCAGGAGCGTCAAGGCGAACCGACACGGCGGTCGCTGCCTGGCATGCCGGCGAGCGATCGCCTATGGTGCGCCACGTTTACGTTTCCGCCTGTGTGCGAGCGCGGGTAGTCGTCGCCTGCACCCGTTGTGCGCACTGAACCTTTTGCGCACGCGGGGTGCAGGCGATGACTACCCGCGCTCGCACCCGCGGCCGAAAGGAGTACGCATGCGCACCGTGAACGGCTTGGACGAAATGAAAGGACTAGTGGGCCAAGAGCTCGGCACGAGCGACTGGCACACCGTCACGCAAGAAGAGATCGACCTCTTCGCAAAGGCGACCCACGACCACCAGTGGATCCACGTCGATCCCGAGCGCTGCCGGCGCGAATCGCCGTTCGGCGGCCCGATCGCGCACGGCTACTACACGCTGTCGCTGGCGCCACATCTCTTGGCGCAAATCCTGCGCGTCGATGGCGTACGCATGGGCGTGAATTACGGACTCAACAAGATGCGCCTTCCGAGCCCGCTGCCCGCCGGCGCCAAGGTGCGCGCGCGTGCGACGCTGGCGGCGCTCGAGCCCGTGCAGGGCGGCGCCAGCGCGACGATCGGTCTCACGTTCGAGGTCGAGAACCAGGCGAAGCCGACGTGCGTCGCCGAGGTGATTTACCGCTACTACGCCTGAGTCGGCGCGCCACGAGTCCATCTCGTCGCCGCGGCGCGGGTGCGGCGGGGCGGCGGGTGGCTCCGCGCGAGGATCGCTCGCACGGGATGCCGGACACGATTTAGAACTTCCGTATTGCGAACCTCAGGTGCCGAAGTGGCTCGCTCTTTATGCGCGCTCCGCCACCCGCCGCCCCGCCGCACTCACGACACGGTGATGGAAGACGGAATTGCGTCGTGCCGGCACACGCTGCCGACGCCACGTGCGTGCCGGGGTGCGTAGTCGGCGGAGCGCGCATAAAGAGCGAGCCACTTCGGCACGGATGCCGCGGCGTACGGGAGGTCTAAACCCAATGCCGTTCACTTAACGCGAGATCTCCTCGGGCGCGGGCGTTTACGCGGGTAATTGCTCATTTTGATCTTGACCACACGCGGGAAACGGCGGGGTCGGCGCTCGGGGAGGACGAGCAGCGCGAGTTCCTCGTGCAGCC
>JBGPOW010000303.1:0-4997 GCA_041488235.1 Binatia bacterium
TCGCCTTGAACTCGGGCCAGGGCGTTGATAGTAGAGTCCGACTTGTCTCGGGGTCGTAGTTCAGCTGGTTAGAACGCCTGCCTGTCACGCAGGAGGTCGCGAGTTCGAGTCTCGTCGGCCCCGTTGAAGCGAGGGACATCCTGAAAAAACACACCTACATCAGCACTCGTGAGGACGCGCTGGCGGCGCGGCGGTGGTTCGTCGTCAATGCCGAGGGGCGGATCGTCGGCCGGCTGGCGACGCAGATCGCGAACATCCTGCGCGGTAAGCATAAGCCGACGTTCACGCCGCACGTCGATTGCGGCGATTTCGTCGTCGTGTTGAACGCGGCGAAGGTGCGGCTCTCCGGGCGCAAGCTCGAGGACAAGCTCTACATCCGGCATACGGGTTGGCCGGGCGGGGTGCGACGCCTGACGGCGGGTCGGGTGTTGCAGGAGCGGCCGGAGCGTGTGCTGCGCTCGGCGATCGTCGGCATGCTGCCGAAGAATCGTCTCGGCCGCCGGCTCGCGACCAAGCTCAAGATCTACCGCGGCGCCGATCATCCGCACGCCGCGCAGCAACCCGAGACGTTGGCACTCTGAGGAACAGGCATGGCGGAGAAACGCGAGACACATGTGGCGACCGGGAAGCGCAAGAACGCGGTCGCGCGGGTGCACCTGCTTCGGGGCGATGGCAAGATCACGGTCAACACCCGGGCCCTCGACGACTACTTCGGTCGCGAGACCTCGCGCATGATCGTCAATCAGCCGTTCGACGTGACCGAGACGCGCGGGCAGTACGACGCGTCGGTCAAGGTCGGCGGCGGCGGCGTCTCGGCGCAGGCCACGGCGATTCGCCACGGCATCACGCGCGCGCTGTTGCTGGCGAATCCCGAGTTCCGGCCCGTCTTGAAGCGCGCCGGATTCATCACCCGCGATCCTCGCGAGGTCGAGCGCAAGAAGTACGGCCTCCACAAAGCCCGTAAGCGCCCGCAATACTCGAAGCGCTGACGTCGTGTCCACGCCGGAGCCCATCCGGGTCGCCGTCGTCGGCGCGACCGGATACACCGGCGCCGAGCTGATTCGCTGGCTCGCCCGGCATCCGCACGTTCGCCTGACCGCGGTGACCTCCGAGCAAAGCGCCGGGAAGGCGCTCGCCGACGTGATGCCGTCCGCGCGCGGCAAGCTCGACTTGCGCCTCGCGGCGTTCGATCCCGCGCGCGTCGCCGGTGAGGCCGACGTCGCGTTCACGGCGCTGCCGCTCGCGACCTCGGCGTCTAGTGTCGCGGCGCTCCTCGATCGCGGCCTGCGCGTCGTCGACCTCGGCGCCGACTTCCGACTGCGCGATGCCGAAGAATACGCCCGCTGGTACGTGCCCCACCCGGCGCCGCACCTCTTGTCGGAGGCGGTCTACGGTCTGACCGAGTTCTGCCGACCGGCGCTGCCCGCGGCGCGCCTCGTCGCCAATCCCGGGTGCTATCCGACCGCGGCGCTCCTCGCGCTCCTGCCGCTGCTCGCGCGCGGACTGATCGAGGCGCACGGCATCGTCATCGACGCCAAGTCCGGCGTCACCGGGGCGGGGAAGAACGTCGCCGCCGAGTACCTCTTCGCCGAGGTCGACGACAATCTGCGCGCGTACAAGATCGGCGCCCACCGGCACGCGCCGGAAATCGAGCAGCAGCTGCGGCCGCATGCAGGCTCCGCGTTGTCGGTGATCTTCGTGCCCCACCTCTTGCCGATTCGCCGCGGCATCCTTTCGACAATCTATGTTCGACCGCGGCCCGGTATCGGCGCCGACGCGATCACGCGTGCGTTCGAGGAGCAGTATGCCGCTGAGCGCTTCGTCGTGCTCTCGCAGACGCGCCCGCCCGAGATCCGCGACGTCGTCGGCACGAACGACTGCGCGATCGGCTGGACGCTCGATCCGCGCAGCGGTCAGCTCGTCCTGATCTCCGTCATCGACAATCTCGGGAAAGGCGCCGCCGGCCAGGCGATTCAAAACTTCAACGTCATGGCGGGATTCGCCGAGACGACCGGACTCGATCAGCTCGCGGTCGTTCCCTGATGCGTCGAGCGCGCGAGCGGGGCGCCGCGTCTCACTCCGCGCCGAGGAACAGAAACGCGCCGAGGAGCGCGAAGACGACGTTGGCCGTCCACGCGGCGACGATCGGCGGAATCGCGCCGCCGTGGCCGAGCGAGACGCTGAGCGCCAAGAGCACCCAGTAGCTGAAGCCGACCGACAGCCCGACGCCGATGCTCGTCGCGAGCGGCCGCTGGCGCTGACTACGTGTCGAGAGCGGCACCGCGATCAGCACCATCACGAGCGGCACGAACGGCACCGCGAGCTTGAGGTGCAGATCGACGAGGTACTCGGTGGCGTCGATACCCTTGCGGGTGAGCTCGCGGATGTGGCGGCGCAGCTTCGCGAAATTGAGCTCGTCGGGCTCCTTCTGTACGACCTGCAGGTCCTGCGGCGCGTCGGGGAGGACGAAATCGGCGGGTTGCAGCTCGCGCGTCACGACGTTGCCGCCCTCGAAGCGCCGCTCGACCGGCGTCTCGAGCGCCCAGGCGTTTCCTTCCCAATGCGCGCTCGGGATCTCGATCAGACGTTGGAGCTCGAATCCCGGCGTGAAATCGTAGACGGTGAGGCCGAGAATCGTCTGTTTGCGGGCGTCGAACTGCTCGATGCTGTAGATGCCGGCTTTGCCGTGGAACCAGATGCTCTCGTCGTCCAGGAGCGCCTTTTGCGGCTTGTTGCGGATCTCGACGTTGTCGATGTGTCGGAAGCGCTCCGAGCAATACGGCACGACGGACTCGTCCCAAGCGAAGATGGCGATCGACAGCGCGACGCCGGCGACGAGCAGTGGCCGTGCGATCTGCAACGTGCTCACGCCCGAGGCGCGCATCGCCGTCAGCTCGTTGTGGCGCGCCATGATTCCGAGCGCCATCAGCGCGCCGCCGAGCGTCGCGATGGGCACGAGCTGCGTCACGATCAGCGGAATCTTGAAGACGAAGTAGCTCAGCACCAGACGTATCGGTGGGCGATATCTCAAGTACGTGCCGAAGCGGTCGAGGAAGTCGACGAGCACGTAGACGAGAATGAACCCGACCATGCAGAGCGCGAACAGACGCACGAACTCGCGCAGCAGATATCGCGGCAGCAGCGGCACGGTCGTCGGCAAGGCGGCGTTCATCGCGAGGAAGCCGGCGCGGAGCGCAGGCGGAGCGCCGCCAATCCATGCTCGAGCCGCGCGCGAATCGCGAGCGGACGCTCGCGTGCCGCGATCAGGAACAGGCCGAGTCCGAAGAGGATGAACACCCCGTTCGGCGCCCACAGGGCGATGAGCGGCGGCACGCCACGCTTCTGCGCCAGCGTCTCGCCCGTCGTGAGCAGCAGGTAGTAGAGGAAGATGACGATCAGGCTCACCGAGAAGCCACGCGACCGTACCGCCCGCGCCGGCCGGATGCCGAGCGGAATGCCGATCAGTCCGAACACCACGCACGCGAACGGCACCGAGAACTTGCGGTGCAGCTCGACGAGCTCGCCGCTCGCGCTCTTGCCCGCGCGCTGCCGTTCGGCGATCGCCGCGCGCAGCTCCGGGATCGTCATCTCCTCCGGCTCCTTCTCGCGCTGTGAGAACTTGGCGAGGGCCGCCGCGAGGTTGAGCGTCACGTCGTACACGCTGAAGTCCGTCTTGTGGTAGCTCCTCTCGCCGGGCATGAACGTGTGGATGTTGCCGTCGAGCAGGCGCAGTGTCACGGTATGCGTCTCCTCGTTGCTCACGATGAACCCGGCCTTGGCGAGCACGGTGTTGCGCTGGTTGGGGTCGCGGCTGTCGGCGATGAGGACGCCGCCCAGCTGATCTCCCGGTGGCTGGATGTGCTCGACGTAGATCACGAGGCCGGAAAAATCGTCGTTGAACACGCGCTCGCGGAGCCCGGCGCTGGCGCGCGTCTTCGCGATCTCGTAGAGCCCCGCCTTCAAATGCGCGTTCCCCCACGGCCGGGCGTAGACGGCGAGAAACATGTCGAGGCCGTACACCGCCAATGTGAAGGCGGCGAGCGGCACCGTCATTTGGTACAAGCTGATGCCGGAGGTGCGCAGCGCGACGATCTCGCTGTCCGCCGAGAGTCGGCCGACCGCGAGCAGCACGGCGAGCAGCAATGCCATCGGTACGGTCACCTCGAGAAACGTCGGCAAGATGTACGCGAAGAGCTTGCCGATCTCGACGATCGGGACGCCGCGATTGACGACGAGCTCGACGAGCTTCAGCATCCGCGCGACGAGCAGGATGAACGTGAAGACGCCGATCCCGAAAAGGAAGGGCACCGTCACCTCCCGCAGGAAGTATCGCCGCAGCGTCGGGCCCATGGTGGAGCGCGACACTTACCGACTCATCGTCGCATTGTAAACGCCGTGCGCACGCTCCGATCCGCGCGCTGATCGCTGACGATGCGCCGTCGCCCACCGCCCTCCGCGTCTGCCGCTCCGCCGTTGCTGATCTTCGGCATGCACCCGGTGACCGAGCTGCTGCGCGCTGCGCCGGGATCGATCGAGCGCGTGTGGGTCGCTGAGGGAAGCGACGCCGCTCGCATCCGCGGCGAGGCAGCGCGCGCCGGCGTTGCAGTCGAGACGACCGATCGTGCGACGCTCGACCGCATGACTGGCGGCGGCCGTCATCAAAACGTCGCGGCGTGCGCGCGTCCCTTCGCCTACGCGGATCTCGACGACGTGCTGGCCCGCGGCACTCCGCTTTTGATCGCTCTCGACGGTGTGACTGACCCCCAAAACCTGGGCGCCATCGTGCGCTCGGCGGAAGTTCTCGGTGCCGGCGCCCTCATCCTGCCGCGAGACCGCAGCGCGCCGGTGACGCCGGCCGTGATCCGTGCGTCGGCGGGCGCGACCGCTCATCTCCCCATCGTGCAGGTCGTGAACCTCACCCGAGCGCTCGGAGAGGCGAAGGAACGGGGATACTGGATCGTGGGCCTCGCGCCGACCGGATCGTCGCAATTTCAAGA
>JBGPOW010000304.1:0-4971 GCA_041488235.1 Binatia bacterium
AGCTGATCGGGCGAGAAGACCTCGTCGCGGATGACGGTGCGGAGCTCATCGTCGTCGAAGTCGGCGGTGGTGAGAAACGGGCCGCGCTGGAGCGCGACGACGTGGAAGCCGGCGGCGGTTAGCTCCTGGATCATGACGCCCCCGCCGGCGCCGGTGCCGATCACGCAGACGTCGCACTCATCGCGCTTCGCCATCGGGCGGCGATACCATTCCCGGGGCACGCTGCTCAACGGCGCCGGGATTGCGACGATCGATCGCGACGTGGCAGCAAGGCGATCGGGAGGACTCGTCATGGCGGCGCTCACCGGCTCGTGTCTCTGCGGCGGCATCACGTATCGCTACGACGGACCGCTTGGCGCCGTCGTCCACTGTCACTGCTCGCGCTGCCCGCCGCTGGCACGGGGCGGCCTTTCGCACGCGCGCGGTGGCGCGCCGCTCAGGGTTCCGGTGGACGGCCGGTGCCGAGCTGGTGGCGCGCTTCGCGATGACGCCGCGCACGACGAGGGCCTTCTGCCGTACGTGCGGCTCGAGCCTGATCACCGAGTACGCGGAGGAGCCCGAACTGGTGGGCAGGTCTACTCGATTGACCTGCGACGATGCCGGGTGCAGAGCGGGATCCACCATGCGCTACGATCCGAATCGCGACCCTGATCCCGATCTGTGGCGTGCCCTCGAGGAGGGAGAGGCGGAGCGGCTGATCGCGCGCTTCCACCGGAGTCCGCGCTGCGATCATCCCCGCGCGCCCAATCGGGGCCTACACGACTTGATGCATCTCGTCGTCGAGAATCAGGCGGCGGTCCTCGACGAAACGCCGGTCGCGGCGGCGCTCGCGCGGCTCGTCGGCGAAGGCTTGACGCGCCACGAAGCGGTGCACGCGGTGGGGGCGGTGGTGAGCCGCTATCTGCACGAGGCCACCCGCGCCGGCGACCGCACCCCTCCCGACGTTGACCTCTACTACGACGAGGTTCGGACACTCACCGCGGAAGCGTGGCGGCACAGTGCCGTGCGTTCCGACGCCGACAGATCCATCGTTAGTCGCTCGGACGAGGAGCTCGTCGACCTGCTCTTCACGGAGGAGGACCGTCTCCCGCGCGCCGCTGTCGACGAGATCCTCGCCCGCTGCCCGCATCTCGTTGGGGCCCTGATCGCGATTGTCGTCGATCCGCGCAACTGGGAAGCGCCCGTGCCCGCCTGGTGGGCACCCGTCCACGCGACGTTCATTCTCGGCGGCGTCTCCGATGCCGCGTGCGACGCCGCCCTGCTCTCGGCCATGCGCGACGCCGAAACGCGGCGCAACGACTGGATCTCGTCCGCGATGCCGGCGATCCTAGGCGCTCGCGGTCGGCGCCTTCGTCCAATGCTGGTGCAGATCAGCCGGAATCCACACGAGCACGAGGATGTCCGCGCTGTACCGCGCTCGATGGGCTCGCCGCATCGACGCTCGTCGACCCCGACGGCCGCGACGACGTGTTCGCTCTGGTCGGCGAGCTGTTCGCCGATCCGAACGAGCGGCTCTGGGTGCGTACGCATGCCGCCAGCCTGCTGCTCGACTTTCAGGTACGTGAACAGGCGGACGCGCTCGAGGCCTTCGCGCACGACGTGCTCGAGCCCGGCGTCGACGTCGACGGCATCTTGGCGTTCGACACCACCGACGTCATGCTGGCATTCAGCTCTCCAGCCGATCTGTCGCGCTATCAGGATTCGTGGCTGGCCTTCTACGACGCCGACCTGATCGCGTACCGACAGGAGCGTTGGCACCGGGAAGCCGCCGAGGCGGCCGAGCGCGCCCGAGCCGACCGTGCTCGGGTGAAGATCGGCCGGAACGATCCGTGTCCGTGCGGCAGCGGGAGGAAACACAAGAAGTGTTGCCTCGCCGCCGGGCGATGAGGTCGAGAGACTGGCGCATCGGCATGGCGGCCAGCTCAGAATGTTCGGAGATCGACGATCCGGATGCGCATGCGCGAACGCCGGGCGCGCCCGAGGAGCCGCTCGTCGGCCGTCACGAAGGCCGCGCGCTCGCGCTCCGCGAGCGCGAGGTACACGCAGTCGTACACCGGGTGTCCGAGGCGTTGCGCCAGGGCATGCGCGCGCCGTACCAGCGACTCGGCCGGGGACACCGCGAGTCCCGTCGTCGAGAGCACGGCCAGTGCCCGCTCGGCTTCCGCGGCCGTCAGCTCACGGCGGCGCGTCTTCTTCCAGAGCACGTTCGCCGCTTCGACCATGAGGAGATCCGGCGCCAGCAACGGGGCGTCGGTCGCGAGCACTCGATCGGCCTGTTCGCTCAAGACCTCTGGGATGACCCACTTGAGCGCGACGCTGGCATCGACGACCCACGTCACCGATCGCGGTCCTCGCGGACGAGTCGCGTGCTGTCGCCGTGCGCACGCCCGGAAAGCGCGCGCCGCAACTGCGCCGCTCGGCGTCGGGCCTCCGAACGATCGTCCCGCGCCGCCTCGACGAGAATGGTCCGCAGCTCGCTTTCGAGCGAGGTCTTCTTCCGTGCCGCCCGCGCTTTCAATCGCGCAATCGCACGGTCATCGACGTTTCGGATGAGCACTTGCGCCATGAGATCATACTCCTCTTGATAGCAACACGATATCATCCGGGGCACCTCGGTGGGAAGCAACGCCCCCATGGCCGCGTCGCTCAGAGCAGCGACTTCATCTCGCCGATCAGCTTCGTCAGGCTCTCTTTCGCGTCGCCGAAGAGCATCATGGCATGGGTTACGGGAACCCGCGCTCGCAGCCTCGATGAGCTCGCGGCGGTGTGCTACGACTCGATGTACGATGTCTCCTGTGAGATTCAGCGGCGCCGACGCGCGAGACGCGGCGGCTCAGGTTGCGCGACGGTTGGCATCGGACCAGCGCGTTCGTCTGATCTTCCTGTACGGCTCGGCCGCCGACCCGACCCGGTCGGAGGTGCGCGACCTCGACATCGCGCTCTCGTGCGCGCCTCCGCTCACGATGTCGGAACGGCTGCGGCTGCAGGCCGACGCGGTTGCGGTCGCGGGGATGCCCGTCGATCTGATCGATCTCGATGACGCCGGCGTGGTCCTCGCCTGGGAGGTCGCTGAAACCGGGCGGTGTCTGTTCGCGCGCGACCCAGACGACGAGATTGCGTTCATTACCCGCGCCCGCGCTCGGTATTGGGATTTCAAGCCGTTCCTGGACGAGCAGTGGCGTCTGGCGGGTGAGCGTCTCGAGGAACGGCGGCGTGGTCCTGAGACCTGAAGCGGTCCGCCAGCGCCTCCTCAAGCTCGAGCAGGCGATCTCGCGACTCGAGGAGCTCGGCCGCGGTGATCGTACGCTTCTGCGTAGCAACTTTCGCGAGGCGTGGGCGGCATCAGCGGCAAGCGCGCCGGGCGCATCGGCGATTCGCCGATCATCGGCGCCGGCACGCTCGCCGACGACCGTACCGGCGCCGTCTCGGCCACCGGCGACGGCGAGGCGATCATCCGGGCGACCGTCGCGAGTGTCGCGCTTGACGTCTTGCGCAGCGGCGTCGGACCCGAGCACGCCGCCGCGGTCGCGCTCGCGGAGCTGAGCCGCGTCGGCGGCGCCGGCGGCCTCATCCTCGTCGACCGCTTCGGACGCATCGCCGCGGCGCACACGACGCCGCACATGACGTGGACGAGCCGCTGTATGTGACCTCGATCGTCGCCTATTGCAGCTCGGTGTGGAACGGCGGGACGAAGCCGCTGACGTCGAGCGTGGACGCGGCTCCGGCGTTGGTGACGAGTGGCGTGAAGCAGCCGGGACTCGTACAGCAACAGCGATCCGGCGGCACGAACACCTTGCCCGAGCCCGTGCAGTTGCCGGCGATCTCCGGCGAGTAGTCGCTGCTGTTGAGCGTCGTGCTCGGCGTGCTCGCGGGCGTGTAGTAGAGCGTCGTGCCGTCGAACCCGATCGCGGTCCGCAGCCACACGAACCCCTGCAAGGTCAGCTTGGTGCCACTGCAATCCGTGCTCGTGTAGTAGAATGCGGTCCCTTGTGCGAAGCCGGACGGCAGCGCAAACGCCGCCACCGGGGTCCCGCCGTCGGACAGCGTCACAGTGCCGGCAGCGATGTCGAGCGGCCCGAGCAGCGTGCCGTTCGCATCCTTGACCACGAGCGCTGGGCCCGGTGACCCGGCAATCGTCGCCTGCTGCACTTGGCACGCGACGCCGACCGGCGTGATCCCTGTACCGGTCACTTGCAGATAGAGCGGCGTCGCCGCCGGAACGTTGGTGAGCGTGGCGCGGATCTCCGCCGTCTTCGGCGGCTTCAGCCCGTTGCGCGCGCGGAATCGCTTCAGGATCGCGATGCGCGTCACGTCGTCGATCGCGATCGCCTCGGCGTGCACCGGCGCCGTGCACGATGCGTCGGTATAGAGCTGGAACGTCAACGGCGTGCCCGAAACGGCGACTTTCAGCGCGACGGCGTCGACGTCGTAGCTGACCGGCACGTCGGCGGCGGACGCCGTCACGGGTGCGAGCATCAGCGTGGCGAGCAGGAGCAGGCGGTAGCGTATCATGACATCCTCCTTTGGATTCTTATGGTGTCGCCGTCGAGGTCGGCGTCATCGTCGGCGTGTCCGTTGCCGTGGGCGTGTCGGTCGGCGTGGACGTGTCGGATGGCGTCAGCGTGGGCGTCAGGGTGGCCGTGCTCGTCGGCACCGGGTGGGTCTTCGTCGCCGTCGGGCTCGGCGTCGGCGTCGCCGTCCGCGTCGGCGTCGCCGTCCGCGTCACCGTCACCCCGCCGCTGATCTGCACCGCCGTCCGCACGACGTTGTTCGTCTCGTTCGCCTCGACGATCAGCGCCGTGTCATCGAGCTGCACGAAGAGATAGTTCAGCCCATTCGTCGCCGTCCCCGGAATCTGCACCGTCGTCCCGTTCCCGTATTGGCCGGTGACCCCGTTCGGGTGCGCCACCGCCGCGAGCCGCATCGCGTTCACGTCCAAGACCGTGTTCGTCGAGAGGTAGACCGCCTCGA
>JBGPOW010000305.1:0-4953 GCA_041488235.1 Binatia bacterium
ACGGTCCGGCTCGCCTTGATCTCGATGCCGATCAGCTCGCGGTCGGTTTCGACGATGAGGTCGACCTCGGCGCCACCCTCGCTCCGGTACGACGAGACTCGCACTCGTCGGCCACGTCGACGTAGAGTGCCGGCTCGAGCGTGCGGCACAGCGTCGATTTCCCGACCTGACGTGGCCCGAGCAACAGGACGTTGCTGCGCGTCTTCCCGATACGGTCGGTGACCCAGCGTGCCCGCACGTAGGTCAATTACGTCGTAAATGACCCACGTATAAGACGGGAATTCGGCGCCTGGCTTCTACGCCGAATTCGCAACTTGACGAGGCGGCGACGACATGGCTAGATATGGCCATGAAGCGCGTGAAGATCGCGGAGCTCAAGGACCATCTCTCGAAGCATTTGCGCGCCGTCGAGGCTGGTGCCGAGCTGGAGGTGACCGACCGGAAGCGGCCAATCGCGCGCATCGTCCCCATCCCGGGACCCGGGCCTGTCGTCGTCATCCAGCCAGCGAAGCGGCCTTTTGCGGAGGTGCGGGCGAGGCGTCATCGCCCTGCACGCTGGCCGGTGAGCTCGCTGGAGCTCCTGATGGAGGATCGGCGGAAGCGGTGAGGGCGTACGTGGACGCGTCGGTGGTGCTTCGCATCGTGCTCGCGGAGCGCTCACCGCTCCGCGAGTGGCGCCGCATCACCCAGCCGATCTCGAGCGAGCTCGTGCGCCTCGAGTGTCTGCGGACGATCGACCGAGCCCGTATCAGGTTTCAACTTCCCGACGCCGAGGTGGCGGAGCAGCGAGCGGCGCTCTTGGAGAAGTTGGATGCATTCGAGCTGATTCCGATGAATCGCGCCGTGCTCGCGCGCGCCGCCGAGCCGTTTCCAACGGCGCTGGGCGCCCTCGACGCGGTCCACCTCGCGAGCGCGCTCCTCGCTCGCACGCTGGGAGACGACGTGAGCCTTGCCACCCACGATCGCGAGCTCGCGATCGCAGCGCGCGCCGTCGGGTTCCGCGTCTTGGGCACTTCCGCGGCCGCGATGAGATCCTGACGAGGCTGGCACGCGACGGAGACGCGCGCTCAGGGAGGAGCTCGGCCTCCTCGGATTGCGCCACCATCCGCTCTGGGATTAACCCCGGCGGCGACGGGGATCAGGTGCATCCGAGGAGCGGTTCGCCGGGGCCGGTATGAGTTCACTCTCCACGCACTCGAGGAGATGGACGAGGACGGGGTGAGTGAGTCGGGCGTGCGGAACGTGCTGCGCGGTCACGTGATCGCTCGTCTAGCGGAAGACGCCCGCGGCACTCGCTGCGTCGTACGGGGGACGCCCCTGCGGTCCGATCGAGCCGTCGAGGTGGTCTTGAGATACGGAAGAAGACAGACGCCTGCGCATACTGCCAAGCCGCTCTTGGGCCAGACGAGCGGCGGGTTATCCTCTATCGCCACCGAGGGGGCAAGCACTTCATCTTTGAGCAAGTACCCGCACGCGTGTGTACCCGATGCGGCGAGCGCTACTTTTCAGCTCGGGTCGTCCGCGCGATGGACCGACAGATGCGAACACGGCGTAAGTGAACGACAGTCGCCGTTCCCGTGATCGCTCTCCGCGCGGTTGGCTAGTCCCTTCTCGAGAGATCGGGAGCGGCTTCCGCGAACCCGCACCGGATATCGATTCGGAACTCCGGTAGCCCTTCTCTTCAGGGCGTCTTGCGGGAGGGTCGACGGCGCCGCCGCGCCGTGCGTTCGGTGCGTGCTTGTGCCGCGAGCTGCCGGAATCGTGGAAGCAGCTCCGGCCACGTGCCCCGCAGATAGCGCGCGACGGTCGCGGCCGACGTTCCGGCCTTCAACAACTCGACGACGTCCGCGTCGTCCTTGCTGCGCCCGGTTTCCAGCTTCATGAGGACGAGATGTTCGAGCGGGATCACCGGCAGGAGCCGCCGAGCTCGTGACGAAGAGGCGAGCGCCCGCTCGTCGCCGTCGAACGCGGTGCCGAGGAGATCGACATCGACACGCGTCGTCCCGTCGCGCATCCTGGCACCGATCGGGGTCCGGCCGCCGTGGAAGCCCGCGGCGCGCAATGCCTTCATCGCCCGCGGGAGATCCCGGGCGTACACGAGCAAGTCGACGTCCTTCGTGAACCGCTCGTAGCCGTGTTCGATCACAGCGAAGCCACCGGCGATGGCGAACGGGATCTCGGCTTCCCGCAGGACGCGGCCGACGCGCGCGAGGGTCTCGTCCACCGGGCCGACGGGAACCTCGCGTACCCATGCGGCCTGTAGGAGCTGGCGATAGGTGCGTAGTGCCGCTGCGCGCATTCGTTGACCGCCGAGTCGTTCCTACGTTGCCGGGGAACCGGAGTCGAGCCGCGTGACGACGGATACGGGATCTGCGAGGAGATCATGCGCCGCCGGAGCACGGCGTCGATCTGAACATCAGCGATCGGGGCGACGATCGTGACGTACGGGTGCAGCCACCGCCGTAGCGCTTGCCCTTAGCGATACCGGCGGAGCTTCTGCCTGAGTCGCGCTGCCGAGATGCCCTCGCCGGACCTCCGGGGGAGCCTTCAAGAAGCTCGCGACGAAGGGATCAGTCAGAACGGCGCGCACGTGCCCGTTGGTTGAGGGCACGCATGGCGGCGCTCGCTGTCTTGAAGGGTCCGAGTACCCGCCCCTCCTTCACCGCCCGCTCCGCTGCCTCAAACCGCTTCTCGAGCTCGACCTTGTCCACCACGACCTGCGGGCGCAACAGAATGCCCCCCTTCGTCGCTGTGGCATCGACGAAGTCACCGACCTTGAGGCCGACCGCCTTGCGCGTCGCCTCCGGGATCGTGACCTGGAACTTCGGTTTTACACGGGTGAGAGCCATAGTCGTAAAGTCGTACAGTCCAACTGTAGCACTGTCACGTACGGCGTCAAGCAAATTTGATGAAGTGCGCCCGGCGAGATCCGGGCCCGACATCCGGACCGGCAGGCGCGACCCAGCGCTCGACGCCCCTTCCGACACGCCATCGCGAGACCGTTTTTGCCGTGCCGATTTCGCTTGACGTTCGGGGGGGGGGGTCGTGTCACGCTGCGCGGATCAACCCGGCCGCCTGCGGGCCCAAACCGACCCGTAGGAGGATCCGCCCATGTTTCGCGTCTCTCGTCTGCTCGTCGCCGCCGCGCTCACGCTTGCCGTCGTCGGCTCGGCATCTGCTTCCTCTACACTGGCGCCGCTCTTGACGGTCGCGGGCGTCGTCAACACCGCGGGTCTCAGCACCTACTTCGCATGCACGAATACCGATGTAGTGAACGTCACCATCGGCATTGACGTGTTCGGGCAGGCAGGGGGCGCCCCACTCGTTACTGCGGGCTCGAATGCCGTCTCTATCGCTTCACGAGCGACGATCTTGTTCGGCACCCAAACCGCTGCGGCACTCACCATTGACGTGGTCGCCAACCCCGGCACCGTCACTAAGGGTTCCGCAGATATCGAGACGACCTCGAAAAAGATCGCCTGCACAGCGTTCTTGGTGGACCCCGGTTCCAATCCTCCCGTCTCGATGACGACCCTCACCATCGTCCGCAAGGGGAAGCAGAAGGGCGACTGATGCGCTCCGACTGCGGAACGCCGCACGAAGACAGCTGACACCCGGCGACACATCACCCCGCACATCGGCGGCGAACCCCCCGCATCCGAACTGACCCCATTCGTCGGCCGCACGACCGCGCGATCAACTCGTCTCCGGGAACACTTGCAGGAACGGGTGGAGCTCGACCTCGTTGAAGATGCCGTTCACGACGTAGGGGTCGCGGGCGACGATCGACCATGCGTCGGCGAGGGAGTCGGCCTCGAGGACGATGAGGCTGCCGCTGCCGTCGGTGAAGGGTCCGGCGAGCGGCACCCGACCGGCGGCGGCAAGCGGCGCCAGGTGCTCCAGATGCGCCGGCCGGTGGACGGGGCGCTTCGCTTTGGAGTCCGGCGCATCGTGGCCTATCATGACGAAGAGCGGCATCGTGTCCTCCTCGGGGGCGGCGATGCCGACGAGCCTACACTCACATGGCCCACGAGTTCGAATCGCCGTCCAACCTCGAGATGCTGCTCACGCGCCTGGCCGAGCTCGAGGTCGTTCTCGGCTCGGCGGCGGCGGCGCGGCTGGGCGTCGTCCGCGGCCACCTGCAGCGCGCGATCGCGCTCCGCGCCGACGGCGATCAGCCCGGCGCGGCAGCCGCCGTGCGCCAGGCGATGGAAGATCTCGCGACGCTCGTCGCCGGCGTCGATCCGGCCGAGGGGTTCCTGATGCAGGCGATCGTCGAGCGCTTCGGTGCCGCGCTGATGCGCGGCGAGCCCGGAGAGCTCAGGCGCACCGCCGACGTCATGCGCAAACGCTCCGGCGCGACGAAGGTCGAGAAGAAACATTGACGATCGTCGTGCCCGTCAGCGCGCCTCGCCGAGCGCGCGTCGGACCTCAGCGAGGATCTCGGTCGTGACGATGCGGTTCCCGTCGACGCCGAAATGCGTGTACTCGTCGGTGAAGTACGATTCTTGCGGCAGCGTCTTCGTGAGATCGATCGCGGTGCCGCCGCCCGCGGTGACGACGTCGCCGATCAGGGCGATGGCGCCGGCCAAGTCACGCTGGCGGTAGGCACCGGTGGCCTGCAAGGCTTGCATGTGGAGTGGCAGGACCACGACGATCGTCCGCACGTCGCGGGCGACCAGATCGCGGACGGTCGCCGCGAGGAGCTGAATGGGCGCCTCGTCGCGCTGCAAGCGATTCGGGTAGAGATCGGCGCGTTGGAAGGCGGCCATGGTTGGATCGCCGGGACGTATGCGTACGTGCGCCGACGGCGGCGTCGCCGCTGCGTTCCCGGCAGCGGCCGTGCCCGTCGTGTTGGGCGAAGGCACTGCCGAACCGGGTGTCGGTCGATTTGCAGGCGTGGCGAACGGCCGGCTCGGGACCGACGTCGGGGCGGGCATGGCTGCGCCGTCG
>JBGPOW010000306.1:0-4901 GCA_041488235.1 Binatia bacterium
CGTCGAGCTGCACGGCGGGCGCGTCGAGGCGCGCAGCGCCGGCGTCGGCCACGGCAGCGAGTTCCTCGTCTATTTGCCGACGCTGCGGCCGCCGCTGGCGGAGAGCGTCGCGACGGTCGCCGCGGCGCCGAAGCGCGAGCCTGGGCGGACTGGCAGCCTCTCGATCCTCCTCGTCGAGGACAGCCCCGATGCCGCCGAGAGCCTGGCGATGGTGCTGCGCACGTGGGGCCACGACGTGCAGGTGGCGCTCGATGCCGCGGCCGGCCTCGAGCTCGCGGAACGTCTCACGCCCGACGTGATCGTGTCCGACGTCGGTCTTCCCGGCATGGACGGCTACGAGCTCGCGCGCCGGCTGCGCGCGCATCCGCGCTTCGGGCGCGCGGTGCTGATCGCGCTCTCCGGCTATGCGCGCGACGAGGACAAGCGCCGCGCGCTCGCCGCGGGATTCGATCATCATCTCGTGAAGCCGCCCGACCTCGAGGCGCTCTCGGAGCTGCTCGGACGCGTGCAGCTGGCGAGCGAGAGCAGGCGGCCGCCGCTGCTGCATTGAGCGCGCGGCACCGTGCGCAGCCTGGACCTCTCCGCGCTCCAGACGGTATGAAACGGTGGGGGATGAGGGCGATCACCGGCAGGTCGAGGAGTGTCACGCGCACGCGGCGTACCGCCTCGGCCGTTGCGGTCCTCGTCGTTGCCGTCCTCGTGAGCGCCTGCTCGCGCGATCACGACGGACACTTGCCGCTGCCGTCGCCGGTGGCGCGGGAGACGAGCGCCGCCTTCAGCGACGCCGGCCTCGGCTCGCGCATTGCCGTCCTCGACGCGCCCAACGGCTCCGACGACGCAAAGGTCGCCGTGATCGAGGGCCTCGCCGCCGATCGCAGCGACGCGGCGACCGCCGTGTTGCTGCGCTTCGTCGACAGCCCCTCGACACTCGTCGCCGCCGCGAGCATCAAGGGCCTCGCGAATCGCGGCTGCGACCGCGTCGAGACCGCGCTCGTCAACTTGCTCGACAGCGGCGAATGGCAACGCCGCGCGTGGGCGGCGAAGATCATCGGGTCGAACGGCTGTCGCGGCGCGCAGCCGGTGCTGGCGGAGCGCGCGCGGCGCGAGACCGACGAGCGCGTGAAGGCCCGCCTCGACGAGGCGGTGCAGCAGCTCGGGGAGGGGGGGCGATGACCGGACGCGCCTCATGGATCGCGATGATGATCGCCGCGGGCGTCGTGGCGTGCTCGAATCCTGTCACGTCGCGGAAGCCGTGGGACGACTACGCCGGCGAGACTCTCAAGGTGCACGGCGCCGATCGTGCGACTGCCGGCCAGCTCGTGTGGCGCAGTCTCAAGGAGCAGGAGAGCCTGCGTGCGTTCCTCGCGTCGCACGGCGAGCCCGACACGCTCGAGATCCGCGGCGGCCGCTTCGCGCAGAAGACGATCATTCTCTACTACACGCGGCGCAGCGCCGGTCCGCCGTACAGCATCCGTCTCGACCCGGGGCGGAACCGGTTCGTACCGCGGGCCCCGGAACGCATCGAGAAGCAGGGATCGCAGGCGTCGGGGGCGCGCGCGCGCCCGCACCCCCGCAGCGAAGGATCACGCGGCAGGCAGTCGACGCCCGCTCCCGAGTCGCCGGCGCGCACGATCGAGCCGGCGCCGAGGCGCAGCGGCGGGCCCAGACCGGCGCGCAGCGTCGAGCCGGCACCGGCGGCGACGCCGGCCGGCGCCGAGTCGCACGAGCCGCAGGCGCGGCCGACCGGCCACCACGGCGGCGCGACCGCCGATCAGCGGGTCAACTGTCCGATCGATCCGACGCGCTGGGACTGTCGCGCGCTCTGCAGCCCGGGCGCCGACTACGACTGGTGCCGGTAGGGCAGAGGTTCCCGAGGGCCTCAGACGCGATGGCGCCGACTGCCGTGTCGCTTGCCGTGCGAGCCGCGCCTGGTCGCTTGTCGAGGGTGCATGCACTCGCTTTGCCACACGCGGCAGACCACCGCCTCGTGATGTAGGCAGCGGTCTTGGAGATCGACGCACTTGTCCGCCTGCACGGCGGATTCCGCGTGCAGGCTGGGCGCCGCGCCGAGCACCAGGGCGACGGTCGCGGTCACGATGAATCCACGCAGCATGACGTTCATGATTAGCAAGGAACGGTAGGGGACGCAGCCCACGTTGTGGTGGGCGCTGGCGACACGCCGACTCGCGGTCAGCCGGTGCCGGCCGGACGCACCGACGGTCGCGCCGCCACGCCGATGCGCTGCTCGACGTCGCGCAGCTTGTTTTCGAGGTCGAGGATGCGTTTCGCCGACTGCTGGCGTTCGGCGAGCGCCTGACGCCGCTTCTCGTCGAGCTCGTCGGCGAGCGCGCGCACGCGCTGCTCGACGGTACGCGTCTTCCGCACCGCGCCGAATGCCAGCCATCCGAGCGCGGCCGCGGCGACGACGAGCAGCATGCCGACGATCGACACCAGCGGCCACAGCCGCTCGAAGCGGGCGAGGCGCGCGACGCGACGCTCGGCGTCCTCGGCGGCGGCGCGCGCGCCGTCGAGCTCGTGCCCCAGCTGCTCGGTGCGCGTTTTCAACGATGCGACGTCGTGGCCGAACGCCTGCGCCTGCGCTTCCGCTTGCGCCGCGCGCGTCGCGAGTGGGTTCGGGATGCGATAGACGTGGCCGACGCCGACGCGCGTCGGATCGGTGATGCCGTTCGCGGCGAAGAACGCCGGCATGTCACGCGGCGCAATGCCGAACATCGCCGCCACGCTTCCCGGTTGATCACCGGGCCGCGCTTTGTAGACGAAAGCGGAGCCGTCCTCGGTGAGCGTCAGCGTCGGCTCGGCGGCGAGCGCCACCGCGGTCAACGCCGCGAAACCAAGCGCCGCGAAGCCAATCGCGTCGAAGAACGTGCTCGGTCTGAGTGTGTGTCTCAGGATCGACATGGCCGCTGAGCGCCACCACCGCCCCGCCGCCACGCATGCTCACCCAAATGGTAGCGAGGACGCCGCCGCCGAGCAACGGTTTGCGGGGTCTCCTCGCGCTCAAAGGTCGAAAGTGTGGGTGAAGTTGAAGAGGACGCCGCCGACGCGGCGCTCGTTATTGCCGCGCAGCAGCGCGACGAAGAGGCTGTTTTGGGTGTCGATGACGACCACGCCTGCCAGGGAAAGGCTGTTTTTCGCGCCCGAGATCCAGTCGCTCCAGAGGACGAAGTGGTCCGAGATCTCGGCGTCGACGCCGAGTATCGCATGCGCCCGATCACCTGCTTCAAGGAAGCCTGCATGGACGCGGATGCCGTGCAGGCGGAGGTTGCGATGGTGGGCGCGGAACCGCTGGTAGGCGATGGCGTCGTAGTTGAGCGTCTTGCTCGCGACGGCGAAGCCCGCCGGCGTGAAGCCCGGGCCGAGCTGAGTCGCGCCGACGGCGACCGCCGGCACGCGGTAGCTCTCGGCGAGCATCGTCCACTTGACGTTGAAGAAGGGACGGTAATCCCGCGGCGGGTTCGCGGGCGCGACGTCGACGCCGGCCTCGACGTCGTGCGGCAACCCCGCCTCGAGCTGCGGCACCGGCTGGACGTCGCGAAAGAACGCGTGGCGACCGTCGATCTGCGTGTTGCCGTTTTGCAAAATCGCGTTTACCTGCCGGAACCGGACCAGATCCGTCGTCGGGATCACGGCGAGACCCGTCGGACCCGCGGCGGCCCGGCCGTTCGCGACGATCGTCGCCGCGCAGACCACGACGCAGACGCCACGGCGGCAGCGCGTCGCCGCGGCGACGACTGCGAGACCGCCGGAGGCAAGCGCGATCCTCACGATCGCGACGTCTCGTTTT
This sequence comes from Binatia bacterium, assembly GCA_041488235.1. Classification (GTDB taxonomy): domain Bacteria; phylum Desulfobacterota; class Binatia; order UTPRO1; family UTPRO1; genus DP-19. The sequence continues at coordinate 3,806 of JBGPOW010000306.1, forward strand.
CGCGCACGATGCGCCGCGGCGTGAGGCGGAAGAAGTCGAGCGTCCGGTCGAGTTCGGTCGCGAGCTCGAGGAGCCGCCCGGCGCCGGCGTCGCGCGGCAGGTCGGCGGCGGCGGATCGGACGCCGTCCGCCAGCGTGTGCACGCGCGCCAACGTCGCGCCGAACTCTTCGACGAGGCGATTCAGGCTCTGACCGAGCTCCTGGAACTCGTCGCCGGGATGGAGCTCGACGCGGACGCCGAGGTCGCCGCACATGATCGCGTCGAGCGCGCGGTGGAGCGTGTGGAGCGGCGCGACGATGCGATGGGTGAGACGAAACGCCCAGACCCCGACCGCGACGAGCGTGAGCGCGAGCACGGCGACGCCGACAAAGAACCCGCGCTGCAGAAGCTCGCCGGTATGGCTGATCGTCTTGTGGGCGCGGAAGAACTCGTTGCCGACCGTCTGATCGCTCACTCGATACTGCACGACGAGCGTCGCGAGGGTGGCGGCGGCGAGCAAGGCGAGCATCGGCACGACCCAGCGTAGCTGGCGCCTGCGCGCGGGCTGATTGGCATGGAGAACACGGGCGCGTTGCATGGGCGGATCTCCTTCCGAACGGGTCATTGCAGCTCCGAGAGCTCGTGGCACGAGAGGCAGAGGCCGCCGCGGCGGTTGTCGCGGCGGAGGAAGTCGCCGAACGCGTCGTTTTCGCCGTGCATGAAGTGGCACGTCGCGCAGCCGATCGTGCCGTCGGCGGCGAGCGGCAGATCGGGGGGGACGCTTTTCTTCGGCCGCATGCCGGTGCGATGCGACGGTCCCTGGTCGCCGTGGCAGGGGAGGCAGCGCGCCTCGAGATCGCCGGCGAGCGCGGTTTTCGCCGCGGCGACATCCGCGTTCAACGCGGCCGCGTCGGCCGTGTGGCAGGCGCGGCAGTCGCCGTCGCGACGGTGGACGTTTTCGCCGCGTGGTCGCGCGGCTGCGACCGCGAGCACCATGATGAAGAGGAGGGCCGCGACGAGAATGGGCAGCACCGCTCTCGCGCGCGAGACGACCGCCCGCGGGCGCCGCCCTCCGCCCTCCATCGCAGGCGGCCATACTGCCGTTCGTCGCCGGGAG
>JBGPOW010000307.1:0-4878 GCA_041488235.1 Binatia bacterium
CCCACGCGGCGAGCGCGGACGGCGAGCGCACCGTCGCGTCCGTGAGACCGAACACGCGCGCCGCCGCGGCGGCCATCCAGTGGAAGAGCGGCGGCTTCGACGGCAGCTCACCGTTCCGCCGCGGCAGCGTCCACTCGCCGTGGAGCGCGACGTCTTGCACGACGAGGCCCTCGCGCGCTTCGCCGTGCGCGGCGATCGGCGGCGCGTGCAGCGGCCACGCGAGCGCGGCGGCGAGCACCAGCGTCAACAGCAGGACGTCGACGATGCGCACGACTCGACTCGTCAGGAACCCGCCGGCGCGACCGCGTCTCGACGTCGTCGCACGCCCGCCGCGGCACTTGCGTCGCGCGGCGGTTTCCTGCACGGTGCCGGGCCATGGGTCGCGTCCTCGACTGGGCGACCACCGTGCTCTTCCTCCCCGTCTTCGGCGTCGTCCTGCTGGTGTTCGAGGTGGTGCAGCGCGTGGCGAAAGCGTTCGGCAAGCGCCCGCACGACTACGCCGTCGGCGGACTCTGCACGTCGCTCGTCACCGCGTTTCGCATCACCGGCCTGCGCGTGCGCGTCGAGCGCTCGCCGGCAGTGCGGCCGCACCACCCGTACCTCATCATCTCGAATCACCAGAGCATGTTCGACATCGCGCTCCTCGGCCACGTGTTGTTCACGAACTTCCCGAAGTTCGTCTCCAAGCGCGAGCTCGCGCGGCGCATCCCGAGCGTCTCCTACAACTTGAAGCGCGGCGGCAACGCCCTCATCGACCGCGACGACCCCGAGCAGGCGGTCGGCGCGATTCGCGCGCTCGGCGAGCGCGTCGAGCGGAACGGCGTCTCGGCGGTCATCTTTCCCGAGGGCACGCGCGCGCGCCGCGGCGCGCTCGGCGCGTTCAAGCCGCGCGGCTCGCTGGCGCTCCTCGCGGCGGCGCCGGCGACGGCGATCGTGCCGGTCGCGATCGACGAGTCGTGGCGTCTCATGCGCTCCAACTTCCTGCCGATCCCGTTCGGCGTCCGGATCCGCGTGCACATCGGCGATCCGATCCCTCGCCGACCCAGCGAGGATCACGCCGAGCTCCTCGAACGCGCGCACGACGCGATCGCGGTCGCGCTGGCGGCAATGCGCGGCGAGACCGTGCCGCCGGCGCGGATGGCCGCCGCACGCTGAGCGGACCGGCACCGACGCCGCTCGACGCTCGACCCCGCGCGCCTCACGCCAGGGGGGCGGTGCACCACTTGCAGCGACGCGCGTCGAGCGCCACCGTCTCCTTGCACTCGGAACACGACTTCGTCGGCGCCGGCGGCTTCTCACGGACGAGCGCCTTCGTGATCATGAAGACGAGGAAGGCGATGATCACGAAATCGACGACGTTGCCGAGGATGTCGCCGTAACGGATCGCGTTCAGGACCGGCTTGCCGTCGGGCGCCGTCGTTCGCGACAGCACCAACTCGGCCTCGCGCCAACTGCCGCTCGGAATCATCAAGCTGATGACCGGCATCAGCAGATCGGCGACGAGCGCGCTCACGACTTTGCCCGTCGCGGCGCCGATGATCACGCCGATCGCGAGGGCCAACGCGTTCGTCTTCAGCAAGAACCCTTTGAACTCGCTCCACATGGGCGCACCTCCCTCGGGAAATTCGAAGCGGGCCGATCATAGTGGGATTCGATCGCGATTCCAGTCCGCCGGTCAGCCGCCGAGCAGCAGCCCCGCGGCGAACGTCGCGGCGGCGGCGAGCGCGCCGATCACCGTCGCCTCGATGCCGGCCCGCCACCACGAGCGGCTGGTCACGACGGTCTTCGCCGCGCCGACGAAGAAGAGTGTCGCGAGCGTGAGCGCGATCGAGGCGCGAAACGCCGCCGTGGGACCGAGTGCCGCGTACGGCAAGGTCGGCATCGCCGCCCCGAACGCGTATGCCGCACCGGTCGCGACGCCGGCGGCGGCGGGCAAGCGATGCGGGTCGAGCGTGAGGCCGAGCTCGTCGCGCATCATCGTGTCGACCCAGCGACCGCGCTCGGCGGTCACATGCGCGACGATGGCGTTCAGCACGTCGCCGTGGAACCCCTTGGCGCGGAAGATCTCGCGGACTTCCTTGCGCTCCGTCTCCGGGTAGAGATCGACCTCGCGCTCCTCGCGACCGCGCTCGGCGAGGTAGTACTCGCGCTCGCTCTTCACCGAAAGGTATCCGCCGAGGCCCATCGCAATCGTGCCGCCGATCAGCTCGGCGAGTCCGGCAAGGAAGACGACGTGCGCCGGCACCGCGGCGCCGTACACGCCGGAGACGACGGCGAACGCAGCGACGAGTCCGTCATTCGCGCCGAACACGAGCTCGCGTACGATCCCGCCGCCGGGCATGTGCGGCGCCTCGGAGTGTCCGCCGCGTCGCATGCGACGCGCGCGATCGATCAGGTACCCGAGCACGCCCGCACCCTAGGAGTCAGTACGGGTATGCGCAATCTGAACTCGACGACGACGGCGCGATCAGGCATAGTCGATCGGAGATGAGCGGTCGCAATCGGAGAGGGCGGCGCCCTCCCTGGGATCAACGCTCCGCGAGCTCGTCTGGCCAGCCACGGTTCGGCGGCGCCGGACAACCGAACGGATCAGCACCCCCACGCGGGTACGTCGGACCGTCGTCGGGAGTGCCGCTCGGTCCGTCGCGGTGGCAGGGCGCGCCGAACGGCCAAGGCCCGCGCTGGCAAGGCGGATCGAATGGCCCGGGGCCGCGCCGTCCGGACGGCGGCAATTTCGGTCGCGGACGACGGACGAACGGCGGCGGCGGCGGCGCGCAGGGTGGCGGGCGCCGCTGGTCGCCGGGAGACGCGGCGAACGGCGGCGCCGGAACCTATTCGCAGCCGCCGCGATGGGGCCGCGGCGGCGGGCGTCCATCGCGTCCGATGCCGCGCGACGATCAACACGCGCCTCGTCCGCAGGCGCCGAACGTGCCCCACGGCAGCGAGATCGACCCGTTCGAGCTCTTCTGCGCCTACCACCTCGGCATCACCGCGAACGGCGGCTACCACATCCAGAACATCCACGAGGTCGCGCGCCGCTTCGGCACGAACGCCGCAGCGCTGCGCCAGACGCTCACCGCGTACGGCATGGACGCCGAAGACCTCGTCCACTGCGGCTTCGACCTCGCGAGCGCGCAGATCGACATCATGGTCGCGCCCGAAGGGATCAGCAGACGTGAGCTCGCGCGCCCCCTCTACGACGAGTTCAAGAACTCCCCGCGCAAGGTGCGCGATTGGGCAAAAGAGATGGAAGACGCGGACCGCGAAATCCAGCGCACAATCGGTAGCGAGGGACGGTGGTCTCCCGGCGGCCGCACTGACGGCCGCGGCCGATAACGCCGCATCTGCAGCGTTCTCGACCGCGGCCTGCGCCGTTGCTCGCCTGAGAGAAAGGTGACTCGCGGCGCCTATGGCGCCGCGTCGCGTCCTTTTTCAGGCGGCGGCCTGCCGTGCCGCTTCCCTGTCTATCGCGCCGTGATCCAGCATCGCATGGGCTGATGTGGTAGGGAGCGGCGCTGACGGAGGGTGTCAATGAAGCATGATGTGTTCAGCGTCGACGGGAAGGTCGTCATCGTTACTGGGGGTGGCACCGGGATTGGGGCGGAGATTGCGCGGGAGTTTGCGGGGCGAGGGGCGAAGGTTTTGATTGCGAGTCGGAATGCGGAGCATTTGGGACCGGTTGCGGACGGGATACGGACGGATGGCGGAGCGGTCGAGAGCATCACGTGCGACGTGCGGGATGCGTCGCAGGTGGAGCGGATGATCGGGCGGGCGTACGAGAAGTTCGGCGGGCTCGACGTGCTGATCAACAATCATGGGGCGAGCTTCTTTCAGCCGGCGGAGGAGATCAGCCCGAATGGGTTCGCGACGATCGTCGCGATCAATCTGCAGGGGACCTTTCTCTGTTCGAAGGCGGCGGCGCTCAAGTGGATCGCGGCGAAGCGCGGCGGGCGGATCATCAACATGTCGTCGGACGCGGGCGTGTACGGGTCGCCGGGGATGGCGCACTACGGCGCGGCGAAGGCCGGGATCCAAAATTTGACGCGCACGCTCGCGATGGAGTGGGCGCGCCACGGGATCCTCGTCAACTGCATCGCGCCGGGGCCGATCGACACGCCGGAAGCGGGCGCGCGCACCTGGCCGACGCCGGAGCTGCGGCGCGCAATCGAGCACTCGACGGCGCTGAGACGGCTCGGACGCGTCGAGGAGATCGCCTGGCCGTGCCTCTTCTTCGCGTCGGAAGCGTCGTCCTTCGTCACGGGACAGACGATCTCGATCGACGGCGGCCCGGCGTCGCTGCTCTTCGTCCAGCAGCGCGAGTGAGTCGAAGCGTGGGCTCGATTCGATCACGGCGGGCGCGGACGGCTTCGACGACTTGCGTGGCGTCGCCGCGCCGGCGAATGTCTGCGACGAAGTCGCGATCGATCGCGGCGGTCACCATCACCGTCATTGCGATGCTCGCGATCGCGGTACCGGCCCGCGCGACAGTCAATCATCCCTTCGCCTCGCACCCGATGCCGTACGCCGCGGGGTCGATCCTCCCGAGCCACGTCACCGCTGCCGTTCGCGATCAAGCGGTCAGCGATTTCTACGACGCGTGGAAAGCGCGCTTCCTGAAGCAAGGCTGCGGCAGCGGCCGCTATTACGTCGCCACCGCGACGCAGACGGGAAACCTCACGGTCTCGGAGGGCCACGGCTACGGCATGATCATCACCGCGCTGATGGCCGGCCACGACCCGAACGCGCAGCTCTACTTCGACGGGCTCTTCGCCTACTTCCGCGACCACCCGACGGCGACGCACCAGCATCTCATGTCGTGGTACCAGGACACGTCGTGCGCCGACGCGCAGGGGAACGACAGCGCCTCCGACGGCGACC
>JBGPOW010000308.1:0-4848 GCA_041488235.1 Binatia bacterium
ACCAGCTCGCCGACGACGCCGGGCGGGCACTCGCGCCCGGCCTCGTCGACGATGCGCATGTCGAGGCCCGGAACCGGCTTGCCGAAACTGCCGATCGGGCCGATGTCGATCGGCTTGAACGCGAGGCCACCCTCGACGGCGCCGTACCACTCGAACACGCGCACACCGAAACGGCGCTCGAACGGCTCCCAGATCGCCGCCGGCATCCCGGCGTCGAGGACCATGCGGACCCGGTGCTCGCGGTCGTTCGCGCGCGGTGGCTCGCTGTAGATCGCGGTCGCCATGCCGCCGAGCATCGAGAAGGTCGTGCAGCCGTAACGGCGGCAGACGTCCCAGAGCTTCGACTTGGTGAACTTGCGGCTGAAGACGGCGCGCAAACTCATGTGCAGCGCGGGGCCGAGCGTCACCGCCTGCGCGTTCCCGTGCGTCAGCGAGAGGCCGGTGTACGGACGCTCGTCGCTGCGATAGCCGAAGAGCATGCCGACCATCGCGAACGCGCCCCAGCGGTTGTTCGGAAAGACCACGCCCTTCGGATCGCCCGTCGTCCCCGAGGTGTAGATGATCTGCAGCGGGTCCTCGGGGCGGTCGAGGCGCACGTCGACCGTCGAGCCGGCGGGCCACGCGAGCACCTCGTTCAGCGACGGCGAGCCCTGCAACGAGACGGGCTCCGCGATCTCGCCCGTCTCGAGCGTCAGCACCCACTGCAGCTCGGGGAGCGACGCGCGCACCGCGGCGACCTGCGCGTAACAGTAGTCGCCGCAGATCACCATGCGGCAACCGGCGTTCCGCAGCGTGAACGCGAGCTTGTCGCCGCGCGTGCGGGGGTCGATCGGGACGGCGACGCAGCCGGTCGTCGACGCCGCGATCATCGTCTCCACGAACTCGGGATGATTGCGCATCATCAGCGCGAAGCGATCGCCGCGTGCCATGCCGAGGCGGACGAGCGCCGCCGCGATGCGGTTCGCGTTCTCGGCGAGCGCGGCGAACGTGCGGACTTCGTCGGGCCCGGCGGCGTCGCCGAGGCTCCAGCGCTCGAAGGTGAGGACGTCGAGGTCGGGCTGCTGCTCGGCGCGGAGCGCGATCAGATCGGCGAGGACGAGCTCGCTGCGTTCGCGCATCGCGGCGCCGTCACTGCTGCAGGATCGTCACGCAGAGCGCCGCGGCGTCGGTGCCGATCGCGCCGCCGCCGTTTTCTGCGAGCGCCGTGCGCGCGCGTGGCACCTGCCGCTCGCCGGCGCGTCCCTGCAGCTGCTCGGTGAGCTCGACGATCTGCGCGATGCCGGTCGCGCCAACGGGATGGCCTTTCCGCAAGAGGCCGCCCGACGTGTTCACCGGGATGCCGCCGCCGAGCTTCGTCGCGCCGGTGTCGATCAGTCGGCCGCCTTCGCCGCGCGCACAGAGGCCGAGCGACTCGTAGAGCATGAGCTCGGCGGGCGCGGAGGCGTCGTGGCACTCGAGGACGTCGAGGTCCGCAGGCCCGATGCCGGCTTCTTCGTACGCCTCGGCGGCGCAGACCTCGGCGAGGCCGTGCTCGTCGGGGCCGTGGTCCCAGCCCGAGCGCAGCACGCTCGTGACGACGCGCACCGGGCCGCGCACGCCGAGCTCGCGCGCTTTGCGCTCGCTCACCACGATCACGGCGGCGGCGCCGTCGCCGATCGGCGAGCACATCGGACGCGTCAGTGGCGCGGCGATCATCGGCGCGCCGAGCACGTCGGCGACAGTGAGCACGTCGCGAAACTGCGCGCGCGGGTTCAAGCTGCCGTGGAACGAGTTCTTGGCGCTGACGCCGGCGAACTGCTCGACCGTCGTCCCGTAGCGTTCCATGTGGGCGCGCGCGGCCGCGGCGTAGATGTCCATGAACATCGAGCGCTTCTCGCCGGCCCCCGCGTCGCCGCTGCCGCCGGCGGCGGCGGCGCTCTGGCGCAGCGCCGCGAGGAGCGCGCCGACGATCTCGACGTCGACGGCGCCGCTGAAGGCGGCGAAGCTCTTGCGCTTGTCCTCGTGGTAGAGCTTCTCGACGCCGAGCGCGAGGACGACGTCGTAGTACCCGGCGCTCACCATCGCGCACGCTTGCTGCAAGGCCGTCGACGCGCTGGCGCACGCGTTCTCGACGTTCACGACCGGGATGCGCCCGATGCCCATGCCGCGCAGCACCACCTCGCCGCGGATGCATTCTTGTCCGGTCACGAGACCCGCGGCGGCGTTGCCGACGTACGCCGCTTGCAGATCCTTCGCCTCGAGGTCGGCGTCGGCCAGCGCCGCCTGCACCGCCTCGGCGCCGAGCGCCTTCAGCCCGGTCTCGAGGTGCTTCCCGAAGTGGGTCATGCCGACGCCCGCGATCAATGCCTTCATGCGCATCAGAGCCTCGCCGCTCCCACCAGGGAGAGAATGTCGTTGCAGCCGTCCTCGATCATCGACGCGCGCGCGTCGCGGAGCAACTTCTCGATCGGGTACTCGCGGCTGAGCCCGTTGCCGCCGAAGATCTGCAACGCGCCGCTCGCCGCTTCGAACGCCGTGTTGGTGCAGAAGACCTTCGAGGCGATCGAGTACTGCACCTGCGGCGGGTTCGTCGTGTTGTAGAGCATCACCCGCCAGGCGAGCGCCCGCGCCGCCTCGACCTGCGAGAAGATCTTGAAGAGGCGCGCCTTCACGCTCTGATGCTCGAAGATCGGCACGCCGCCCTGGACGCGCGTCTTCGCGTACGCGAGCGCGTGCTCGAGCGCCGCGCGCGCGAGGCCGACGAAGATCGCACCCATCGACGCGTTCGCCAGGGTCAGCACCCCCTCGACGACGGTCGCGTACGCGTCGGGACCGACGACCATGTAGTCGGCGGGGATGCGGACGCCGTCGAAGAAGATCTCGCCCTGGTTCAGCGCCCGCTGCCCGACCTTGTCGAGCGGCTTGCCGCGCGCGACGCCCGGCGAGTCGAGCGGCACGAGGCAGACGCCGCCGCCCTTGAATCCTTGCGCCGGATCGACGGTGCAAAAGAGCGTCGCCACGGTCGCGATCGTGCCGTTCGACACCCACGCCGACTTCTGGCCGTCGATGACGTAGCCGTCGCCGTCGCGGCGCGCGATGCAGTTGGCGCGGAGCTTCGGGTCGCTGAAGTGGGTTTCGGTCACGGCCAGCGAGTCGCTGCCGTGATCGGGCTCGGTCACGGCCCAGCAGCCGATGTCGTGATTGGCGGCGCCGCCGAAGCGCTCCTGTAGGGCAGGGCGCCCCGACATCTCGGCGAACATCTTGTGGAAGCCGCCGACGCCGAGACTGATCGCGAGACCGGAATCGCCCCAGCCGAGCTCCTCGCAGACGAGGAACCGGAGACGCGCGCGCTCGAGAAGCGTGACTTCCTCGTTGCCGTCGAGCACCTCGAGGCCGAGCTTGCGATGCTCGTCGAAGAGCGGCCAGAGCGGCGAGCCGCGCGCGATCACCGCCTCCGGCTCGGCGAGGCGGTCGAGTTTGGCGCCGACCGGACGCAGCGTGCGTTCCGCGAACCGATGCGCGGTATCGCGGATCGCGCGCTCGTCTTCGGTGAGCGAGGTTTCGAGCTCGATGAGACCCATTGGGAGCTCCTCCGTGCAGCGCTAGCCCGTCGTGATGCGCTCGACGTCTATGCGCACGGCGCGGTCGGCGGGGATCGGCTGCCACGCCAGCGGCCGGTACTGGAGGTGACCGTAGCCGCCGGCGAAGCCGAGCCACTTCACGTGCCCGGGCTCGAGATCCGCTTGGCCGAGCCAGCCCTCGTGCATGAACGGCTCGAAGCCGTTGTAGACGATCACTTGCCCGGGGCGGCAGGCCGGCGTGATCTTGGCGGCGATGACGATCGCCGCGACGTCGTTCACCAGACGCACGCGCTCGCCGTTCGCGATGCCGAGGCTCTTGGCGTCCGTGTCGTTGATGAACGCGAACGGCTCGCCGCGGTGGGTGTTCAAGAGATTGCGGTTCGTCATGTTCATCGAGTGGATGCTCCAGCGGTTGTGGCCGCTGGTCATCTGGAAGCGTCGCTTCGCGCCGCCGTGCGCCGGCGTATCCTTGTGGACCGGCAGCTCCTCGCCGGCCTCGAGGAACCATTCGTGGTCGATGTAGAACTGCGCGCGCCGGGTGAGCGTCGCGTACGGCACCTTGTCCTCGGTGTGCCAGCGGAGCGGGTTGTGCGTCTCGTCGGGCTTGATCGTCGAGCCTTGCGACTCGCCGTGGCCGACCATCCCCCAGCCCTTCCAGCGCACGTGGCCCTTGTCGCGCAAGGTCTGCAAGGTCGTGTCGGCGGGGAGGATACCGTAGACGGCATTGTCGCGGACGGCCTCGTCGTAGAAGACGTCTTCGTCGCGCACCTCGCCGTTCAGCGTGTAGCGGGCGCTCAGGCCCTCGAGCGAGCGCGTGATCCCCTTGCGGTCGACGAAGTACGTCATGTCGCGCGCCTTGGCGCGGCGCTCGAGCGCTTCCAACATGCGGATGCCGATCTCGTGATCGGGGAGGGCATCGCCCGGCGGGGCTACCGCGCGGTCGCAGAGCACCCAGTTCAGGTGGTGCACCGAGGGCATGCTCATGCCGACCTTCTCGTAATGTTGCGCCGCGGGGAGGATGTAGTCGGCGTACATGCCGGTCGTGTTGATGCGGAAGTCGACCGACACGATCATCTTCAGCTTCGGCCAGAGATTCTCGAGGAGAAGCTTCTGTCCGCCGCGCTGGCGGCGCAACATGTTGCCGCCCGCCTCGAAGAGCACGCGCGGCTCGACGTCGCGGTACGCGTCGGAGTAGTTGGAGCCCCACCAGCCCTTGTCGATCGCTTCGGTGAGATAGGCGTCGAAGGTGCGCTTCATCGAAGGATCGTTGTTGGCGGGATCGTTCCAG
>JBGPOW010000309.1:0-4833 GCA_041488235.1 Binatia bacterium
CGCGCGTCGGCCGTCAGGCGGACGCGGCGCGACGACCGAAGTCCTGCGACTTGATGTAGGCGACGGTGCGCGCCATGCCCTCGTCGAAGTCGATGGTCGGCTTGAAGCCGAGGAGGCGCTCCGCCTTGGCGATGTCGGCGAGAGTATGTCGCACGTCGCCGGCGCGCGGCGGCGTGTGGCGGCAGGTCAGCGGATGGCCGAGCTCGCGCTCGATCGCGTGCACGATGTCCATCAACGTGTAGCGAGAGCCGCACGCGATGTTGAATGCCTCGCCCGCCGCCGCGGGCGCTTCCATTGCGCGGAGGTTCGCCTGCACGACGTTGTCGATGTACGTGAAGTCGCGCGACTGCATGCCGTCGCCGTGCACGGTGAGCGGCACGCCGTCGAGGCCGGCTTGGATGAAGAGCGGCACGACGGCAGCGTACTGCGAATCCGGATCCTGGCGTGGACCGAAGACGTTGAAGTAGCGCAGGCTCACCGTCTCGAGATTGTAGAGCCGCGTGAAGATCCGGCAGTAGTGCTCGCCCGCGAGCTTCGAGGCGGCGTACGGCGAGACCGGCAGCAGCTCCTGATTTTCGCGCTTCGGCAACTCCTCGTTCGCGCCGTAAACGGACGACGAGGACGCGGCGACGATGCGCTTCACCCCCGCGTCGCGCGCCGCGATCAGCAGCTGCAACGTGCCGCTGATGTTCACGTCGTTGGTGGCGAGCGGATTGTCGACCGATCGCGGGACGGAGCGCAGCGCCGCCTGATGGTAAATTCCCGTCACCCCGTCGACGGCGCGGCGAACGGCGGTCATGTCGCGCAGATCGCCCTCGATCACCTCGACGTCGGCGGCGAAGGATTTCAGATTCTCGCGCTTGCCGCTCGAGAAATCGTCGAAGATCCGCACCCGCTCGCCGCGACGCACGAGCGCCTCCGCGACGTTCGATCCGATGAATCCTGCGCCTCCGGTCACCAAGTACATTGCGCCTCCTTCGAGCGGTAAGAGACGAGAATAACCGCCCTCCGGCGCGCCGGCAACGCACAAAGGACGTGGCGGCCGCACACGATCGCCGACGTGCGTTCGTGCGCTCCGCTCATCCGATCGCCTGCTTGCCGCCTGGGGCGCTCGTCGGAGCGACGAGAGGCTCGCCCTCCTCGTCGGGCGTGTCAACCGCTCGTCCGACGACCGCAAGCGCCTTCCGTGCCCCGTCGAGAAATGCATTGCGGAGCTTGTAGGCGGTCGTGTGACTCACGTGGTAGTGGACGCAAATCTCGCCCAACGACTGCTCGCGCTTGATGAGCGCCAGGGCCAGGGCGAACCGCTCCTCGGGCGTGAGCTTCTCGCGCTTTCTCATGACGTGTTGCTCCTTTGTCTGTCCTTGACGTTCTGTCTGTCCTTGACGTTCGACCGCAACATGCGGCTGCGGCATTCGGGAGGTGTCGGGGGTCGGGGTGGGTCGGCGGCGGTCAGCGCAACGTCCCGCGCCGCAGCTCGTCCGCTGTCGCGCCGCGCACGGCGAGCACGCGAGCGCTGACGCGCAAGCGCTGCCCGGCGCCGCGGGTGTTGAAGTCGGCGATCACGTCGTCGCCTTCCACACCGACGAGCGTAAACACGAGGCGGGCGCCATTCGCGGCGCGCACCTCGTAGCGCTCGCCGGGGACGAGCTCGATCGCCGGCGGCAGCTGCGCGCGCGGTACGCGTCGGACGAGCTCGTCGCGGCGGGCGCCGTACGCCTCTTCGGGGGCCATCTCGATCGCGCGTGCGTCGCCTGCGGCGAGACCTTCGACCAGCCGCTCCAGCGCCGGGAAGAGCTGCTCATTACCGTGCAAGTAGCTCACCGGCCCGCAGCGCTCCGTCGAGTCGACGACGGTGCCGTCCTCGAGGCGCGCCTCGTACTCCAGCGTGACGACCGTGTCGGTCGCGGCACGCATCGGCGTGCTCATCCCGCCGCCTGCCGCACCACCGATTCGGGGCCGAGCAGTGAGCGCAACGTGTCGCGATCGCCGCCCGATCCACCCTTCAGGACGAGCGGCAGGCCGACTGCGTCGCCGCGTGCGATCGTCGTCGCCGCGATGAGCGGCGCGACGCGTCCGTGCACGACGAGCTCGGTCGCGCCGACCTCGCGCAGCACCGCATAGCTCGTCTCGCCGCCGATCAGGACGAGCGCCGCCGCCGCGCCGGCCCGCAGCACCTCGCATGCGATCTGGCCGAGCACACGCTCGATCCGTCGGCGCGCGACAGGATCTGCGGCTTTCGCGAGCCGCGGCGCCGCCAGCACGGCGCTCCGTCCGGCGCAGAGCACCGCCAGCGCGCGCGCGACGGCGGCCACAGGGTCGGCCGCGGCGCCACCGTCGCGCAGCGGGATGCGCTCCGCGAGTTCAGCCGCGCAGAGCGCATCGACCTGCGCTCGCGCCATGGAATGCAGGCTCCCGCACACGATGAGTGCCGGCACCGGCAGCCGCGAGCGTCGCTCCGACCACGGGCGTAGCGCGGATCCGGTCATCGACGCCGATTCCGTCGCCGACCTCGACGTGCTCGCCGCCGCGTCTGCAGCCGCAATCCCGCGACCGCCGCACAGCCGCGCCGCGACCGCCGCCGCGACGCCGATCGATCCGGCGATACAGAGCGGCCGCGGCAGCTCGAGGATGTCCTGCGCGGCAAATGCGAGATCGTCGTCGCATTCGGCGTCGACGACGAACACGTCGGCGCCCGCACCCATCAACGTGCGGGTACGATGGTGCAGGGCGCGCGCCCGCACCGTCTCGAGGCCGATCATCTCGGTGCGGCGCCGGCTCTCGCGGGCGATCACCGCCGCGACCGACGACTCCGCGCCCGCTCCTTCCGGATCGGCGGCGAACTCCGTCTCGGCGAGCCGCCGGCCGCCGAACCATTGGCAGCCGCCCCGCGTCACCCGTCCGGCCGCGGGTACGGCAGGGGCGACGAATGCGGCGCAGGCGCCGAGGCCGTCGATCGCGCCGTCGAGCTCCGCACCGAGGTGGCCACGGAGCGCGGTGTCGATCTTCTTCAGCAGCACGTCGATCGGACGGCGACGCGTGAGTCGCAGCACGCGCTCGTACGCCTCCGCGGCGCGCACCGCGCGGCTCTGCGTGTTGACGACGCACACCGCATCGTCCACGTCGGCGGCCGCCCTGCCGTCGACTGCGACGCGCACGACGACACCTGCCTCCGCGAGCTCCGCGCCGACGTCGCAGGCGCCGGTCACGTCGTCGGCGATGACCTCGAGCGACGTCATCGCATCAAGATCGCCCGCGCGGGGGCGCCGTCGACACCCTGAAGATTCAGCGGCAGGCACACGAGCGTGTACGTCCCGGCGCTCACCGCGCTGAGATCGAGGCCCTCGATGATGAGCACGCCGCGGCCGAGGAGAAGTTTGTGGACCGCAAAGTCGGCGCTGCCGAAGCGCTCGATCGAGAGGTAGTCCATCCCGAGCGTCTTGACGCCGCACGCCAGCAGGTGCTCCGCGGCGTCGAGCGTGACGTACGTGAACCCCTCTTGGAATCCCGATCGCCGCCACAGCGCCGAGTTGTCGGTCTTGCAGAGCACGATGCCACCCCGGGGAATGTCCTGCGTCCGCAGCGCCGCCGCGTCGATCGCCGCGCGCCCGCGGAGGTCGAGCACGGTCGCCGGACCGACGAACCGGTCGAGCGCGATCTGCTCCAACGTGGCGGCGCCGTCGATGAAGTGAGCCGGGGCATCCACGTGCGTTCCGGTGTGCGCCCCGCATGCGAGGTGCGTGAGGTTCGCCGCAGCGCCGTCGGCGATCGCGCGCACGCGGCGCACCTCGATCGTCGGGTCACCCGGATAGATGTGCATCCCCGGCTCGTCCTTCACCGAGACATCCCACACCAGCGTGGGCGTGGTGCTCGACGGCGCCGGGATGAACGATGTCGTCACGCAGCGCGCTCCCGGATGCGACGGCCGCCGAGCTCGGCGGCGACGCGGATCGCCTCGAGCAAGTTCTTGTGATCCGCCTTACCGGTTCCGGCGATGTCGAAGGCGGTTCCGTGTCCCGTCGACGTGCGGATGAAGGGCAGTCCCACGAGCAAGGTCACGACGGTTCCGAAGCCGAGCAGCTTCACCGCACCGAGGCCTTGATCGTGGTAGAGGGCGATCGTCATGTCGAAGAGTCCTTGCTTCGCCTTGAAGAACACGGTGTCGGGGGGCACGGGGCCGATCGCGTTCACGCCCTCGGCGCGCGCGCGCTCGAGCGCGGGGATGATCTCGTCGATCTCCTCGCGGCCGAAGAGGCCGCCCTCCCCCGCATGGGGATTCAACGCCGAGACCGCGATTCGCGGCGCGGCCATGCCTTGCTCGACCAGCGCCTCGTGACCGAGCATGACCTTCTCGTACACCCGCGCTTGCGTGACCTTGTCGATCGCGTCGCGCAGCGACATGTGGTTCGTGAGCAGCATGACTCGCATCTCGCCGAGGATGTTCACCATCGCGTAACGCTTCGCCCCCGCCATCTCCGCGAAGATCTCGGTCGCCCCTTCGTAGTGATGACCGGCGGCGCGCATCGCCTCCTTGTTGAGCGGCGCGGAGACGATACCGTCGACCTCGCCGGCGAGCGCGAGCCGCGCCGCCTCACGCGTATAGTGCACGGCCGCTTCGCCGAGCACGGGCTCCATGACGCCCATGCGCAGACGCCGAAGATCGACGTTCCGATAGTCGAGGACGCATGCGCCAGCGGCGCCGGCACGCGCATGTGCCGCGCGCTCGACGCTTTCCAGGCGCAGCGGAACACCCGCTTGCTCGGCGGCGGCACGCAGGACGCCGAGGTCGCCGAGGACGACGGGGTCGCACCACTCGCGCAGGCGCGGGTCGGC
>JBGPOW010000310.1:0-4824 GCA_041488235.1 Binatia bacterium
CCGATAGCGACTGTCCGCCCTCCAGCAGCCGGATCGCCCGCCGCCGCCGCCGCTCCAACTCCACCGCACTGCCCTGAGGTCTCATGCCCGCAGGGTAGCACGCGAAGCCGAAGCTTTCTATTACTTACGCAGCGCTCAATAAGTGGTCGAGCAGCCCAGGTTCGCCGGCGTGCGCCGGCTCGGCACTGAACGCGGATAAAGAGGGCCCAAGAAAATCTGAGATCGGACTTCCAAATGGGATGACGCCATCCGCTGCCCCTTTCGCCAGCTCATGGAGCTGTTCACGGGCACGAGTAATCTCAGCGAAATGCGTCGAGTAAGGAATGACACGATAAGACCGCAGGTCGAACGGGAGATCGTCAACTCGCTGCGTGAGCAAGATCACCGGTCGTCGAAGCGCGTGGGCGATTCCGAGCTCGTAGTACACGTTGGGGTTCGCATCAGTCAGGTCAGCCACGATGAGGTCGGCGCTTGATATGCCGACCACGATGTCTTTCAGAATGTTCTGCTGTGCACGCATGTCGTCCGCACGTACAACATCGTATCCGGCAGACGCGAGCGTGGCGGCGATGAAGAGGTTGTAGACCTCCGCAAAACCTTCCTCGAACGGCATGATCACGAATGCTCGTCGGTCCTTCTCGCTCACGTTTCCCCCTTGGACGACGCGCGCGGGGCCTACGAAATGCTCACGTCGCGCAGATCCTCGAACTGCGTCGCGAGGTACTCCTTCAGGCGGCGCTTCACGCGACTTTCGATCTGCCGCACGCGCTCGCGGCTGATGCCGTACTTGTCGCCGATCTCCTGCAACGTGAGCGGCTCCTCCGCGAGCAGACGCTGGTCGAAGATCAACCGATCTTTGTCGCGGAGCGTGGTGCCGAACTCGCGAATCGCGGCGCCGAGACGCTGACGGTACTCGGCGTCGGCGACCTGATCCTCGGCGGTCGCAACGCCGCTCTTCAGGACGTCGAGCAGCGTGCTCTCCTCGCCCTCGTGCAGCGGCATGTCGACGGAGAGGTCGCTCGAGCCGAGCCGCTGCTCCATCTCGATGACCTCCTTCTCCTTGACGTCGAGCCGTTGCGCGAGAAGCTTCGGACCGGCGACGAACCCCTCGCGCTCGAGCTTGTCCTTCTCCTTTTGCAGATTGAAGAAGAGCTTGCGCTGCGCCTGCGTCGTGCCGAGCTTCACCAGCCGCCAGTTGTTCATCACGTACCGGATGATGTAGGCGCGGATCCACCACACCGCATACGAAGGGAAGCGCACGCCGCGGTACGGATCGAAGTTCTTCACCGCCTCCATGAGGCCGATGTTGCCCTCTTGGATGAGGTCGAGGAGCGCGCGGAACGAGCGCTGGTACTCGCGCGCGATCATGACGACGAGACGCAGGTTGCCGGTGACGAGGCGGTACGCGGCGGCGACGTCGTGCTCGCGCTGGAAGCGGACGGCGAAGTCATGCTCTTCCTCGCGCGTGAGCAGCGGGTAGCGCCGGATCTCCGCGAGGTAGCGCTGCAAGGGATCGAACGGAACGAGCGCGCTCGGCGACTCGCTGTCGTCGGCGGCGCGCGGCGGCAACTCGGGCACGGCGGCGGCGAGATCGAGAGCAGCGGCGCTTCCGCGGTGAGCCGCCGCCGGCGCGCTCGCGTCGGCGGTGACGTCGAGGTCCGGCGCGTCGATGGGGATCTCCGACGCGGCGTCGGATTCGGGCTCGACGGTGAGAGCGTCCGCGTCTTCCGCGTCGGGCTCTGCTCCCGCGCCTCGATCCGGAGCGGCAGCGTCCTTGTGATCGCGCGCGGCGCCCGTACGCGGCGCCGATCGCGCCTTGCGGCCGACCCGTGGCCGGCGCGGCGCGTGTTTACGGGAGCCCGTCGTCATCGCTCCTCGGCCGGCGGTGAGCCAAGACCACGTTTCAACGTGTCGACGAGGTCGGTCAGGATCTCGTCGAACTGCCGCTGCATCGCGATCATGTCGTCGCGCATGCGGAGGATCACCTCGGCGCCGGCGAGATTCACCTCGAGCTCCTCGGTGAGGAGCTCGCTCACGCATGCGCGCTCGAGGTCCGACGACGAGATGACGACGACGTCGTCGAGCGTGCGCTTGACGGCGATGAGCCCCTCGCGCTCGAGCATCTCGAGATACGCGACCGAGAGTCCCGCCTGCGCGGCGGCCTCCTCCAGCGGCAGGTATCGATGGCTCATGTCACAACCTCAAGTCCGCGCGCGGGTTGCGAGCGTAGCTGTCCTCGAGCACGGTCACCGCCTCGCGCACCCGTGCGTCGCCGTCCGTCGGCACCTGCACCATCAACACGACGTAGAGATCGCCGCGACCCGAGCCCTTCATTTCCGGCACGCCTTTGCCGCGGAGCCGAAGCTTGGTACCGCTCTGGCTGCCCGGGGGGACCTTCAGCTTGACCGTCCCATCGGGCGTCGGCACGTCGATCGTCGCGCCCTGCATCGCCTCACCAACGGTGACCGGCACTTGCAGATAGAGGTCGCGGCCGCGTCGCTCGAGATGCGGGTGCGGCCGCACGCGCGTCACGATGTAGAGGTCGCCCGCCGGCGCGCCGCCGATACCGGCGCCGCCCTTGCCGGCGAGACGAATGCGCGAGCCGTCGTCGACGCCCGCCGGGATCTTGACGTTCAGCCGCTCCACTTTCTCGACCCGTCCGGCGCCGGCGCATTGCGGGCACGGCCGCTGGTTGATGCGCCCGGTGCCATGGCAACGCGGGCAGCGGCGGTTGAACGACAGCGGCCCGGTTCCGACCTTCGTCTGTCCGGTCCCGTTGCACTCGGGGCACGTCGTCCCGCCGCCCTCGGTGCCCGAGCCGTGACAGGTCGCGCATTCGACCGGTTTCGTGAGCGAGATCGTCGCCGTCGTGCCGCGGATCGCGCTCAGGAGGTCGATCTCGAGCGTCGACTCGAGATCGGGGCCGCGCTGCACCGGCTCGCCGCCCGCGAACTCCGCGCCGCGGCCGCCGAAGAGATCGCCGAAGATGTCCTCGAAGCTCGAGTAGCGGCCGCCGAATCCGCCGGTGTCACCGCCGGCCGCCTCCCGCCCGCCACGTCCGAAGGCGCCGCCGTAGGCGCTTTGCGCACGCTTGAACTCGCGTGCGCGATCGGCGTCGAAGCCCGCTTGCAACCCGTCCATGCCGAACTCGTCGTACGCCTTGCGCTTCGCGGGATCGGAGAGGGCGTCGTACGCGAACGACACCCGCTTGAACTTCTCCTCGGCCTCGCGGTTCCCGGGGTTGACGTCCGGATGGTACTTCCGCGCCAGCTTGCGGTAGGCCTTCTTGATCTCCTCGGCGGACGCCGTCCGTTTGACGCCGAGGTCGGCGTAGAGGTCGCGTTTCGCCATGGTGGCGCCGCGCCGATCAGCCCGGGGTGCGGCCGGGACCCGTCACAGCCGTCGACCCGGCGCTCAGGCCGTCGGCTCCCCCGTCACCACCGGCGCGTTGGCCGCCGCGAGCTTCACCCTGTTCTCCGCGATCTCTCGGAGGGCGGTGACGACCTCTTTGTTCTCCGAGTCGAGGAGGGGCCGGGATCCCTTGAGGAGCTGCTTCGCGCGCTTCGCTGCGAGAAGCACCAGCTGAAAGCGATTGTCGACGTGCTCGAGGCAATCCTCGACGGTGATCCGTGCCATCCGGGTTCCTCCATTGCGGCGCGATCTGGCGCCGACGCGATTCCCGAAATGTATCCGAATCGCCGCCGGAAAGAAAACCGCGCCCGCGCGACGCCGTCCGTCGTCTTGACACTCTGAACCGGCGGCGGATAACGAAGCGCCGTGGGACTCTGGCAACGCATGCGCGAGCTCGGCGGCGGAGCCAAGCGCCGCATCCTCGTCGATCTCGCGAACGCGTATCGTGAGGAGCTGCGCGTCGCGCTGCAGCTGCGGGTGCACGCCGAGCGCGTCCCCTACCCCGATCACGCAGCGGCCATCCTCGGCCTCGCCGAGCGCGAGGACGCCCATGCCGCCGCCGTCCGCCAGCAGATCGAGCGCCTCGGTGAGGTACCCCCGAGCGGCGATCCCGGCACGCCGCGCGGCGGCCACAACTACTGGGAGCGCCTCACCTTCGACCTCGAGGACCTGCGCGCCAAGAGCAGCCGCTACCGCGAGCTGGCACTGCACTGGGACATCGAGGACGCGGATAGCGCCGCGCTCTTCGACCGCCTCGCGCACGAGGACTCTGCGCTCTCTCGGGTCGTCAGCGATCTGATCACGCGTAGCGACCCGCACGCCGAGGATTGAGGCCCAACCCGCCGCGGCCCAGCTCGCGCCTGCACGCCGGCGTGCAGATGCTGCGCTTGCTGCGGCACCTGCCGAGCTTCGTCCGCCTCTACTGGCGGCTCTACCGCGACCGGCGGGTGCCGCTCTCCGCAAAGGCCGGGCTGACGGCTGCGCTCGTGTATGTGATCTCGCCGATCGATTTGATTCCCGACTTCTGGTTCCCGATCCTCGGCTTCGCCGACGACGCGGCGGTGCTGTGGTTCGCGTGTCGCTGGTTCATTGCGGCGTGTCCGCCGGACGTCGTGACGGAGCACGTGCGCCGAATCGACTCCGAGCGTCGCGGCGCGCCTCGCGCCTGACTTCCTCCACGGGGCCCCGAGCGGAAGATTGCCGCCTCTCCGCTGCGTGAAGAACGAAGAGCTCGACGGCGGGGGACGCGGGGGGGGGGGGGGGGGGGCGGCGCGCCGCGCGGCGGGGGAGAGGCGGAACTCTCCCGCGCGGGCCCCGGGGGCGTATTCCCGCCGCGCGGCCCCCCGCGACGCTCGGAGTCGATGCGGCGCACGTGCTCCGTCACGACGTCCGGCGGACACGCCGCAATGAACC
>JBGPOW010000311.1:0-4818 GCA_041488235.1 Binatia bacterium
CGGGCCGCAGTTTCATCAAACCACTCGTGCTCTCGCCCATGTCACGAATGTCGTCCTTGAACCGGGCCGAGGAAACGATCGGGCTGAGCTGGCCGGTGCTATCAACGTACACGGCTACGCCCGTCCCATTGCCGACGCCATTGCTGATGCCCGCGATGAACGTTGCCGTCTGGGTGCCCGCAACGCCGATGCGGATGGTGTTCGCTTCGGCCGCGACACCGTCGTTGCCGATGTCGATGTTGTTGCTCCCCGTGGTCAGGTTGCTGCCGGCAGATCCACCCACCGCGATGTTGGAGTCGCCGGTGGTGTTGGAGAGGAGCGCAATGTCGCCGAGCGCGGTGTTGTTGCCGCCGGTGCTGGCTTGGAGCGCCGAGTCGCCGAGCGCGATATTGGAGTTTCCGGTGGTGTTCGTTTCGAGCGCACCGGAGCCCACCGCGATGTTGGAGAAGCCGGTGGAGTTGGCGCCGAGCGCAGCGAACCCCACCGCGATGTTGTCGCCGCCGGTGGTGTTCGTTTCGAGCGCACCGGAGCCCACCCCGATGTTGCTGAATCCGGTGGTGTTGTCGGAGAGCGCACTGGTGCCGAGCGCGATGTTGTCGCCGCCGGTGGTGTTGGAGCAGAGCGCGCACTGGCCAACCGCGATGTTGGAGTCGCCGGTGATGTTGGAGAAGAGCGCGGCCTGGCCGACCGCGGTGTTGAACTTGCCGGTGGTGTTGGAGAGGAGCGCACGCTCGCCCAGCGCGTTGTTGTTGAATCCGGTGGTGTTGGAGCTGAGCGAGTTTGCGCCCACGGCGGTGTTATCAAGACCGCTGTTGCCACACGTACCCTTACCCACACCGGTGCAACAAGCGTTGGGCGTGCCTACACCCGTGCACAGAGCACTGGGATCCATGGCCTGAAAGCCCACCGCGGTGTTGTTCGAGCCGGTGTTCCCCTGGAGCGCGTGCTTCCCTTTCTTGGTGTTGCCCGGAGGACCTGCTCCCGCCAAGGAGGGAAAGTCCACCATGGCGACCAGGACGGTCAGGGCCACCAATGCGAACAGCCATTGTTTTCTCATGACAGATCTCCGAAATTCCCACGCGCTCGCGCGATGTGTTGGGGCTGGTCGAGCCCCAGGTGGCCTGCCGGAGCGGCAACATGAACTTCAGAGCCGAGAAGAAACGGCGCGATTATCATACCGTCTCAGCGCCGCTGTCAAAACGAATCCGCTCCCCGGCGCTGTCCGAATTCGGACGAGCCGGGCGTACGCTCGCCACACACCTCGCATAGCTCGACTATCCCAATCGCCTCTCGCGCTGGCGATCGACCCATCTCGACTCATGGCACAGTGCGCTGAGCATACGCTCGCGTTCGGAGGACGTTCGGTCTTGTACTGCCGTTCGCCACAGCGCTCGTGCCGAGCTGGTTGAGGGGGTAGCGCAAAAGAACCAACGCCCGTCGCTGGTTTGCGAAGGGCGTTGGTTTGAGGCTGACAGTCAATACGAGGTCATACTTCCGTTCTCGCTCGACTGGATCGCGTTGCCGTTCGAGTCGAGAATCTGCGCCGAGACAATCTCCGCAGAAAAGGCGGTTGGTAGCCCCTTCGACCCCAACGAATTCAGCAGGGCGTTCACCGACGTTTTAACCTTCGCCTTGCCCTGAAACACTGGGATTCCGACATTGAAGAGTTGGTCGACCAAGGTCATGGGGCCGCCGACGCGGTCGACGAGTGAGATCCGCAAGACTAGAGCGAGCGTTCCGGTGCCCAAGGCTGGCCCCCCGACGTCATTGACGCCTTTCATCTTGAGTTGCAGCGACAGGTCCGCACTGTCGGGCGGATTGAGTGGGTCCACGACCTTGTTCGGGCCGGCTTTCATCTTGAGCTGCACCTTTGATTGCGCCGTGAAGAGCCACCCAGTGGCCGGGCTCCCCGCTTGCTCGTTGAAGGTTTGAATCCCCGAGCACGCTGGGATCCCGCCATCCGTCGTCGTGTCCGGCGCGGTGCACGGCACAAAGATCTGCCCCATCTTGTTGACGTTGCTCCTGGAGGCGTCCATGCTGCCGCCAAACGCCGCTCCCGCATGCAGGGCGACGAATACGCCCAGCACTACCGTAGTGATCGCCGTCCTCATTGCACTATCCTCCTTTGGGCTCCGTGGAGCCCTTACAGGCCGCGCCGGACACGGCCAAAGAGATCGCCCGTCAGATGCGACGCAGTTATGATCCGACATGAATCGTCGTTGCGCGAGTCGTCTACTGAATGGCCGGGATGCTCCGCCAATCGCGGTTCCTGGTAGGAGCTCAGCGTCGTGAAGTCCGGCTGGAGGACGGGCATCGTCGCAGCGCAATGAAGCGGCGTGTTTCGCATTGAGCAAACCCTGCTCTCGCTGGTGCGCGACCGCCGGCGCTTCGCCAACGCAAATATCGAGGCTGCGCTCACGCTGGCCACAATGGGGCATGCAGTGGGGACACAACACAGCCATCGAACTGCAGACGGCCCATCGACCGCAATGACTTTTGTCATTTCCCCCAAGTGAATGTCGGAGGAAGTGGAGACGCGTACACTGGCGTCCGCCCCGTCGCATGAAGCTGATCCTGCTCCTATCGGGGCTCGCTCCTTTGTCGTCGGCGTCGACCGTCGGCGATGGGCTTCAACCCCCGGGGGGATTCTTCAAGTGGGTGGCGTCCTTCCGGATGCCGGCCCTTCCGACTGCTCGCGACCCCGGCGATCTCAGTCGAGAATCACGGAAGTCCGGTCAACACGATCGTCGACGGCTGCTTGATCGCCGCCGGGCCCGGGAAACCGCCGAGGCTGTTGACGGAGGAGGCGCCCGTCGCCGCCTCGCAGAACGTGGCGACAGTGACCGGGTTGGTCGGTTCCGAGGTGCCGACCCGGATGATACCGCTGTTCACGAAGCACTCGCGCTGCGACGACACGCAGGTCTCACCGGCATCGCAGAATGGGCAGTTGGCTCCGCCGCAATCAGCGTCGCTGCTGCAGGTCACGAAGGTGTGCGTGGAGCAGACGCTACTGACCGGGCCAGCGCTGCATGCGCCTTCGTTCGGACCGTCCGAATCGGACGGGTTCAGCCGACAGTCCGCCAAATGGCAGAAGCCGCCCGGGCAGTCCGTGTCGACGGTGCAGCCATTGCCGTCGCTCCCGCCCCCGACGCACGCGGCCGCACAATCGTTCGGCTTCTGTGCCACGCCGCCACCGGTCGGGCAGAAGCATTGGTTGGAGCACGTACCGCCCGGGCATTCGGTATTGTTCGTGCAAACGGCGCCGTTGTTGGTGCCGCCGTCGCACGTCTTGCCGCCGAAGCCTGCGGCGTCGCATTGGATGGTCGGCTGGAAGCTCACCGTGCCGGTGGTGATCGGATTGAAGAGGACGTCGATGCCAGCTCCCGAGATGTTGTTGGCGTCGGGTAGGCAATCCACGCTGGTCGTGCCGAAGAGCTGCGTCGCGCCACCGTAGGGGGGGTTCGGTCGGCACGCTTTGTTGGTGTTCGGGCCGGAGCTGCAGATGGAGGTGTGGACGCATGCGACCGGACTCGCGCGGAGCGGACCCGCAGGACAATCCGCGTCGGTCGAGCACAGGTCGCGGGCGCCGAGCGGCGGATCGCCACAGAAGCCGCCGCAGACCGGGCACGGCTCCTGGATCGTCGGGCCGAGGTACGTGACCGCCCGCTGGCGGAGTCGCACCGCCGAGGATCCGGCCGCGACGTCACTGGTACCGACGACGTCCTCGCTGAAAACGTTCACCACGCACACCGACACACCGGCGGCGGAGAGCGGCAGCGGCGGGCCGTGCAGATGCTTCACGCAGAAGTCGCCGGTGCCGGAGCAGTCGCCGTCGCTCGTGCAGACTTGCTGGATATTCAAGTTGCAATGCGGGCCGACGCTGGTGCGCCGCTTGCGACATGTCCCCTGCGTGAGTAACGCGCATTGCGCGTCGGTCGAGCAGGATGAGTGCGGCGCCACGCTGCAGCTCGGCCCGACGGTGCACGTGGAATCGGGACCGCCCGGACCGTCGCAATCGTAGAGATCGGCGACGTAGCCCCCTCCCTCGACAACATGGGCGTCGTGGCTCCTGCCCGTCCAGCCCCGGTCGAGGTCCGCATTGGCGTGCTCGATCACGCGCTCGCGCGCGATGGTGAGGCAGAGGCACGGGAATGCGCTGGCAGGTGAGCCGCACTGGCCCGGGCACGCACTGTCGTCGGCGCCGTCGCATTCCTCGTCGAGGGTGTTGACCACGTTATCGCCGCAGAGGATCGGCGTCGATGTCGGCGTGGGGGTCGGCGTCTTGGTGGCTATCTGCGTTGGCGGCTGCGGCCCAATCCTACCGACGACGTTCAGCGGAGCCATCGAGGTCGGAGGGGCCGTAGATGCGTCGGCCAGGAACGCCGTGCATAGGAGGCCCTTCTTCTTCTTCACGGTTGAGAGAATGCGCGCCGAGCCAACCCCTAAGTATACGGGATCGGGGGTCAAGAGATGGGCGCTGAAGAAGGCGGAATTCACATCCTGGGTCGCGAACATCACGGTGGCACCAGGCGCCACGTTGATCGAGACGGCCGAGGCATCGTTGCACGGGGCTCCGCCCTCCTCACCGAACAGTTCGACGCTCACGAGTGCGGCGATCGGCGTCTTGTTGGTGCACGAGAAGTACGTTCCCAGTCCGCCAGCGGTCGTGACGCCGGCCACCGAGAACAGGTACACCGCCGTCTGCCCCTGCAGCGTCGGCACCGGGCTGTCCGCGATGCCGGCGCGCGCCGTCGCGGGATAGGCCGCGAGCACGGCGAAGCCGGCGACGAGCAGGAGTGTCTTCATGGTGATGGTCAC
>JBGPOW010000312.1:0-4688 GCA_041488235.1 Binatia bacterium
CTCGAGGCTGCGCAAGTAACCGCGCAAGGTCGCCCGATCGAGTCGCGCGATCTGCCGCCGGCGTTTCGTCACGGCGAGCCCGAGGTCGAAGAGACGGTGGGCGGCGCGAGCCGACGCCTCTCCGACATCGAGGCGTCGCATCTTCGCAAAGCACTCGCCGAGACGCGCGGCAACAAGGCACGTGCGGCGCGTATCCTCGGACTGAGCCGCTGGGCGCTACAGCGGAAGCTGCAAAAGCATCGTATTTCGATGCAGGAGTTGCTCTCGTAACAGCGACACATATTCTGTATGGCGGAGGTGTTATGCGTGCCATTACGCCCACCGCCGTACGATCTACGACCATCTGGTCCGTCCTTCTGCGCATCGGCTTTTCCGTAACGGCGCTCTGCCTCTGCATGCTCGCTGCTGCGCTGCCGCCGAACGTCGCGCGCGCGGGCATCGATAGCGACCTCTCTTTGGAGAGGTACGTCACGGACGGACTGCCGGCGCGCGCATCGCGCGCGATGCCGGCCGATCGCGAGAAGCGGAAGACCCTTCCCTTCACGATCCTGCCGCAGGTCGGCTACGGCCCGGACACCGGTGCCAAGGCGGGCGTGAAGTTCGAAGGACGCGACCTCTTCGACGGGAACACGTTCGCCGACGTGAACGTCATCTACGCGCAGCAGGAGCAGGCGAAGGGCACGTTCACGATCGGCAACAACCGCATGTTCGACTCGTTCATGTATTACGCCACCGCCAACTACTACCGCGATCCGTCGAAGGAGTTCTTCGGCCTCGGCAACAACGAGGTGGGCAGCGAGGAGCTCGCCGACTACGACATCAAGCGGGTTCGGATCGGCGGCACCTTCGCCTATCGCGTGCTCCGGCGCGTCGCGATCACGTTGAGCGCCATGTATCGCGAGAGCGACGTCGATCCTGCGAAGAACACCCACGACCGGCCCAACTTGCAGCGGTTCGCGCCGACGCTGCCCGGCGTCCACGGCGCCGAGAGCAACTACGTCGGGGTCGCGATCGTCTACAACTCGCGCGACGAGGTCGTGCGGCCGACGCGCGGGTGGGAGCTGGTCGCGAAGTATCTCTCAGCCGACAAAGCGCTCTTCAATCGCGACACTGACTATTCGAAGTTCATCCTCGACACGAGCTACACGATGCCCCTCGTGTGGCGCCGGCAGGTGCTGGCGGTGCACGGTAACACCGAGGTGATCTTCGGCCACCGCAGGAACATTCCGTTCTTCGAGCTGTCGTCGCTCGGCGGCGACGATTCGATGCGCGGCTATTTCCCCGAGCGCTTTCTCGGCAAAGGCCGGGTGCTTTTCAACGTCGAGTACCGGTTGAAGCTCCTCGACTTCAACCTACGCAAGCTCTGGGACGTCACGGTCGACGGCGTCGCGTTCGGCGACGCGGGGCGCGTCTACAACGACGCCGACGATTTCCTCCACCACTTCGCCGATCACCTGCGATACAGCTACGGCGGCGGCACGCGGATCGGCTTCTCATCCGGTCTCGTCGCCCGCATCGACGTCGGGTTCAGCGAGGAGAAGAAGGGCCTCGTCTACCTGACGTTCGGCCACACCTTCTAACGAGCGCATCGAGCGCGGGCGTTATGCGAGAGGCGCGCGAATTCACTTCGCGCGCCGACGCCCATCGCGAGCGCAGCGAGCGGGGGCGTTATGCTATTGCCCGGCGACGGCGGCGGCGTACGGCGGGGGTAACGCGCCGGTGCGTCGTTCGCAACTGCCGGACCGGCACCCGCATCGCTCCCGCCGGCGACGCGCGCCAGGCGAGGAGACCGTGGGCGAGGTACGTCGCATCGAGGCCGAGCGCTTCACAGACGTTACGGAACGAGAACGGACCGTCGTCACCGGCTTCGCCACGGATCCAGATCTCCGCCTCGGTACCGCCGACGGAGTTGCGCCGCTGCAGCTGAATGACGGCGTCGAGCAGGACGGCGAACATGAGACGCTTCTCGGGAGTTTCGCACGGTCGCGTCGCGAGACGATCGAAGTATTGATCGGGAAGAAGCGTGTCGGGAATCGACCCGTCCGAAACGCTGCGACGCGAAACCTCCGCATCCTTCGTGTGCGCGTGGCGCGATACGTCGGCGGAGCCGATGCGTTGCGGACGTTGGGCGACACTCGGCGCTGCTCCGCGATGTTCGACCATATGACCCTGCCTTCGTGTTAGAGGGGAGGCGCAAGACTACGCGAACAACGTCGCCGACCACAAGGCCGGTCGGTCAGTAAGTAACCGTCAAGCAACCGTCGTGCCGTTTCCGGTCCGCGTGCCGGCGCCGCGGCGCGACTCCGACCACAGGCGACGACGACCGCCGCGTGTCCCGTGCCGGATGTCCGCGACCAGAGGAGCCGACACGCGTTGTTCGATCCCGTCTTCAGGTGAGCCGCGTACCGGCGGCGCCGCCGATTTGCTATAGGCCGACGATGCCGCCCGCGGAGCGCCTGACCTCGCTCGCCGTCGTGCGGCAGCGAAACGTCGTTCCCTCGATCGGCCTTGCGACCGACCGCCATCTTCTCGCGACCTTGGGCAAGGTGTCGCGTCCGCGTCCGGGTGTGCTCCGCATTTACAGCTTTCCCGGCGACGTGCTCGCCGCCGGCCGCTGGCACTTGGCACCGCCGGCGGCGGCTGATGCCGGCGAGGCCTTCGTCCGCCGCATGACCGGCGGGCGGGCGCTCGCTCTCGGCGAAGGCTACCTCGGCATCTCGCTCTTGCTGCCGCACCGCTCCGCACTCGTCGCGGAGGAGCCGCTCACGCTCGCGCCCGTGCAAGTCGCGAATCGCTGCGTTCGCGGGCTCTTGCGCGCATTGAAGACGCTCGGGCTTCCGGTCTTCTACCCCGGTCGTGACCTCGTCACCGTGAGCCGCCGGCCGATCGCGGCACTCTCGTTCGAAACCGACGACGACGGACATCTCGTCTTCGAGATGATCCTCGCCGTCGATCGCCCGCTCGGCGCCGTCGCGCAGCTCCTCGATCGCTGGGACAAAGGCGGCGTCATCAAGGCCGACCTGCTCGCGCTCGAAGCAGGGACGTCGCTGCGCGAGGAGATCGGCGAGACGCTCGGATTCGACGACTTGGCGGCGCTCGTGAGCGACGCCTTCGCCCAGCAGTACGGCGTCACGCTCGAGGACGCACGGCTCTCGTCGCTGGAGGAGCAAGCCGTGGCGGCGCTGGCGCAGCGCGACTCGCGCGCGTGGACCAACATGCGCGTACTGCGGCAAGACCTGCCGCTCTCCGGCTCGTCGGGAATCCAGACCGGCGTCCTCGAGGCACACTTCGCGCTCGAGCAAGAACGCTTCGTGAAGGAGATCCAATTCGCCGGCGACTTCATCGCCAACTCTCCGGCGATTGCGGCGCTCGAGTACCGCTTGCGCCTGTGCCCGGCGGAGTGGACGGCGATCACGCGCGTCGTCGACGGCGTGTTCGCCGACCAGGCGAACTATCTCCTCGGCGTCGGTGCGCTGCGCGCCGTCGCGGACACGATCGTGAAGGGGCTGCCATCGTGAGCGACGACTCACGTTCGGGCGCCGCGGCCGAGGCGCGTCGCCGTGCGCTCGTGTCGCCGGACGTCGGCGCGCGACTGGCTGCGCTCGAGGAGCTCGCCGCCGGCGGCGCTCTCGACGAGCGTGACGTCCTCGCCGTCCTCGCGTGCCTCGGCGTCGGGACGAAGGCGCTGCAGCGTCGCGCCGCCGACGTCCTCTGTGCGGCAGACGCCACGACGCGCCCGCTCGTCCTCGCGCGACTCCGTGTCGGGCTCGCGAGCACCGACGTCGACGAGCGTTGGGGCGCGGCGTACACCCTGGGGCGCCTCGGCGTGCTCGAGCCCGAGCTCCTACCGGCGCTTCTCGACGCGCTCGCCCATCACGACGGCGACCGCCGCTGGGCGGCCGCCGCGCTCCTCGTCGGCTGCGGCGAGCGCCATCGGTCGACGGTCGTCCCGGCGCTGCTCGGCGCCACGCGCGGGGAGCCTTCGGAGCTGCGCCGGATGGCGCTCTACGTGCTCCGCGACCTCGCGCCGTCCGACGCGAGCGTCGCCCCCGCATTTCTCCACGCGCTCGACGACGGCGACGCAACCGTCCGCCTCGCCGCTCTCTCCGCACTCGCCCGCCTCGGCGCGCCGCCGCCCGAGGCCTGCGCGCGGGTGCTGCGTCGCGCGCGTGACGACTCCGACGCCGGCGTCCGCCGCGCTGCGCTCAGCGCGCTCGGGCGCCTCGGCGCGGGAGTTGCCGACGCCGAGACGGCAATCGCCGCCGCCGAGCGTGCCGACGACCCCGCCACCCGCCGCGCCGCCGCGGCGGCGCGCCGCCAGCTCGCGCGGTCGCGCTGAACGCGATCGAAGCGGGCGCGGCGGTGACACGTCACACCCCCCGTCCGTCGCGAAGAGTCGTACGCGCGTTGCGGGACGTTCGGTGCGGCGGCGGTGCGGGAGTCGCCCCGCGCTCAGCAGGTCTAACCCAACGCGGCCGCGTGGGGATCCGTCCGTACGTCGCAGCGCCCTCCGCCTATGGACGACCTATTCGCGCCAGGCGACTCCCGCACCGCCGCCGCACCAACGGCGGCAACGCACGCGCGCGTCGCGCCGCACGTCGTGTCGGTGCCGCATCGCTCGTGCTGCGCCGCTGCGCTCCCCATTTGCGCACTCGCTTCGCAAGTGCCCGCGCGAAGCGCGCAGCATA
>JBGPOW010000313.1:0-4654 GCA_041488235.1 Binatia bacterium
CACGCCCGAGGCGGCGGCACGCATCACCGGCATCAACGCCGAGGTGATCCGCCGCACGGCGCGCGACATGGCGGCGGCGAAGGCGGCGCTGATCTACGCGTCGACGGGCACGTGCAAGCACTACCACAGCGACCTGATGCACCGTGCGTTCGCGCTGCTCATGGCGCTCACCGGCAACCAGGGGCGGCCCGGCGGCGGCGTGCGTTTCGGGTCGTGGTGGGGCGTGACGGGCTTCGACGAGTTCGGATTCGAGGGGCTCTCGGCGTGGCAGAAGCTGGCGCTGCGCTTCACCGGGCGCCCAGCCGTGCGCGACGTCGAGGCGTTCCTCGTCGACCGTGCGCGCCTCGCGACGTTCACGCCGGTCCTGCCGTGGCTGCACGTCCACGGCGGCTACGCGCAGACGATGAGCACGCCCGCCTACAATGATCCCGCGAACCCGCTCGGCCTCGACGCGGCGATGCAGACGTCCATCGAGCACGGCTGGACGCCGATCTATCCGGCGCCGGGCACGTCGCCGAAGGTCTTCCTGGTGAATGCGTGCAACCCGTTGCGGCAGTGGCCGGCGCCGCAGATCGCGCTCGCGCACCTGTGGCCGAAGTTCGACCTGGTCGTGAACATCAACACGCAGATGTCGACGACCGGTCTCCACAGCGACGTCGTGCTGCCGGCGGCGGGCTACTACGAGAAGCTCGGCATCAAGTACGCGTGGGGCTTCGTCCCGTACGTCGTGCTCAACGACAAGGCGGTCGAGCCGCTCGGCGAGTCGCGCAGCGAGTGGTGGATCTACGGCAACCTCGCGCGCCGCATTCAGGAGCGCGCCCGCGCGCGCGGCGTCACGGTCGCGAAGAACGCGTTCGGCAACGACGTCGACCTGGCGCAGCTCTTCGATACGTGGAGCGACCGCGGCGTCTTCGATCCCGCCGAGCCACGCACCGGCATGGACTACATCGTCCAGCACTCGGAGGTGTTCGGCGGCACGACGTGGGACGAGGCGATCAGACGCGGCGTCGTCCCGATCACGCGGAACGGGCCGTACGGGATCCTGAACAACATGTGCACCGACGTCGACTTCACGCAGCCGCTTTACCCGAACGCGTGGCAGGTCGAGGGCAAGGAGTCCTGGCCAACGCTCACCGGACGCCAGCAGTTCTACCTCGATCACGACTGGTACCGCGCCGCGGGCGAGGCGCTGCCGGTGCACAAGGACCCGCCCGCCCAAGGCGGCAGCTACCCGCTGCGCATGACCGGCGGCCACACGCGCTGGAGCATCCACACGATCTGGCGCGGCGAGCCGACGTTGCTCCGCCTGCAGCGCGGCGAGCCCGTCCTCTACATGAACCGCGACGACGCGGCCGCGCGCGGCGTGGCCGACGGCGAGCGGGCGCGCATCTTCAACGACCTCGGCGCGTTCGAGTGCCTGGTGAAGGTGACGCCGTCGGCGCAGCCGGGCCAGGTCATCATCTACCACGCGTGGGAGAACTTTCAGTTCGCGCGCCACCGCGGCCAGCAGGAGCCGATCCCGTCGCCGTGGAAAGCATTGCATCTCGTCGGCGACTACGGCCAGCTGCACTATCGCGGCCTCTACGCCGGACCGAACTTCGGGCCGCGCGGCGTCGCCGTCGACGTGCAGAAGGCGTGACAGGAGGACACGTGAAGGCCTACCGGATGACGCGTTGGCAGGCGATGCCGGAATTCATGGACGTCGAGCTCCGCGACCCCGGTCCGGGCGAGGTGCTGGTGAAGGTCGGCGGCTCGGGCGCGTGTCACTCCGATCTGCACATCGCCGACTACCCGGAGGGCGCCCTGAGCTTCCCGCTGCCGTTCACGATCGGCCACGAGAACGCCGGCTGGGTGGAGCAGCTCGGCCCCGGCGTCGAGGGCGTTGCGCCCGGCGATGCGGTCGCGGTGTACGGCGTCTGGGGCTGCGGTCGCTGCCCGACGTGTAGGATCGGCGCCGAGAACTACTGCGAGCAGACGGCGCCGATGGTCGGCGGCGGCGGCCTCGGCCGCGACGGCGGCATGGCGACGCACATGCTCGTGCCGTCGGCGCGGTTCCTCTGCCCGCTCGCGACGCTCGACCCGCGCCAGGCGGCGCCGCTCACCGACGCCGGCCTCACGACGTACCACGCCGTCAAGCGCTCGCTCGGCGTCCTGCGGCCGGGCTCGACCGCGGTCGTGATCGGCGCCGGCGGGCTCGGGCAGATGGCGGTGCAGATCTTGAAAGTGCTGTCGCCGGCCTGCGTCGTCGTCGTGGACGTCTCGGAGCAGAAGCTCGCCGCCGCGCGCGAGCTCGGCGCCGACGTGACGATCGTCTCCGACGCCGACGCGCTCGCGCGCGTCCAGGAGCTGACGCACGGCCTCGGCGCCGAGCTGGTGCTCGACATCGTCGGCTCCGATACGACGCTGCCGCTCGCGCTCGGCGCGTCGCGCCGTCTCGGCCATCTCACGGTGGTCGGCATCGCCGGCGGCAGCTTGCCGTTCAACTATCTCTTCGTCCCGAACGAGCTCGCGATCGCGTCGACCTTCTACGGCAGCATCCCGGAGCTGACCGAAGTGATCACGCTCGCCGAGGCAGGGACGATCCGTACCCAGGTCGATCTCTTCCCGCTCGACCAGGCGCCGCTCGTCTACGAGCGGCTGCGCGAGGGAAAGATTCGCGGCCGTGCCGTCGTAACGCCGAACAACTGAGTACTGGGGCGATTTGCGTCGCGATACTTCGTTGCTCGGTCGCTCGCAACTCGCCCCAGTACCGTTCGCTGCAAATCAACGTGGTCGATCCGTGGCTAGATAGCGGGAGCGACAGCAGACGCGAACGCTACGTCAGGCTCAGGCGAGCGCGTCGAGCGGCACGAGGTCCGGCGCTTTGGCGGTGAAGACCGGTGCGAAGCCGCCGCCGCCGGTGCGGAAGTTCGTCGTCTGGCCTTGATACAGGCGCGCGGCGACGAGCTGCACCTCGCCGTCGTACACGTAATTGCGGATGTCGAGCTTGAGCGGCACGTCGCGGTCGTCGATGCGGATCGTGCGCTCGCTCGGCGGCACCACGTGCTGGGCGACGTACGGGCGCGCCGCGGTCGCGTCCCACGCGCCGCGGGTCAGCTTGTCGCCGCGGTACGCCGCGCGCCCCGCGTAGCCGTCGGCGGGCTTGAAGAAGTAGCGCTTGCGGTCGCGCCAGAACTCGTCGCGCCGCTCCGCCTCGACGGCGAGCGTCGGCGGCACGCTCGCCGTGAGGAGCGCGATCACATCCTCCGCGACGCCCCAGGCGCGCAGCCGCGCCGGGTCGGAGAGCACGATGAGGTGCCGCTTGTCGGCGTAGCGCGCATACACGTGCGGGTTCGGCGTCACGACGACCTCGCCGCGTTCGTATGCTGCGCCTAGAGCTGCATGCGAGGCTTCGCTGAAATAGAAATCCGTCAAGCGATTGTAGACGAGGTCGATGCGCGCGCCGTCCGCCCAGAGCGCGCCGTCGCGGTGCGCCAGCGCAGCGGCGTCGACGATGCGCGCGCGGAGACCGGCACGCTCGAAGAGCTCCTGGAAGAGGAGGAACTCCGGGTAGAGATACTGCTCGGCAGGCGCGTCATCGACGATCGCGACGGTCGCGAGCGGCGCGTCGCCGCGCTGGCGGCGCCACTCCTCGCGAAACATCGCGACGAAGCGCTCCTCGACGGCATCGATCTGCGCCGTCCGGAACTGCGCCTCGACCTCGCGACAGCACGCCTCCTGGGCGCGCGCCAGCGTGGCATTCAGCAATGCGCCGCCGGCGTTGGTGTTGATCTCGATCAGCTGCGGACCCGTGTCGCCCAGGTGGAAGTCGTAGCCGAGAAAAACGCCGCCCGGACCGTGATCGACGTGGCCGATCTCGGGCGCCAGGGTCTGTGCCCACGCACGAAATCCGTCGGTCCGGACGACGCCCTCGATGGCGCGGATCACCGCCTGCATCTGGTCGAGGTGCTGGCGCGCGAGAAAGACCGGCGCCGCGGAAAAAAGATGCGGCCGATCGCGGTGGATGGTCGCGTAGACGCCCGCGGAAAGCGGTCCCGTCTCGAGCGCACGCTCGAGCTTCGCCTGGTCGACGGCGATGCAGTGGCAGCTGCGGTTCAGCGCCTCAGCGAGCTCGATTGCGTCGGACATGCGCGGGAGCTTCGCGGAGACGGATCGATCACGCAAGAGTGCCGCCAGAGGTGACGGTCATCGGGCTGTGCACCCGACGTGCGCAATAAGGTTCACGTGCGCACAACGGGTGCACAGCCCGACGACCGTCACCTCTGGGGTCTGGCTTGTCCGGCCGTCCCCTTCGCTACGCGCGCAACCTTTCGCCTTTCTTTCGGGTTGTAGTACTGTGTGGCGGCCCTGCCGTCCGACCGGCGCGGGCGAGTTGGAGGCGGACGTGGAGGAGCAGCAGCATCCCTGTCTCGAGGAGCTGAACGCGGCGCAGCGCGCAGCCGTCGTCCACGGCCTCGACGACTGCGACCGGTCGGAACGAGCGTTCGGGGCGACGTCGCAGGCGGTGACGCTGCCCGGTCCGCTGCTCGTCGTCGCGGGCGCGGGCACCGGAAAGACGAAGACGCTCGCCCACCGCGTCGCGTATACGATTTTGCGCGACGCGGATCCGCGGCGGATCCTGCTCCTCACGTTCACGCGACGTGCCGCGCGCGAG
>JBGPOW010000314.1:0-4624 GCA_041488235.1 Binatia bacterium
ATCAAAGCCCGCCCTCTCTTCCGGGGCGAGGCACCGTGTCGAAGGAGGTTACCTGATGAGAAAGTTTGCATGGGTTTTCGGTGTGGCATTGCTGGCGAGCGCGAGCTCGGTCTTGGCGAAGCCGCCTGTGCCGGGCAACTGTCCGCCCGACGTCGGCGCGGCGCTCGCGGCGGCGTGTCCGTGCGACGGCAGCGGTCCCGGACAGTCGTGGAAGAATCACGGCGGGTACGTGAGCTGCGTCGTGCATCTTCGGAACGACCTGCGTAAGGCGGGCTGTCTCGACGATGCGGCCAAGCGGACGATCGCGCGCTGCGCGGCGCGTTCGACCTGCGGCAAACCCGGCGCGGTCCTCTGCTGCGTCTACGATACGAGCGGCACCTGCAGCGATCTGCTCCCTGGCGATCTCGTTGCGGCGGGCGTGTGCAGCAACGACGCGACGAAGCCCTGCGACACCGCGACCGATTGCATCACGGCGACCGGCGGCCCGAAGCTGAAGCGTACTGCCGACAAGTGCATCGCCAAGGGCGGCACGCCCGTCGGCGGCGGCAGCGTCTGCAGCGCGTGCCCGATTCCTCCGCCGTCACCGGTGCCGTCACCCGGCCCGACGCCCTAACGACGCGCGAGCGACTCGCGACACGACCGGCGCTGACGCCGGGTCGCGTCGCGAGTCGCGTCGCGTCCTCCGTTCTTTTTCGCGACCGACGCGTGCTAAGCGGACCGCGTGTCGCGCCTTGCCCGCTGGCTCTTCGTCGTCGCGTTCGCCTCCGCGATCGCGGGCTCCGTGTGGCGGATCGACGACTATCCGCCGTCCATGGATTTCGATGCCGCGACGCTCGGCATCTTCGTCAATAACCTCAGCTACCAGCCGCGCTACGACCACTATTTCGCGACGGCGCCGGCGTTCCAGGATCGGTATCGCGCGCTCTGGGCGGCGTTCGAGCTACCGCTGACGCTGCCGCTGAGCGCCGTCCAGCGGCTGCTCGGGGTTCCTGACTACGACGTCGACCGGCTGCTGCACGTGACGGCGATCGTCCTCGGTCTCGCCGGCTCGCTGTGCGCCGCAGCGCTCACCCGCTCGCGTGGCAAGGACTGGTGGCTCGACGGGGCGTTCGTCGTCGGCTTCACGGCGGTGTTGCCGTCGTATCTCCTGTACGTGCGAACGGCGTCGGTGCAGTTCTTGGCGTCGTTCGCGCTCTTTTGGGCGGCCGTCCTGTTGGTCGTGGAGTACGTGCGCCGCGGCGACGATCGCTACCTGTACGCGCTCGCCGCCGTGCTCGCGGCGTACCAGTTGGCGCCGTACCCGCCGCTCGCCTATCTGCCGCTCGTGCTCGTCGCGATACTCGTCGGCGCCGGCGCGACGCGGCGCACGCTGCGCGACCCGCACGCGTACGCCGCCGCGGCGCTCGCGCTCGGTGCGCCGCTCGCCGTCACCTACGCCCTCGGCGTGCACTACGAAGGGTCGTATCGCGCGTACGCGGAGAAAGTGTCGGCCTTCCTCGCCTTCCGCGGCTCGCACGCGTTCTCGCTCGACGGTCTCGGATGGTCGGCGGTGGGTGAGAAGCTGACGAAGCTGGTCGACCAGCACGTGCTCTTCCTGCGCGACGATCTCGGCGACCGCAGCCGCGCCGACGACCTCTGGACGTTGAACGCCGTTCACGTCGTGTGGCTGGCGCTCCTGCCGGTCGCGTTGCGCGGCCTGTGGAAAGGCGTCGCGGCGCGCGACCAGGCGACGCTCGTCTGCGCGCTCGTCCTCGCGACGACGTACGTCGCGTCGCTGACGATCGGCGCGCCCGAGGGACGATATCTCCTCACAGTCGTGCCGTGTTACGCGGTTCTCACCGGCTTCGGCGTGCGCAGCGCGTTCGCGCACGGCGAACGGCGCCTGGTCGCGCTTGCTCTCGTGCTGATCGTCACGGCCACGAATACGTATTGGCTCCTCACCGGGAGCTACGAGACCAGCATGGCGCGCGCCTGGCGGAATCGCGCCGGAATGCGCGCGGCGCTCGCCGCCGTCCGCGACGAGCAGAAGGATACGGAGGAGGCGCTCCTCGAGTGGCCGGACCTGCGTTACGAGGATTGGCTCTATCTACAGATGTTGGCCGATTTTCGCGTCGTCGCGGTCGACTCGATGCGCATGTTGAACCTCGTCCAGGAACAGCCGAGCATCGCGCGCCCGCGGGCCTTGTTCATCGTCCGCGATGCCGACGCGCGTCCGGAGATCAACGGATGGCGTTTTCGCGGGTTCACGATTGCACGTGAGATCGCGGAGCCGATCAGCGGCCGCCGTCTCGTGGTGCTGGTGAAACACGTCGCGTCGTCGACCGCGCCGTCGGCGTAAAATGCGAACGACTGATCGCGTGGGCGGACCCGGCGCGACGCGCCGGCCTCAGCGGCCTTCGAACACCGGCGGCCGCTTCTGCAAGAACGCCTGGACCGCCTCGAGCGCGTCGCGCGTGCGACCGGAGCGGACGTGGCGCTCCGCCTCGCGGTCGAGAAGCTCCGTGAATCCGACCTCGAGCGCGTCGTTTAGGTTGGCCTTGATCGCGCGCAAGGTGAGCGGCGCGCTCGCGTCGAGCCGCGCGGCGACCTCGCGCACGTGTGGGATCAGCTCGGCGTCGGGCAGCACCTTCGTGACGAGCCCGATGCGCGCGGCCTCGGCGGCGTCGAATCGCTCGCCGAGCATGTAGAGCTCGCGCGCCTTGGCGGCGCCGACGAGACGCGTGAGCGTCCACGGCCCGCCGAAGTCGCCGGAAAGGCCGGCGCGCAGGAACGCGGTTGCGAAGACTGCCGACGCGGCCGCGTAGCGCAGGTCCGCGGCGCACGCCATCGCGAGCCCGGCGCCGGCGCAGGCGCCGTTGATCGCCGCGATCGTCACCTTCGGCATCTCGTGCAGGAGCTCGGCGATGCGCACGTAGCGTCTGAGGCGCGTGACGTCGGCGTGCACCGGACCGCCGGCGAGCACGCGCTCGCCCTCGGTGATCGCCGTGAGGTCGCCGCCGGCGCAGAAGCCGCGCCCGGCACCGGTCACGATGACGACGCGCACGGCGTCGTCGCTCGCCGCCGCCTCGACCGCCGCGAGCGTCTCCTCGAGGAGCGGCCGGTTCATCGCGTTCAGCTTGTCGGGGCGGTTCAGCGTGATCGTCGCGACGTGGTCGGCGACGTCGTAGAGGACGGTGTCGTTCATGAGATCACCTCGCGCGGTGCCGGCGCGGATATTCGTCGGCCGTCGTTCGACCGTCAAGCGGCCGCGATACACCTGGCGGATGACGTGGTGATCCATATCGATACGACTATTCCGGACGGGAATATTGAGCCGCTCTTCCGTGATGTGGGAGGACGGAAACGAGGAGGACATCTCATGCGGTTCGCGTACATGCTCGCGGCGACGATCGTCGTCGAGCTTGCGGGATGCGGCGAGCACGGCAGTCGACACGAGGCGCCGACCGTCGAAGAGTTGCGGGGGAGCTACGACGTGACGATCCAAAGCGACATTCAGGTGAACGGCTCGTCGGCATCGAGTGTCGCGTCGGCCGGCGGTGACGGCGACGAGTTGCACGTCTTTTTTCCGACCGGTGTCGGTATCGACGCGAGTGGAACCCTGCAGCCTGATGGCACCGTCGAGCTCGAGGGGGTGACGACGAATGGTGACGCACGTGCGCCCGTGCACGGCAACGCGCGTGTCGAGAAGCGCTCCGGCATCCTTCGGATCATTGGATCGTTGACCGCATTCGACACGTTCGACTTCGAGATGCGTCGTCCCATCGATGCCGACGCGAGGCCGTTCGCAGGACGATTTCGGCTCGCGTTCGAGAAGAGTCCCGGGGTGTGCCGTTGTGCGACGACGGCGGACGTGACGATCGACGTCGAGCGCCGCGGTTTCGGCACGATGTCGAGCGCGACCGAGGTGGACGCGACCGGGGCGGCGGTCGGCGCGATCGGAGCGCTCTTCGACCTGGTCCTGGTGATCTCCCCGAGCGGTCGCTTCGCGCTGCAGGCGAGCTACGAGACGCCGCCGGGTGATGGCTGCGCGGTCTCGGCCGTTATTCGCGCCCCGTTTTGCATACTATTCCTCGACGGCACCATCGCGACTGCGGAGACTGCCGCCCCCACCAGTGCCCATTTCGACGTCACGGGGGAGCTCGGCTTCAACGTCGGCAGCGGCGACGTGACGATCAGTCGGCTGCAGTAGGGCGCCATTTCACGTCGCGTCAGCGTGCGCGGCGCCGCCGCGGTCGAATCGGCGGAAAGGGCGCCGCCGAGTCCTGTCGCGAGCGTCTGCCGCGATCGTCAGCCGGCGCGCGCGGTGCCGCGGATGCGCGCCTCGGCGTCCGCCAAGCTGCCGAGGCTCGCCGTCTCGGCCTTCCTTCCAAGCAACGCCTCGAGCGGATCGCGGAGATCGTCGACGTAGCCGAGCGCGTACGCGCCGCGCGCGTAGCCCATGAGGCGGAGCAGCGACTCCGGCAACGTGCGCGCGATGTCCGCGGGCACCGACAGGTATTGATTCTCCTCCTGCCGCACCCAGCTCACTGCGTACGTGATGTTGATCCCGGTGCGGGTCGCGTTCGAGCGATTGGCGCCGGCGCCGTGGTAGAGCTTGCCGGTGTAGAAGAGGACGGAGCCCGCC
>JBGPOW010000315.1:0-4561 GCA_041488235.1 Binatia bacterium
CGCGCGCTACGAGGCGGGAACCGGCGGCCCGGCGGCGCGGCTCGACATCGGCAACGCGCGGGTCGCCCCCGCCCTGCTCTACCACTCGGAGGTCTACCGCAGCCTCTCGTGGTATCTGCCGAATGTCTTCGGCAACCTGCATGCGCGTCAGGAGTGGGAGCTCTTCGCGCCGCTCGTCGTCGGCGCGACGATCCGCACGCGTTCGACCGTCGTCGAGCGCTACGCGAAGCGCAACCGCGAGTACGTCGTGAACGAGGTGCTCATCACCGACGGCGACGGACGCTGGCTGCAGCGCAGCCGCACGCACCAGAGCTTCCTCGCCGAGGAAGGGCGCGGCGAGATCGTCGTCGACCGCGAGCGCGAGAAGCGCGCCGATCGGCAGTTCACGATCGGTGAGGGCACGGGCGACGAGATCGCGCCGCTCGCGCGCACGATCACGCACGCGATGTGCGTCGCGTTCTCGGGGCCGGAGAAGAACTACCACACCGACCAGGAGATGGCGCGCGCGCTCGGCTTCCCGGACATCGTCGTCCAAGGGATGCTCTCCGTGTGCTTCGTCGCCGAGCTGATGGCCCATGCGTTCGGGATCGGGTGGCATCTCGCGGGCAAGCTCGACGTGCGCCTGGTGAACGTCGTCTGGCCGAACGACACGCTCACGACGCGCGGGAAAGTCCGCGAGGAGGTCGCCGAGGGCAGCCGGCGGCGCGCGCTCCTCGACGTGTGGTGCGAGAAGTCCGACGGCACGAAGACCGTCGTCGGCACGGCGAGCGCGCTGTGCTGACGTGCCTCGCCGCATCCTCGTCGCCGCCGCCCTCGCGTTTCTGTTCGGGCTTCTCGTCGCGGCGCGTCCGCCGCTCGGCATTGCCGCCGGATCGACGATTTTGCCCGCTTGTCCCGACCCGTGTTACCCTTGAGAGTGAGGGTGTGCCTCCAGAGGCATGCTGGAATGGTTCAGTCGGAAAGGAGGTGAGCGAGCATGGCAACACGAGCAATTGATCTGGAGGGCCTCCCCGAGGAAGCCCAGAAGGATGTCGCGGCCTATGTCGCGGCGCTGCGCAAGCGGTACGAAAGCAAGACGAACGGGCAGCCGGCGCAGGAGCGCATGCGCTTCAACGTGCAGCCTGGCACCGTCTATGGCGACCTGAGGCGCGAGGAGATCTACGACGATGAGCGCTGAGCTCGTGCTCATCGACAGCAACGTCCTTGTGTACGCGCTCTTTGCACAGCGCGACGAGCACGCGGCATCGCTGGCGCTCCTCGAGAGCGCACGGGATCGCGGTGCCGAACTCGCGGTGGCCCCACAGAATCTCGCTGAATTCTATTCGGTCGTCACCAACCCTCGGCGCGTGAGCACCCCGCTCTCCGCGAGCGCTGCCAGCGCCGAGGTCGCGAAGTTCGCCACCTTGCCCGGCCTTCGCTTGCTCACGGTGCCCGCCGACATCGTGTCGCGCTGGCAGGCGCTCTTGGTACGGTATCCCGTGACCGGACGCGCGTTCTACGACGTCCAGCTCGTGGCGGTGATGCTCGCGCACGCCATCCGGCGTATCTACACCTTCGACCGAAAGGATTTCGTGCGCTTCACCGAACTCGAGCTCCTGACCCCAGCCGTCGTCGCTCCGTAGGTTTTTTTCGAGCCCGCCCTTCCCCGCCCCGACGCGATCGCGTCATGTCGCGGGGCGAACGCGGCGGCGGCGAGTGCCTCGGCCATGCCGAGACCGATGCCGCTGTTGCGCTGTTGCCGCCCCTCACGCACGCGGCGCTGGTGTGGCGGTCCGCACGGGCACGCCATCATGCAGCCGCGACGCGTCGCCGGTCGCGAGCGCCTCGCCGCCCGTGAGGCCGTCGAGAATCTGCACCTGGTCACCGAGCTCGGCGCCGATCGTCACTGCTTGGCGCCGTACGCGGCCGTCGGCGACGACCCAGACGTAACGTCCGTGCTCGTCCTCGCGCAGCGCGGCGCGCGGGATCATCACCACCGCGCCACCTGGCGTCCGCGGCCTCGCCTCGGCGAGAAAGTTGATGCGCACGCTCATGTCGGGCAGGAGCTTGTCGTCGGGATGCGGGATCTGCACCTCGATCTTGAGCGTTCCCTTCTGCCGGTTCACCTGCGGGTAGAGCTTCACGACGCGCGCCGCGTACGCGCGGTCCGGATACGCGTCGGGGACGACCTCGGCGTCCTGTCCCATCGCGATCCGATGCAGGTCGGACTCGTTGATGTCGATCTCGGCACGGAGATCCTCGAGGTTGGCCATGCGGATCAAATCACCCGCGCCCTCGAAACCGCCGGGGACGGCGATCTCGCCGACCTCCTTCATCTTCGCGAGCACGACGCCGTCGCGCGGCGCGCGCAGCACGGTGTAGTCGAGCTGCACCTTCGCTTGCTCGATCTGCGCACGTAGCTGCTCGATGGTCGCGCGGTCGACGGCGGCGCGGTTCACGGCAATGTCGAGGTCGGCGCGCGAGACCACGCGTTGCGCATGCAACGTCTGCATGCGACGCAAATCGGCCTCGTGCAGCGCGAGGTTCGCCTCGGCGGTCAGCAGCGCGGCCTCCGTCTGCTCGACAGCAGCGCGATAGTCGCGATCGTCGAGCGCGACGAGCGGATCGCCGGCGTGCACCGATTGGCCCTCCTCGACGTAGTAGCGCTCGATGCGCCCCGGGACGCGCACGCCGATCGAAATGTACTTCTCGCCGGTCACGACGTAGCCCGAGCCCGAGAGGACGGTGCCGCGAACCGGCGTGCCCGCAGCGGTCGCGGCCGCGGTCACCACCTGGACCTCGGGGATGCGACCGGCGCGCGTGCGCATACCGACCCAGAACCCGACGAGCGCCAGCACGACGAGCGTCACCCAGAGCCGCGACCGCCGTCGCCGGCGCGCGGGCGTCGCCGCTGCGTCGTCGTCGCGGTCGATGCGCAGCGACGCGAGCTCGCTGCGCAATTCGTCGCGCTCCGTCGGTCGCGGCGTACTCATGCCTTCCGCAGCGCCTCCACCGGCCGCAAGCTCGCCGCATGCCACGCCGGCAGGAGCCCGCCGACGAGCCCGATCACGCTCGCGAAGGCGAGCGCCACGCCGAGGTCACCGGCGCCCACCCGCAACGTCACGACGTTCACCGTGAACGTCTGCGCGCCGAACGCGATGCCGCCCAGCACGGCACGCAGGACGACCGCGACGAGCAGCGTCCCGACGGCGCCGACCGCGAAGCCGACCAGCGACAGCACGACCGACTCGAGCACGAACGAGCGCAGGATCGTGCCGCGCGAGAAGCCGAGCGCGCGCAGCGTACCGATCTCGACCGTCCGGCTCTGCACCGCGGCGAACATCGTGTTCGCGGCGCCGAATCC
Organism: Binatia bacterium; assembly: GCA_041488235.1. Taxonomy (GTDB): domain Bacteria; phylum Desulfobacterota; class Binatia; order UTPRO1; family UTPRO1; genus DP-19. Next base: position 3,344 of record JBGPOW010000315.1, read on the forward strand.
GGCGGCGATGCCGATCGGCACCGCGAGGATCACGAGCAGGATGTAGAGCGTCTGCGCGCTCTTCGCCTGCTCCGCGTAATACTCGACCTCGGAGGTCGCCTGCAGCGCGTACCGCGGGTCGCTCTCGATGCGATCGATGAGCGCCTTGCGGTCGGCGCCGGGCGCGAGCTTCAGCCGGATCCCCGAGTACGGAAACGGCCGCGTCGCGTCGCGGGCGATGTCGCGGGCGTCGCCCCAGATCTCGCTCTCGAAGGACGAGCCGTTCGACTCGAGAATGCCGACGACGCGGTAATTGCGCCGCCCGAAGAAGAGCTCGCCGCCGATCTCGGCGCCTGCGTAACGGCGGGAAACGGCGCGGCCGACGACGATCTCGCCCTCGCTCGGGCGAAACATCCGGCCGTCGGCGATCCGCACCTCGTCGTGCACCAGCAGCGCGACCGGCTCGACGCCGCGCACGAGGACGTTCTCGCGGCCGCCGGCGCGCGTCCGCACGAACGGCTGCAGTACCATCTCGGGCGACGCGAGCGGCGACCCGTCGGGGAGCCGCGCGATGCCGTCGAGGAAGCGCACCGCCTGGTACGCCTCGAGCGACAGCATGCTCGAGCCGTCGTTGTCGGAGCCCTTGCGCAGCACGATGAGATTGTCGGGCGAGCCGCTGGCGACGAGCGTGTGCTTCAAGCTCGTGATGAGCGCGAGGAAGACCGACGTCGCGATCACCGCGAGGGCGATGACGCCGATCGTGAGCGCCGTGCGCCCGAGGCGCGCGCGCACGTTGCGCACCGGATACGAGAGCGGCAGGCCCATCAGAACACCTCCCGCAGCGTCGCCGCGACCGGCTTCCGCGCCGCACCGTACGCCGGCGCGATGCCGGACACGAAGCCGACGACGACCGCCAAGGCGATGCCCTGCGCGACGATCGACGGACTCACGAGGAAGCCCGACAGTGGACCGAGCTGCTGGCTCCAGCCGCCGGTCGTCGCCATCACCCCGGCGGTGCAGGCGTACGTGAGCAGCGCGCCGCTGCCGCCGGCGACCGTGGCGAGAATCGTCGACTCGGCGACGAGCATCGCGAAGATCAGCCGCCGCCCGAAGCCGATCGCGCGCAGGATCGCGATCTCGCGCGCGCGCTCGCGGACGGCCATGCTCGCCGTGTTCGCGGCGATGCAGAGCACGCAGAGCGCGACGAGACCCGTCACGAGGAGGATGATCGTCACGAAG
>JBGPOW010000316.1:0-4547 GCA_041488235.1 Binatia bacterium
ACCCACGAGATCGTCCACCATCCGCGGGCGTATCGACGTGGGGACCTGGACGACGCGGTCGTGGCGTACGTCGCCGTCGACGATGATGCGGTGCGAGCGGCGGTCGCGGCGGAGGCGGCGGCGAGTCGGGTGCTCGTGAACATCGTCGACGTGCCGCAGCTCTGTACGTTCATCTCGCCGGCAGTGGTGCGGCGCGAGCCGGTGGTGGTGGCGATCTCGACGGGGGGGGCCAGTCCGGCGCTGGCGCGGCGGTTGCGCGAGGAGCTGGAAGCGCGGGTGGGGCCCGAGTACGGCGTGGCGGCGACGATTCTCGCCCGCTTGCGTCCGGTCATCCAGAGCGTCGAGGCTGATCCCCAGGCGCGGGCGCGGACGTTCGCGCGACTCGTCGACGGTCCGTTGTTGGACGCCTTGCGGAAGCGCGATGCGGCCGGCGTCGACGCGATCCTGCGCGACGCCGCCGGCGAGGGCGCGACCTTGCAGGTGCTCGGAGTCGACCTGCGATGACCAGCGAGCTGCTGCTCCTGAAGGCGGCGCTTGTCGCCTACCTCCTCGCCGCCGGCGCGTTCGGCCTCTACCTCCTCGTCCTGCACCCGATCTCTCGCCTGATCGGGCTGTCGCTTTTGCTTGCCGCCTTTCTCGCCCACGGCGGCGCGATCGTCGCGCGCTCGATCACGGCAGGCCACGTCGCGGTGATCACCGATTACGAGGCGCTGTCGTTCTTCGCCTGGCTGGTCGTCGGCGTGTACGTCGCCGTCGAGCTGCGCTATCGCCTGCCGGCGGTCGGCGCCGTCGTGGCCGTGCTGGCGTTCGTCGTCACACTCGGCTCCGCGGTGTTCTACGCCGGCGTGCGCGAGCTGCCGCCGAACCTGCGCAGCGCCTGGCTCTTCGTGCACGTCGCGCTCGCGTTCCTCGGCAACGCCGTCCTCGGGCTCGCGTTCTGCGTCAGCCTCGTTTACCTCTTCCACGAGCGGCAGCTGAAGGAGAAGCGCATCGGCCAGCGCATGCGACGGCTGCCGTCGCTCGAGACCCTCGATCAGCTCAATTATCGCGCGCTCTCCTGGGGCTTTCCGCTGCTGACGCTCGGCATCGTCACCGGCGCGTTCTGGGGGAAGTACTCCTGGGGAAGCTTCTGGTCGTGGGAGCCGCGCGAGGTGTTCTCGCTGATCGTCTGGATCCTCTACGCCGGGCTGCTGCAGGCGCGGCTCGTCGCCGGGTGGCGCGGCCGACGCCTCGCGACGGTCACGATCATCGGCTTCGCGGTCGTGCTCGTGTCGTTCGTCTTCGGCAACGTCTTCTTCCCCGGGAAGCACGGCGGCAGCTTCGACTGACATGGGACGCGACATCCTCATCGTCGGTTTGAGCCATCGCACCGCGCCGGTCTCCGTCCGCGAGCGGCTGGGATTCCCGCAGGCCGACTTGCAGCCGGCGCTGGGGCGTCTCGCCGGTCTCGACGGCGTGCACGAGGCGGCGATCGTCTCGACGTGCAACCGCGTCGAGGTCGTCGCGTGCGTCGAAGAGGACGCTCACGCGCACGGCCTCGACAAGAAGATCAGCGAGTTCCTCGCCGCCGAGCGCAAGATGGCGCACGCGGAGTTCGCGTCGCATCTCTACGCCCACTCGGGACGCGAGGGCGTCCGCCACCTCTTTCGCGTCGCGTCGAGTCTCGACTCGATGGTCGTCGGCGAGCCGCAGATCCTCGGCCAGGTGAAGGACCACTACGAGGAGGCGGCGCTCGCCGGCACGTCGGGATCGGTGCTGCATCGGGTCTTCCATCGCGCGTTTGCCGTGGCGAAGCGCGTCCGTACCGAGACCGGCATCGCGGGCAAGGCCGTGTCGGTCGCGTCGGCTGCGGTCGACCTCGCGCGCACGATCTTCGAGACGTTCGACGACAAGACCGCGATGCTGATCGGCGCCGGGACGATGAGCGAGCTCGCGGCGCGCCACTTGAAGGGCCAAGGCGTCGCGAGCGTGATGATCGCCACCCGCACGTTCGAGCGCGCGGTCGCGCTGGCGCGCGAGTTCGAGGGCGTGCCGGTGCCCTTCGACCGCGTCGCCGAGTACCTGAAGCTCGCGGACGTCGTGATCGGCTCGGCGGGGGCGACCGAGTACCTGGTCACGCCGCCGCTCGTGCAGGAGGTGCTGCGCGCCCGCAAGCAGCGGCCGATGTTCTTCATCGACCTCGCCGTGCCGCGCAACTTCGACCCCGCGATCAACGCCCTCGACAACGTCTATCTCTACGACATCGACGACCTCGCGGTCGCGGTCGCCGGCAACGTCGACGAGCGCGAGCGCGAGGCGGTGCGCGCGGAGGCGATCGTCGAGGAGGAGGTGGAGCGCTTCTGGCACTGGTTCGAGAGCCTCGAGGTCGTGCCGACGATCGTCGCCATCCGCGAGAAGGTGGAGGCGATCCGCCAGCGCGAGCTCGAGAAGGCACTCGCGACCCTCAAGGATCAGGCGCCGCGCCACCGCGAGCTGCTCGACTCGCTGACGTCGTCGATCGTCAACAAGATCCTGCACGCGCCGATCTCGACGCTGAAGCACTACGACGACCGCGACGGTACGCTCGACCTCATCACGAGCGCGCGCCGTCTCTTCGACGTCGAGCCGCCGGCGTCGTCGACCGACGACAAGGAGCCGGACAAGGAGTCGGCGTGAGCGGCGCCGGCGATCCTCGAGCTGGGGCAGCGACCCGGGCGGTTGCCTGACGTGCGCCTCCGTCTCGGGACCCGCGGCAGCCCGTTGGCGCTCGTCCAGGCGCGCCACATCGCCGGTGAGCTCGAGCGCCGCGGGCACGTCGTCGAGATCATGCCGATCAAGACCACCGGCGACGTCATGACGGGGAGCCTCCTCGCCGAGGGCGGGAAGGGCCTCTTCGTGAAGGAGATCGAGAGCGGCCTCCTCGCGAGCACGATCGACATCGCCGTGCATTCGCTGAAGGACGTCCCGGCGGTGATTCCCGCCGGCCTCACGCTGGTCGCGACTCCGCCGCGCGAGGACCCGCGCGACGTCCTCGTGTCGCGCGCCGGCGGCATCGGCATCGACGGCTTACCGCCGGCCGCGCGCGTCGGTACCTCCAGCCTGCGCCGCCAGGCACAGCTCCGCGCGCGCCGTCCCGACGTCGAGACGATCGCGCTCCGCGGCAACGTCGATACGCGTCTGCGCAAGCTCGCCGACGGCGAGGTCGACGGCGTGCTGCTCGCCGCGGCGGGATTGCGTCGCCTCGGGCTCGCGCCGGCCGGCATGGTGGCGCTCTCGCCCGACGAGTTCGTGCCCGCCGTCGGCCAAGGCGCGCTCGGGCTCGAGGCGCGTGCCGACGACGCGGCCGCGTGCGCCGCGCTGCGCGTGCTCGATCACCCGGCGAGCGCGGCGGCGATTCGCGCCGAGCGTGCGTTTCTGGTCGCGGTCGGCGGCGATTGCCAGACGCCGCTCGCGGCGCACGCGCGGGTCGCCGGCGACGCGCTCACGCTGCGCGCGATCGTCTCGGAAATCGACGGCAGCGGCGCGCTCGAGGACACGATCGCGGGCACCGTGGGCGACGCGGCGGCGCTCGGGGAGCGTCTCGCGGCGACGCTGCTCGCACGCGGCGCCGCGGCGATCATCGCCCGCGCGCGTGCGGCGGCGTCGGGGATGACGTGAGCCCCGCGACCGGGCGCGTGAGCCTCGTCGGCGCGGGTCCGGGCGATCCGGGGCTTCTGACCCTGCGCGGCTTGCACTGTCTCGAGCGCTGCGACGTCGTCGTCTACGATAACCTCTCCAACCCGGCGCTGCTCGCGCACACCCGCGCCGACGCGGAGGTCGTGTTCACCGGGAAGCACGGCAGCGGCGTGCGCCTCTCGCAGGAAGAGATCTCGCACATCGTCCTCGAGCGCGCGCAGGCGGGAAAGTGGGTCGTGCGCCTGAAGGGCGGCGACCCGTTCATCTTCGGCCGCGGCGGCGAGGAGGCGCTCGAGTGCGTGCGCGCCGGCGTTCCCTTCGAGGTGGTGCCAGGGGTCACGTCGGCGATCGCGGCGCCGGCCTACGCCGGGATCCCGCTCACGCATCGCGACTACGCGTCGACGGTCACGTTCGTGACGGGGCACGAGAGCGACAAGCCGGACGTGGTGCCGTCGTTGCCGTGGGAGGCGCTGGCGCGCCAGGGCGGGACGCTCGTCCTCTTCATGAGCGTCCTGCAGCTCGCCGAGAATCTCGCTCGTTTGGTCGCCGCCGGGCTCGCGCCGGAGACCCCGGCTGCCGCGATCCGCTGGGGCACGACCGGACGGCAGCAGGTGCTCCTCGGCTCGGTTGCGACGTTGCCGGACCTCGCGCGGACCGAGCGCCTGCGACCGCCGGCAATCGTCGTCCTCGGCGACGTCGTCCGCTTGGCCCCGGAGCTGCGCTGGTTCGAGCGGCGTCCGCTCTTCGGCCGCCGCATCGTCGTGACCCGCGCGCGCACGCAGGCGCCGGCGTTCGCAACGCTGCTCGAGGAGCAAGGTGCCGAGGTCGTCGCGCTGCCGACGATCGCGACCGTGCCGCCCGACGGCTGGGAAGCCGTCGACGCGGCGCTCGCG
>JBGPOW010000317.1:0-4515 GCA_041488235.1 Binatia bacterium
CCGCACCGCCGCGCTGCGACGCTTCGTCGCCGAGACGCGGCCGAGCGTCGACGGCCTCGTGCTGCCGCTCTTCGTCACGCCGGGAACCGGGCGCGCCCAACCGATCGCGGCGATGCCGGGCGTGGCGCAGCTCTCCGTCGATCGCGCCGTCGACGAGTGCAAGGCGGCGTACGACGTCGGCGTGCCGGCGGTGATCCTCTTCGGCATCCCCGAGTACAAGGACGCGATCGGCTCCGGGGCGTACGCTGCCGACGGCGTCGTCGTGCGCGCCGTCGAGGCCATCAAACGCGCGCTGCCCGAGTTGCTCGTCGTGACCGACGTCTGTCTCTGCGAGTACACCGACCACGGCCACTGCGGCATCATCGAGAAGGGCGAGGTCGCGAACGACGCCAGTCTCGAGCCGCTCGTCTTGGAGGCGGTGGCGCACGCACGCGCCGGCGCCGACATCGTCGCGCCGTCGGACATGATGGACGGCCGCGTCGGCGCGATCCGCGCCGGCCTCGATCGCGCCGGGTTCGTCGATGTGCCGATCATGGCCTACGCGGCGAAGTACGCCTCCGCGTTCTACGGCCCGTTCCGCGAGGCGGCCGAGTCGACGCCGCAGTTCGGCGACCGTCGCGGCTACCAGATGGACTCCGCGAACGCCCGCGAGGCGTTGCGCGAGGTCGCGCTCGACATCGCGGAAGGCGCCGACATCGTCATGGTGAAGCCGGCGCTCGCGTATCTCGACGTCATTCAGCGGGTGCGCGAGCGCTTCGACGTTCCGGTCGCCGCCTACGCGGTCAGCGGCGAGTACGCGATGATCAAGGCCGCAGCCGCCGCGGGCATGATCGACGAGGAGCGCGCGATGTGGGAGACGCACCTCGCGATCGTGCGTGCCGGCGCCAGCATCGTGCTGACGTACTTCGCGAAGGACCTCGCCCGACGCATGCGATGACGGCGATCCGGCGCGTGTCGTGGACGCGGGCCGCCGTGGCGTTGCTCGCCGCCGTCGTGCTCTGCGCGCCCCAGGCCGCGGCCATGGGGCTGAAGGACGAGCAGGAGCTCGGCGCCCGCTTCGCCCTCGAGGCGCGCCGGCGGCTGCCGCTCCTCCGCGCGCCGGCGTTGAGCGCGTATCTGCGTCGTATCGGCGAGCGCATCATCGCGCGCCTCGACGCGAAAGAGTTCGACTACCGCTTCTACGTCGTGCGCGAATCGACGTTGAACGCGTTCGCCGTCCCCGGCGGGTACGTGTACGTCCATGCCGGGCTGCTCGACCAAGTGACCGACGAGGCCGAGCTCGCGGGCGTCCTCGCGCACGAGATCGTGCACGTGCACGCGCATCACGTCGTGCGCCAGGAGGAGCAGACCGCGCTCATCAACTATGCGACGATCCTCGGCCTGTTTCTCTCGGCGGTGCATCCCGCTCTCGGTGCCGGCGCCGCGAGTGCCGGCGCTGCGGCGCAACTCAAGTACGCGCGGCAATACGAGCAGGAGGCCGATCACGTCGGGCTCGGCCTCATGCGCGACGCCGGTTTCGATCCGCTCGGCATGCCGCGGTTCCTCCGCATGGTGCTGAAGGCGCAGCAGCTGAACCCGGCCGAGGTGCCGCCGTACTTCCTCTCGCACCCGCTTACCGAGGACCGCATCACCGAGCTCGAGCAGCTGGCACGCGCGATGCCACACCCGCGCGCGCGCACGGGCAGCGACGCCGAGCTCGCCGCGGCGCAGGCGACCGTGCGCGCGCTCGTCGAGCCGCGCGAGAAGGTCGTGGCGGCGTACGAGAAGCGCCTGGCGCGGGACCCGAACAGCGTTGCGGCGAAGCACCAGCTCGGTCTCGTGCTGCTCGAAACCGGCCAACCCGAGCGCGCCGAGCCGCTTCTCGCCGCCGCCGCCGACGGCGGCGCGCCGCGCGCGCGCGGCGACTACGGACGCGCGCTCGCGCGGCAGGGCGAGTTCATCACGGCGCGCGTCGCGTTCGCGGCGCACCTGCGCGAGTACCCGGACGATCCGCCGATCATGGTCGAGCTGGCGCGTACGATGATGGCCGCCAACAGTAGCAAGCGGCCGCGCGAGGGAGACGCGGCCGGCGAGATCAAGGCGGCGGCCGCGCTGCTCGAGAACGCGCTCGCGCGCGAGCCCGAGCTCGACGATGCCGAGTACGCGCTCGCCGAGTGCCGCGGCAAGAGCGGCGACGACCGCCAGCAATGGTGGCACCTCGCGCGCGCATTCGAGCTGCGCGGCGAGTACGATCGCGCGAGCAGCGCCTACGAGAAAGCGCGCGACCTGGCGCCGAAGGACACGCCCGAGCGGAAGGACGCCGAGGAGGCGTTGAAAGCGCTGCGCTCGGTGCTCTGACGGCGCGAGTTCGTCCGTTGTTCTGCGCGGGAGCGGCGTCCGTCGTGCGGCGCGTGGGGAGCGCCTCCCGGCGGCCGACGGGACGTGCGGGGTAGTGGTTGCGCTGTGGACCTTCCGTTTCCGCGACGCCGTGGTGGTCGGGCGTCCCAATGTCCGCCCAGAGGCGCTCCCCACGCGCCGTGCACCGCGCGCCGCACCGCGCACCACACGGACGCGCACTGCGCGTAGTCGCTGCGCGACCCACGTCAGCGACGACGCCGCGCAACGCCTCGCAACGACGCGCGCGCAGCACCTGCGCGGCGGCAACGCCGCCGTCGCGCGACGCCGGCGCATGCGATGCCGACACATACGTCGCGCGACGCCGTGCCCGTCGCGGCGCGTGCGCAGCACGCCGCCGCGGGTAGAGCGTCCTACGCCCCCTCGGGCGGCGTCGGGGTGCCGCGCGCAGGCGCATTAGACCGCCTCACCACCACGACGTTGCGGGAACGGAAGTTCCACAATGCGACCATCGACCCGCGCGGTCTACTAAGCCAGCGCGCGGCACCCCGACGCCGCCCGCGTGGAACGTTGGACGTCACACCACGCGAACGGCGTGTGCGCGGGCGTCACACGCGGCGGACGTCGAGCGTGTCGGCGATCCAGTCGGCGGCGAGGTCGCGGACGAGCGGGAAGTTGTCGACCGAGCAGTGCTCGACGCCGCCGTCCTCGGGTTGCAGGACGACGAGCTTCCGCGCGCGGCTGTTGCGGGCGGCGTCGTAGGTCTTTTGACCGTGATCGACCGGAATCTGCCGGTCGCGACCGCCGTGGACGATGAGGAGCGGGCAGGTGATGTGCTGCGCCACGTCTTTCAGCGTGAGCTTCCGCATGAACGCGATTGCGGTCTCGAGAGAATCGGTGCCGGTTACCCACAGCATCTGGTCCTCGACGTCGGGGACCGAGCGCGCGTAGCGATCGCCTTGCGCGATCCGCAGCTGCAGCACCTCGCCGGCGTCGTAGAACGCGCCCCATGCGACGCAGCACGCGAGCCGTTTCTCGAACACGGCCGCCCGCGGCGCGTAGTAGCCGCCCAGGCTCGGGGCCATGATGCCGATGCGCGTGGCGTCGACGTCGCGTCGGCGAGCGAGGTAGTCGATGCACGCGGCCGCCGCGCGCTCCGACTCCACCTCCGCCGGGAGACCGTGCAGGCGCAGCGCGCCGCCGCTGCCCGGTTGGTCGCAGAAGAGGCCGGCGATCCCACGGCGCGCATACTCCTCCGCCATCGAGAGATAGTTGAACTCCTTCAGCCAATCGAAGCCGTTGAAGTGGATGATGCAGGGCGCCGGATCGTCGCCCGTGGCTTTGACGAACACGGCGGGCATCGCACCGTTGCCGCTTGCACCCGTGGTGCTCGCACCCGTGGTGTATGGGATCTCGATCAGCTCGGCGGCGTCGCCGCGCAGCGCGACACCGCGGCCGAACATCGTGACCGCATCGCGATAGATCTCGAGCTTGCGCGGGTCGGTGCAGCGTAGTGCGCGCTCCGCCATCAGCAGATAGAGCGCGCCGCGGAGATACTTCTCGCCGGCGCTGCGACCATGGTGCTCGCGTTCGTCGTGGCGCCCTTGGCGATGCAGGCGCGCGGCGAGCGACGACCAGGCATCAGCCCACGCCGCGCTCGAGACGCCGACGTCGCCGTCGGCGACCGCGCGCAGCGGTCGGCACGCGGTGTCGACGTCGGAGGCGACGGCGCCCATGCCGAGCGCGGTCACGACGGCCAAGTTCCAGGGATAGTTGTTCTCGAAGTACTCGAACATCGTGGACTCCTTCACGGGTTGCGTACGACGGCGAGGAAAAGTCCGCCGAGCCGGCGCGTGAGCTCGGCATCCGAAAGGCGATACCGTCCGGGCTCGGTCTCCGAAAAGAGGAGACGCGAGCGGGGTCCGCAGCCGACCCCGGTATGCCGACGTGGCTACTGTTTGCGGCGTCTCGGCAGCGCAGTCACGAGGCGCGCGTGCGGGAACCCGTACGGCGGCCGCCGCGTCCCGGTGGCGGCGTCTTCGCGCCGTCCTTCAGCGCCGCCAGGAAATCCTCGACCGGGCGGGTGTTGAGGACGTCGTCGCGCGTCGCCCAGCCGCGACGCGCTTGGTCGATGCCGTAGGCCTCCGGGTACTGGAGGTGCGCGGTCGCGTGCGCGTCGGA
>JBGPOW010000318.1:0-4486 GCA_041488235.1 Binatia bacterium
CTCCGAGTGCGCGGGCCGCGGTGGGTCGAAAAGCAGACCGGCGTTGCGTACGCGACGCTCGCGAAACACTACGCGAAGTGGATGCCCGACGACGAAGACCGCGACGAACTCAGCCGGCTCGCGCGCGCGTTCAACGCGCCATCGCGAGACGAGAAAGGGTCCATACTATCCCCCACCGAGAGCGCTGCGGGGGATAGTGAAATCGAAGTACGCGAAAAGTGGGACGACTCAGGATGCGAGGAGGGGGACTTGAACCCCCACGGGTGTTACCCCACTAGCCCCTCAAACTAGCGCGTCTGCCATTCCGCCATCCTCGCGAGACAGCGACTCAGAGCTACCATCGGGCGTCCGGACTGTCGAGTGCGCGCGGGCGCAAGTGCCTGCCGTAGCAGTGCGGCCGCGCTTCGACGCGCGCGCGCGTTGAACGGCGCGTACGGCGGGCGGAAGATCGAAGCGTGCAGATCGCGGCGGGCAGGCTCTTCGCGCTCTTCTCGTTCGACCTCGGGTTCGAGATCGACCTCGGGCGGGCGCGCGACGCGTTGCCGGAAGGCGTGCGCGCGGGGATGGGGACGAGCGGCAAGATCGCGCCGGCGCACGTGCAGTACGCGTCGCCGCCGCTGGTGCAGCCGCTCGGGACGCGACGCGTGCATCTGATCGAGCGACCCGTCGACGCCGACGTCGCGCTGCGGCTGCACGACTTCGGTGCGGCGTCGATCGTCTTCAGCATGCCGTTCGACGGCGTCGACTGTGCGTCGCTCCCCAACGTCACCGCGGCGCTCACTACCGGCGGTACGCTCGAGGCGGAGGCGCGCACCGTGCTCGCGGAGGTGAAGCCGCGCGTCGCGCCGGCGATCGCGCGGCCCAATCTCGACGGCGACGATCTCGTCGAGGACTACTACGTCATTCAAGTGTCGCGCTTCGATCCGGCGCTCGACGCGGCGGCGCTCCTCGGCGCGCAGCGCGACCTCCTGGCGCGCATCCTGCACTGCGAGCCGGCGCATCTCTCGTCGTCGGAGACCGACGACGTGCTGCGAACGGCGGTCACCTACACGCCCGACGATCTCGTGGCGACCGATTGGAACGTGGCGCTGGTCTACGACCGCGAGTACCACCAGGACGTGCTGAACGTACTCGAGCTGCTGAACGTGCAGCTCCTCGAGCTGCGCTACCTCGACCGCATGCTCGATGGGCAGATCGCGCGTTTGTACGAGCACGTCGGGCGCCGGCGCCGCTTCCGGTCGCTCCGGCCGTCGGCGCTGCGGGTGCGCGAGCTCTCGGAGCTGCGCCTCGATACCGCGACGCTGCGCGAGCGCATGATCAACGCGCTCAAGCTGACCGGCGATCTCTACCTGACGAAGATCTACACCCGCACCGCCGAGCGGCTGCACCTGGCGGAGTGGCAGCGCAGCATCGACGGCAAGCTCGAGGTCATTCAGAACGTCGCGAACGTGTTCTCGACGCGCGCCGCGACGGCGCGCGCGGAGCTCCTCGAGCTGACGATCATTCTCTTGATCGTGCTCGAGATCGCGCTCGTGCTCTTCGCTCGCTGAACGATCGTTACGGCGCAGCGGGAGCGGCGGGCGGCGCGGGCGCGGCTGGAGCCGCGGGAGCCGGGGCGGGCTCGCCGGCGGGGGCGGCGCCCTCGTCCGCCGCGCCTTGCGGCGCGGTCGCGGCCTCGTCCTCGTCGCCGGCCGGGCCACCGGCGAGCGGCTCGTTGCGTGCCGCGGGCGCGGCGCTCTCCGGCATGAGCGTCGCGCTGACGCGATGGCTGCCGCCGTAGGTGAGCGTCAACGACGTGATCATGAAGATGATCGCGGCACCGGTCGTGAGCCGGGTGAGGAAATTCCCCGCGCCGCTGCTGCCGAAGATCGTCGTGCTCGCGCCGCCGAACACGGCGCCGATGTCGGCGCCTTTGCCCGCTTGCAGGAGCACGGTGAGGACGAGGACGAAGCAGGCGAGGACGTGAACGATGGTGACGAGGATCATCATGGCTGCTTCGCTCCTTACCGAAAGCTAATGATACGCGAAAACGCGGCGGCGTCGAGACTCGCGCCGCCGACGAGCGCGCCGTCGATGTCGGGTTGCGCCATCAAGGTGTCGATGTTGTCGGCCTTGACGCTGCCGCCGTAGAGGATGCGGACGGCCTCGCTCCCGGCGTCGCCGGCGAGCTCGCGCAGGAGCGTGCGAATGGTGGCGTGCACTTCCTGCGCTTGCTCTTGTGTGGCGGTCTTGCCGGTGCCGATCGCCCACACCGGCTCGTAGGCGATCGTCAGGCCGCGGACGACGTCGCGGCCGAAGCCGGCGAGGCCGTCGCGCACTTGGCGCTCGATGACGGGCAACGTGTTGCCGCCCTCGCGCTCGCGCAGCGTCTCGCCGATGCAGACGATCGGCTTCAGGCCGGCGCGCAGCGCGGCCTCGATCTTCTGCTGCACGGTCTCGTTCGTCTCGCCGAAGTACTGGCGGCGCTCGGAGTGGCCGATGATGACGTACGTGCAGCCAACCTCCTTCAGCATCTCGCCGGCGATCTCGCCGGTGAAGGCGCCTTTCGGCTCCCAATGGAGGTTCTGCCCGGCGAGGCCGATCGCGGTCTCCGCGATCGCGCGCGCGACCGTCTCGAGCGCGGTGTACGGCGGGGCGACGACGACCTCGCGATCGCGCGCGCCCGCCGCGGCTTTGATGCCGTCGATGAGCGCGACGGCCTCCGCGCGTGTCGCGTGCATCTTCCAGTTGCCGGCGATCAACGGACGGCGGGTGGCGGACTTCTTCATCGTTCCAGCACCGTGAGGCCGGGGAGCGGCCGGCCCTCGAGGAATTCGAGCGAGGCGCCGCCGCCGGTCGAGATGTGCGTGATGTCGTCGCTCCGTCCCGAGCGCGCGAGCGCGGCGATCGAGTCGCCGCCGCCGACGACCGTCGTGGCGTTGCTGTCGGCGAGCGCGTTCGCGATCGCCATCGTGCCGCGGCTGAACGGCTCGACCTCGAAGATGCCCATGGGACCGTTCCAGAAGATCGTGTGCGCCTTCGCGATCACGTCGCGATAGGCGGCGACGGTCTTCGGGCCGATGTCGACGCCCTTCTGGCCGTCGGGAACGTCGATGCCGACCTCCTGCGTCGGCGTCGCGCCGGAGAGATCGCTCGTGACGACGTGATCCATCGGTAGGCGCAGCTTGCTCTTGCCGCGGACCATCACGTCGCGCGCGACGTCGAGGCGGTCGCGTTCGATGAGCGAGTCGCCGACCTTGCGGCCGGCGGCGAGGAGGAATGTGTACGCCATGGCGCCGCCGACGAGGACGGTGTCGACCTTGTCGAGAAGGTGCTCGATCACCTTGATCTTGTCCGAGACCTTGGCGCCGCCGAGGATCGCGACGACCGGACGCTCCGGCGCCTCGATGATCTTCGAGAGCGCCTCGATCTCCTTCTTCATGAGAAAGCCTGCCGCGGTGACCGGCACGACGTGCGCTATGCCCTCGGTCGAGGCGTGCGCGCGGTGCGCGGCGCCGAACGCGTCGTTCACGTACACGTCGGCGAGCGCGGCGAGCTGGCGCGCGAACGCCGAATCGTTCGCTTCTTCTTCGGGATGAAAGCGCACGTTCTCGAGGAGCAGGATCTCACGCCGATCCAGGCTCTTGCTCATGCGCTCGACCTCGGGCCCGACGCAGTCGGGCGCGAGGATCACTTTCAAATGCAGCAGCTCGGCGAGGGCGTCGGCGACCGGCTTCAGCGAGTACTTGGGGTCGCGCTTCCCCTTCGGGCGGCCGAGGTGCGACGCGAGGATCACGTGCGCGCCGTGCGCGACGGCCCATGTGATCGTCGGCAGGGCGGCCTCGATGCGCGTCGCATCGGTGATGGCGCCGTTCTCGAGCGGGACGTTGAAGTCGGCGCGGATGAACGTCCGCTTGCCGGCGACGTCGAGGCTATCGATGGTGCGCAGCGCCACGCGGCGCGACTCCGCTCAGCCGAGGCCGCGTCCGAGGAGCAGGGCGACGTCGCGCATGCGGTTCGAGAAGCCCCACTCGTTGTCGTACCACGACAGGACCTTGCAGAAGTTGCCGTCGATCACCCGCGTGAGCTCCGCGTCGAAGATCGAGGAGAACGCAGTGCCGTTGAAGTCGGTCGAGACGAGCGGCTCGGTGCAGTACGAGAGCACGCCCTTCAGCGGGCCCTCGGCGGCCTTCTGCATCGCGGCGTTGATGTCCTTCTCGCTCGTCTTCTTGTCGAGCTCGGCGGTCAAGTCGACGAGGGACACGTTCGGCGTCGGCACGCGGACGGCCATGCCGTCGAGCTTGCCCTCGAGCGCCGGCAGCACGAGCGACACGGCGCGCGCGGCGCCGGTCGTCGTCGGGATCATGGAGAGCGCGGCGGCGCGGGCACGGCGCAGGTCCTCGTGCGGCAAGTCGAGGATGCGCTGATCGTTGGTGTACGAATGGATCGTCGTCATCAGGCCGCGGCGGATGCCGAAGCTCTCGTGCAGCACCTTGGCGACCGGCGC
>JBGPOW010000319.1:0-4462 GCA_041488235.1 Binatia bacterium
CTCGGCATCAGTCGGAAACGACAACGGCCTCGCGAACACCGCGCTCTCGACGCAGACGCGCGGCCTCTTTCACCGCCTCTTCCATCGAACGGTATGCGCCGACCCGGACACGATAAAGCGACTGACCATCGTGTTGAATCGCCGCCTCATACGCCGGATACCCGCGCTCGTTCAGCATCCCGATCAGCGCATCGGCCGCGGCACGATCGGTGGTCGCCGTAACTTGCACGCTCCAGCCGTGCGCCCGCGCCCGCACGCCCGGCTCTATCGGTGTATCGGGCGTGCTCTTGGTGTCGCCAGTCGTCGCGCGCTCGTCGGCTTCGACAGGGCGACTGAGCCGTGGCCGCGTGATCGGCGCGTCGGTCGGTTGCGTGCGCACGTCCTCGCCGCGCAGCGGACCGCGGTCGGGCACCGACACGCTCACGCCCGGCGGGACCGCGTTGACGAGCCGCGTCCGCACGACGATCATCAGTTCATTCCTCGTCTTATTGTATGACGTTTTGCGGAACAAATACCCGAAGAACGGTACGTCGCCGAGGTACGGAACCTTCTGTTGATTCTCTTCGCGGATTTCGTTGAAGAGTCCCGCGATCACGAGGGTCTCTCCGTCGCGGAGAATGACTCTCGTGTCCGCTCGTCGAGTGATGAACGCGGGTACGCGGAATCCGAAGAGGTTCACTCCGTTCGCGAAGTCCGGTTGGCTGACCTCAGGCGCGACTTCGAGATCGATCGTATCGTCGGCGAGAACGGTCGGCTTGAAACGCATGCGAGTGCCGAACTCCTTGAACGTGACGCTGGTTTGCAGCGCTTCGGCAATGACGATCGGGATCTCGCCACCGGAGAGGAATTTGGCCTCGCGTCCGCTGCGCGCGATGAGGCGTGGCCGTGCGAGAATCTTTCCGAGGCCTTCTTGCTGAATGAACTCGAAGAACGCCGCGATGTCACGTTTGGGGTCGAGCACTCCGAGTGTCACGTTGTCGCCCGTTTGGAACTGAAAAGGCGGCTGATTGATCTGCGGCGGGAACGCGCCGGCGAGCGGCGCGATCTTCGCCGGTTGGAATACGAGACCGAGGTCGGTGCGCAAGACGCGGTAGTCGACCCCGTGCTGCTCCATCGCGGTCCGATTGAGCTCCGCGACGGTGACCTCGAGCAGCACTTGTCGCTCGCTCGTCTCTTCAACCGTGATCGTATGGACCTCGGAGACGCCGTGCTGATCCCAGAAGATGAGGCTCGTGTCGCCGGGCTTACGCCCGTTCACGAGGACGTCGGTAGGGCTCACCAGGACGATGTCGGCGATTTCGGGGTCGCCGACCGAGACCCGGCGAACCGGGTGCTCGAGGGCGATCAGCTGACTCTTTCCCGCCTGGACGACGAGCGCGGGCTGCGCGCTGCTAAGCCGGTAGGCGGGAGCATGGTAGCCGTTCGCGGCTGAGGGAGGGTCAACAGGAGGCGGAGCCGGGGGTTCCTGCGACACCCCCGCTTCCTCGACGATGCTTCGCATCTCGGTGGTCGAGGTCGTAATCGTCGTCGGCGGCGCGGGAGGGGCGACGTCGGGCCGTTCAGTCTTGAGCGCTTCGGCCCCGGGCGAAGGAGGACGGGGCGGCCGATCGTCATGGATTGCCTGCGTACACGCGCCGAGGCCGAGGGCGCCGAAGGCGATGGCGACCGCCACCACAGACGCGTTTCTCAAGCGGCTCCCCCTCGATGGATCAACCATCCGCACTCTCCTCTCACCAACTTCCGGGCCGTTCGGCGGGGTCAGACCGAGGGCCCCATTTCCGCGCGCCGGACGGTATTAAACAAAAGCCCTGAGTGTCAAGACGTTCCGGAGCGACGGATCGGCTGGTCAACATAGTCCACGCGACCGCAACGATCGAGAGGCGATCGCGGTTCTGGGTGCCGACCTCGAACTCCCCTAGGATGGCCCGATGGACGCCGCCGCATCCGCGCTGACGATGAGGCAGCGCGCGCTCCTGATGAGCGCCGTATTTCTGTTGTCGGCCGCGATGTTGGGGTTCCAGCTCCTCCAGGTGGTGATCCTCTCGCTCCAGCTGTTGCCGGAGGCCGCTTTCTTGGTCGTTTCGTTCTCGATGCTCGGGCTCGGATGCGGCGGCTCGATCGCGACGATGGCGATCCGCCGCAGCCCCGCACGGGCGTCGTCGCAGGTCTTCGATCGCCTCTGGAGATGCGCCGTCGGGTTCTCCGTCACCGCGGTCGCCGCGACGATCGTGACGAGCCGGCTGCACGGCTTGCTCGCGCTGATCGTCGTCAATTTGGTACCGTACGTGTTCGTCGGGGCGCTCTTGGCATTCGCCTTCGCGGCGTGGAGCGCCCGCGCGACCGAAATCTACTTCAGCGACCTTCTCGGCGCGGGTCTCGGCTGCGCCTTGATCGTGGCGCTGCTCGATCGTCTCGCCGACGCGGGCACGGTCGCGATCGTGTTGGCGGCGCTCGCCGGCGTCGCGGCGATGCTCCTCGGAGGCGCGCTGCACGTGCGTCGCGTGGTGACGGCGGGGCTCGTCGCGGCCGCGATCGTGATGCTCGTGCCGTGGACCGACGCGCTCTTCACGTTCGCGCCCGCACCCGAGAAGTTCTACGGCCAGCTGCTCGCACGGGGAGACGACGGCGGGCACGTCGCGCGCCAAAGCTGGAACTTCCTCGGTCGTCTCGACGCGTTCGTTCCCGGCCCGGCCATCGCCGCCTTCGACTTCGCCCGTCAAGCCAAGGACCTGACGGATGCGGGCTGTGCGTTCCGACTGCTGTTCAGCAACGGCTACAACTGGACCTTCACGGTCGATTTCCGCGGACACGAAGCAGACGGGAAGCGGGTCTTCGGACACTGGGTGCAGAACACCCCGTACGTGTTCACGCACGCACCGCAGGTCTTGAACCTCGGGAGCGGCGGCGGCGGCGACGTGTATCTCGCGCTCGCGAACGGCGCCGCGAGCGCGACCGCGATCGAGATCAACCCGCTGATGATCGAGGCGGCGACGCGCTGGTACGCGCACGACTGGAACGGCCTCTGGACGCGATCCGGCGTCGAGGTACGGGAGCTCGACGCGCGAACGTACGTCAATACGACGGACCGGACGTTCGACGTGATCACGTTGAACGCGGTCGACACGGCGTCGACGCAAGCGTCGCTCTTGTCCGTCAACTATCTCTACACGACGGAAGCCTTCGCGCAGTATCTGCGCGTCCTCCGCCCCGACGGCGTCATCTTTCTCACGCGGCCGCGGGAGCAGCTGCTGCGCGCCGTGATGGCGGCGGTCGCCGCGCTCCGGTTGCGCGGTGTCGACCGCATCGAACGGCACGTTGCGATCCTCGGATCCGGTGAGCTGCTTTCGGCTGCGGTATACGCCACCGCGCTCACCGACGACCGAGTGCGAACGCTCCAGGCTCGCGTGCGAGACGGCGACCTCGGAGGCGCGCTGCAGTACGCGCCCGGACTCGACGCGTCGTCGAACCAGTTCACCACGTATTTCGCGGCCGTCCGCGACGGGAACGAGAAGGACGCGGCCGCCGTCGGCATTCGCATGCAGCCGGCGAGCGACGATCGGCCGTACTTCTACCAGCTCGAGCCGGAGCTCCCGCGGTCGCGCGCAGGGCAGCTGCTGACGTTCATTCTCGCATCCGTGACCAGCATCGGCGCGATACTGATCTTCGCGCCGCTGCTCCGTCTGTCGCTGCCGCAAAAGAATCGATTGCTCATGGGAAACATCGTGTATTTCGGCTCGCTCGGCATCGGCTTCATGCTCGTCGAGATCCCGCTGATGCAGAAGCTGTCGCTGCTTCTCGGCCACCCCGCGTACTCGGTCAGCGTGACGCTCGCCGGCATGCTCGTGTTCTGCGGGCTCGGGAGCCTCGCTGCCGGCGCGTTCGGCGCGCGCCAGCGCGACCCGATCCCCATCGTGCTCGTCGCCGCGGCGACGGCCGTCACGTTGCAGGCCGTCCTCGTCGACGCGTTGCCGCGTGCGCATCTTTCGACGCTGGCGTCGCGCGTCGCGCTCGCGCTTGCGTTTCTCGCTCCCGGCAGCTTCGTCCTCGGCATGCCGTTTCCGCTGAAGCTGCGCACGCTCGCGCGAGCCGACGACGTCCTCGTTCCGTGGGCGTGGGCGGTGAACGGTCTCGCATCCGTCGTCGGATCCGTGCTCGCTCTGGCGCTCAGCATGCAGTTCGGCTTCCACGGCACGCTCCTCGGCGCCGCAGGGTTCTACGTCGCGGCGCTCGCCGCGCACCTCTTCGCCGGTGACGATTCGCGCGGAACGGAGTAGGCGGAGGCGGCCCGGACGGCGGTGCCATCCGGGCCGCGTGCGACGCATCTCGGCGATCAGTCGCCTTTGTCCTTGAACTGATTGGACACGTTCTTGACCGCCGGAGCGCTGAACGACGTCGTCCAGCAGTTGTTGTCGCTGTTGTGGATCTGGATCGTCACCGTCGTGTCCTGCGCGAGGGGAAGCCC
>JBGPOW010000320.1:0-4392 GCA_041488235.1 Binatia bacterium
CGATGCGATGTCGTCGCACGACGATCTCGCGCGCTGTCAGGGCGCGATCCTCGACGGCACGCGATCGGCGTACGACCGCACGGTCGCGCTCGAGGGACGCTGCGTCTCCAAGGTCCTGCAGTGCACGTTCGGCATCCCGGAGGCCTCCGACCCCGACGGGATCAAGTCGGACGCGTGTTTCGCGCACGCGAACACCCTCTGCTTGAAAGTATCGGCGAAGCGCGACGCGCTGCTCGCGAAGCAGGTCGCGAAGCTGGGCAAGAAGTGTACGACCGGCAAGCCGCCCGTCGCCATCGACGTCGCGAGCCTCGTCGACGTCGTGTCCGGCCTCGGCTTCGCGGCCGACGCCCAGGCCTGCCCCGCGAGCGACGGCCAGGCCATCGACGACGCAACGCTCTTCGACTGCGTGTACCACACGGCGGTGTGCGTCGCGGAGGGAACCGTCTCGCGTGCGACGCCGAGCGCTGCAGATCTGCTCAGCCAGCTCGACCTCGACGCGACGACGGTCTTCCCGTGCGTCACGGACCTGCAAGCGAACTGAGCGCCGGTTCGGAAGCCGTTGTCACGCTTCGCGGCGGATCACGACAGCGTCAGTTCGTCAGGTCCGCGAGCACGTCGAGGATGCGAACAACCTCGGTCGCCGGAATGAGAGGTGTTTCGCACGGGGAATCCGTTGCGGCGAATTCGTCCCAGCGGAAGCTGTTCACGAGGCACGGGTCGAAGGCGATGGCGTCGCATCCGTTGGGACGCTGCTCGAAGAGCTCCACCGCGCGAAACGTCTCGCGCAGCCGACTAACCTCGTCCGCGGTCAATATGCGCATGAAGTCGTCACGATCCGGACATGAGAACGGAAACGACTCGCAGCCCACGCCGTCGCGCAAGACGGACCAATGCACCGTGGTGCTGCCACCATTGGTTGCGACGGCGAAGTCGAACGGCGCACCGACCGGCGCGCAGAACCCCAATGCCGATTCACGGCTGAACGCGAACTTCGCGAATCTCGAGAAATCCTCGAGCGCGGGCTCCAGTAGGCATTGCGCCGAGCAGCCGTCGCCGTCTTCGCGATTCCCGTCGTCGCAGTCGAAGCGAGAAATAACTCGACCTCGAATCAGGCGAGCGATGGCAGAATATGTGTGGTTCTTGGCCTTGCTGCCAACTCGGGAATCGGCGATGGTGACGTCATGCCGCGCTGCCGTCACGTTGCCCTGATCGCGTTTCCCGACGTACAGATTCTCGACGTCACGGGCCCGCTCGAGGTGTTCGCGCGCACCGCCCGCTGGTTGCGCGAGCAGGGTCGCCGCGCCGACGATGCGTACCGCATCGAGATCCTCGCGCCCGCCGCGGGGCCGCTCGTCACGTCGTCGGGCATGCGCCTCGTCGCCGACCGCGCCGTCACCCAGGTGCGCGGCGGCGTCGATACCCTGCTCGTCGCCGGCGGAATCGGCACCGAGGCCGCGATGCGCGATTCCCGGATCCTGGCCGCGCTCCGCCGTCTCGCGCCGCGGGCGCGACGCCTCGGGTCCGTGTGCACCGGCACGTTCGTCCTCGCCGCCGCCGGCCTCCTCGACGGCCGGCGCGTGACGACGCACTGGCGCGCGTGCGCGCGGCTGGCGCGTATGTTTCCCGCGCTGCGCGTCGAGCCGGACCCGATCTACGTGCGCGACGGCAGCGTCTACACCTCGGCGGGTGTCACCGCCGGGATGGACTTGGCGCTCGCGCTCGTCGAGGAGGACGAAGGACGCGAGGTCGCGCTGCACGTGGCGCGCGAGATGGTGCTCTTTCTGCGCCGGCCGGGTGGGCAATCGCAATTCAGCGCCCAGCTCGCGACGCAGACCGCCGACCGCGAGCCGCTGCGCGACCTGCAAGCGTGGATCGCCGATCACGTCGCGTCCGATCTTTCGGTCGCGACGCTCGCGTCGCGCGTCGCCATGAGTCCGCGCAATTTCGCGCGCGTCTTCGCCGCCGAAGTCGGAGTGACGCCGGCGCGTTTCGTCGAGAAGGTGCGCGTCGAGGCGGCGCGGCGGCGCCTCGAGGAGTCGGCGCACGGCGTCGATCGGGTCGCCGACGAGTGCGGCTTCGGCTCGGCCGAGTCGATGCGCCGCGCCTTTCTGCGCACGGTACGGGTTACGCCCGGCGCGTATCGCAGTCGATTTCGCAGCGTAGCCGCGCCGACCGGGTCGTCCGCGACGACCGGGTTGCCGTCGATCGCGGCACGGGCATGAGAAGGAGCGAGAATGGCCATCACCACCGGCATGTTGATCTTCGATGACGCCGAGGAGCTGGATTTCGTCGGTCCGTGGGAGGTGTTTACCGCCGCGGCCAAGATGCGCGACGGCGACCGCGTCGTGACGATCGCCGAGCGCGCGACCACGGTGCGCTGCAACAAGGGGCTACGCGTGCTCCCCGATCACACGTTCGGCGACGCGCCGGCGCTCGACATCGTCGTCGTGCCCGGCGGCCAAGGCACGCGCCGCGAGGTCGCGAACCCGGTCGTGATCGAATGGCTCCGCGCGGTCGGTGCGCGCTGCACGTGGGTGGCGAGCGTGTGCACCGGCGCATTGCTCCTGCACGAGGCCGGCTTCGCGAAAGGCAAGCGGGTCACGACGCACTGGAGCTTCATCGAGACGCTGCGCGCGCGCGGCGACGTGACCGTCCTCGAGGACACGCGCTATGTGCGCGACGGGAACGTGGTCACGTCGGCGGGGATATCGGCGGGCATCGACATGTCGCTGTGGCTCATCGGACAGCTGCATGGTGAAGAGTTCGCGCGGACGGTGCAGCGGTACATCGAGTACAACCCCGCGCCGCCCTACGCGGCCTCAGTATGACGAGGTGGCCGACCGCAGACGGCCGATACGCACGCATCTGCTGCGTTGCTCCCTCGTTCGGTTGTGCGGCGTAGCTCCCGCTACGCCTCCGCCCTCACTCGGTCGCGCCTTGCAGCTGCATGCGTCTCGACCGTCTGCTCGCTCGATCGCGGCGAATCGGTGCCGTTCTCGTTGCTGCGGCGGTGCTCGGCGGACGTTGCTGCGCGACGTCCGCCATCGGCTCGATTGCTTTGTCGCCTACTTGCCGAGTCCCGGCGTCGCGGTTGCCTTCGGGGCGCTTTCCCATGGGAGCGGCGACGTTGCGGGGAAGCTCGATGCGACTAGAAGCTCGGGTGGGGCGGTGGCGTTGGGGGTCCATTTGATTTTGAGGTGGGTCGTCGTGTTGTCGGGGTAGTTTTGGATGTCGATCGTTGTGGGCATCCATTTTTTGCCGATGAGGATGTGATCGGCGTCGAGGCGTAGCTTGACCATGTTGCTGAGCGTTTTGGCGTAGAATTGGATCTTCGTCGGGACCGTCTTCTCCTTGTCGAAGGTGTAGGCGCGGTAGACGTACGCCGAATCGACGGCGGGATGCATGCCGACGAGGATGTGGTCGGTGGCTTCGTCGGTGATCTGCTGAGTCTTGAAGTCATCGACGATGAAGCGGCTGAGATCCTCGTAGGCGATGCCGAGGGTGTCGAGCGGCGCGCCGATCGGCACGGTGTCCGTCGTGCTTCCTTGCTGCTCGAGGACCTTGCGATCGGCACCGACCACGAGCGCGCGCAGCGCGGGCTCGCGCTGTTGCCAGTACCAGCGCGCGTCCTTGCCGGGCGCGAAAAGCGCGATCGCGGTGGTCGTGCGCTTCCCTTGCGGCGCTTCGACGCTGATCGCGACGTCGGCACGCACGAGCGTCTGTGGCGTGTTCATGTCCTGCGCCGAGAGCATGAGCAGGCGAAGGCCGTCGCCGTCAGTCGCCTCGACGCGAGCGCCGGCGAGAAGCGCGAAGACTCCGAGTAGCGCGGACACGAAACGCAGCATGGGACCTCCGATGTCGTGTGGCTCGCGATCGACGTCGCGCCGCGGTGTCCGCGGGCGACGCCGTCGCTCGGCGCGGGAGTGTAGCGAGTGGGCCCGACGTTTCCAACGACAGCGGGCGCTAGTCCACTAGTCGGCGTGCGGTCGACGGCGGCGTTCTCGACGCGACCGCGCCGACGAGCGCCGTGGCGGCTGCGCCCGGATCGGCGGCGTCGAGGATCGCACGCACCACCGCGACGCCCGCGGCACCGGCGGCGCGGGCGGCGACGGCACGCTCCGCTGTAATGCCCCCGATCGCGACGACCGGAAACGTCGCGACCGCCGCCACGACCTCCATGCCGAGGGGCGCGCCGTATTGCGCCTTCGACGGGGTTGCGAAGATCGGCCCGAGCACGACGTAATCCGCGCCCTCGTGCACCGCGGCCGCGACCTCATGGGTGGCGTGCGCCGAGCGGCCGACCAGGCGGTCCCGTCCGACGAGGCGCCGCGCGTCGGCGACCACGAACGACGAGGCGGGGAGATGGACGCCGTCGGCGTCGGCGGCGAGCGC
>JBGPOW010000321.1:0-4345 GCA_041488235.1 Binatia bacterium
ATCGGCGGCGCGGTCGCCGAGGTCGTCGGGCGGAAGCTCCGCCAGCTGGCGCGCGGCCGGCAAGTGCTCTGCATCACCCACCTGCCGCAGATCGCCGCGTGCGCCGATCATCACTACGTCGTCCGCAAGCGCCCGAGCCGCGGCCGTACCCGCTCCTCGGCGGCGCGCCTCTCGGATGCCGAGCGCGTCGAGGAGCTGGCGCGCATGCTCGGCGGCGTCACCATCACCGCGCAAGCGCGCCGGCATGCCGCCGAGCTCCGCCGCCTCGGTCAGCGCGTCGACGAATGAGCGACGACGCCGAGATTCGGCCCGACGACCCTGACGACGAGACGCCGCCGCCGGACGCTCTCACGTCGCGGCGTCCGTTCGCGTTGGTGCTCGTCGGCGTCCTCGCCGTGTGGAAGATCTACGAGGCGATCGCCGCCGCGACCGTGCACGCGACGATCGCGCCCTCGCTCTATCTTCTCGGCCTCGGAAGCTTCGCCGTGAGCCTGCTCGGACCCCGGCGGCTGCAGGTGCCGACGTTCTTCGCCGGCGCCGTGCTCTGCCTCGCGGCGATCGGCGTCGAGACGCGTTCCTAGCTCAAAAGCGAGACGCGATCGCAACGCATTCCGCGTTCTCGCCGCGCTGCGTCCTCAGAATTGCCTTGACGGGGCGTCTCGAAATGGCTTAGCACTCGCGCCGTCATGCGCGCGGTATCCCGGGCGACCGCGGCGTGCGCCCCCTTGCTCCTGTTCATGGTGCACGCCGCAGGTGCACAAGTCGTCACCGTGCCGACCTTTCCCGTCGGTAGCGCGACGTTCAGTCAGCACCTCCAAGACGTCGACGTTGCGGCGGCGGCCGACGGCTCCTTCCTCGTCATCTGGGGCGATTACGACTTCACGGTCTCGGGGCGGCAAAGCCACGCGGCGACGCGACGCTTCGCTCCGACGGGGCTGCCCCTCGGGCCGGCCGTCCAAGTGGACACCAGCGCGCACGTGTTCCGACCCGTCGTCAGCGCGCGGCCGGACGGCGGCTACGTCGCGGCTTGGCAATGGATCGATGGTGCGCAGCGGGAATATCAATTTCGCGGTCAATACCTCGATCCCAATGGCGCGCCGACCGGCGCCGACTTCGACAATACGCTCGACATGCCGGGGTGGCCGATTCCGTCGGGCACGGTCGTCGCGCTCGCCTCCGCGCCGGTGTTTCTGTGGTCGGAGAACGGGTTCTGGGCGCGCGCGCGCGACGCCGATCGTGAGCGGCAGGGCGGCGACATGAAGATCGGCGAGGGCGGATACGAGAACGACGTCGCTGCGACGGCCGACGGCGGCCTCGTCGTCGTCTGGACGGGCGGCATCGGCGAGGCGCCGAGCATGGCGCGGCTCTTCGGATCGAACGGCCAGCCGCGGGCGGAAAAAATCGCCGTCAGTCAGCTGTTCGGAAATCCGCGCGTCGCCGCGAATCCGACCGGCGGATTCGCCGTCGTCGGCTCGCGCGCGAACGCGGACGCGACGGGGTACGAGGTCTGGGGACGGGAATTCGCTTCCGACGGCGCCCCACTCGGCGACGAGTTCCAAGTGAGCGCATCGGCAGCAGGGGTCTTTGCCGAGCCCGACGTCGCGTTCGACGCGATCGGCAACATGTACGTCGCATGGATCGAGTACAATCCGGACGCGCGCGAGATCCTGCCGCCGCGCGCGCGGGCGTTAGGTCAAAACGGTCCGCTCGGCGACGCGATCGTGCTCGACGCCAACCCCGCGGCGGCGATCCGTACCATTCGGCTCGCCGACGGCAGTCTCGTCAACGTGTGGTACTGGAACGGCGTCGCGCACGCGAACATCGTCCGGCTCTGCACCTCCGGTGCGGCAGCGTGCGGTGACGGCGTCCTCGATCCCGCGTGCGAGCAATGCGATGCAGGCGCCGGCAACGGCTCGTCGCCGGACGCGTGCCGCAGCGACTGCCGGCTTCCGCGCTGCGGCGACGGCGTCGTCGACGGCGGTGAGCAGTGCGACGACGGCAATCTCGCCAGCTGCGACGGCTGCGACGAGCATTGCCGAATCGAGGCGGGTCCGGTCTGCGGCGATGGGATCCGCGAGCGCGCCTGTGGCGAGCAGTGCGACGACGGCGCGGCGAACAGCGATACGGCGCCGGACGCGTGCCGCAGCGATTGTCGGCTCCCGCGCTGCGGCGACGGCGTCGTCGACGGCGGCGAGGAGTGTGACGACGGCAACCAGACGAGCTGCGACGGCTGCAGCTTCGATTGCAAGCTCGAGGCGAACCTCCCCGACGGCGACGGTAACGGCGTGCCGGACGTCTGCGAGAGCTGCGCCGCGGCCGCGCCGCTCTGCGCGCCGCAGCCGGTCGCGGGCCTGACCGTCGCCGAGCAGGCGCGCTTCGAGGAGGGCCGGCAGAAGTTCCTGGAGAGCGAGAACCTCGCGACCGGGCTCGGCCCGGTGTTCAACGGCTTCCGGTGTGCCGAGTGTCACAGCGAGCCGACGATCGGCGGCTCGAGCGCACGATCCGTGACCCGTTTCGGGACGCTCGCGGCCAACGGCTACGACTTCGATCCGTTGACCGCGTACGGCGGACCGGTGTTGGAGGAGCACGGCATCGTCGACGGCAGCTGCACGGTTCCCGGCGAGGTCGTGCCGCCCGAAGCCACGTTCGTCTCGCCGCGCAACACGCCGCCGCTGTTCGGCTTGGGGCTGCTCGACGCGATCCCCGAGCTCCGCATTCGCTTGCTCGCGGCGAAGCAATTCGCGACCAAGCGCGACGGCGTCGTCGGCAGGATCAATCAGACGGAGCAGCGGATGGGTAGATTCGGCTGGAAGGCGCAGACGCCGACGCTCGAGGAATTCGCCGCGCAGGCCTACGTCGACGAGATCGGCATCACGAATCCGTTCCATCCGGTCGAGAACGACCCGCAGGGTGGCGCGCCGATCTGCGACGGCGAGCCCGATCCGGAGGACAACGGCTCGGACATCGCCGCGTTCGTCGATTTCATCACGACGCTCGAGCCGCCGACCGGCGCAATGCGCGGCGACGGCGTCCGGCGCGTCGTCCGGCGCGGTAGGAGCCTGTTCCGCCGCATGAAGTGCAACCTCTGCCACACCGACAAGTACCGCACCTCGAACATCTATCCGGTCGCCGCGCTACGAAACCGGAAGGTGCTCGCCTATACCGATCTCCTGCTGCACGACATGGGCGCCGGTCTCGCCGACGGCATCAAGCAAGGATATTCGTCGGGGAGCGAGTTCCGCACGGCGCCGCTCTGGGGCATCCGCTTCACCGCGCCGTACCTCCACGACGGCCGCGCCGCGACGCTCCCCGAGGCGATCGCCGCACACGGCGGCGAGGCGCAGCACGCGCGCGATCGCTTCGCCGCGCTCGTGCCGCTCGATCAAGACGCAGTCGTCGCGTTCTTGAATTCACTGTAGATGCCCGCCGTCGCTCTCGTTGCCGTTCGCACGGCGACACGCTTGGGTGCGGCCGTCGTTGCCGTCGTCATCGCGCTGGGTGTGTACGGCTGCGGCGGATCGGGCGGCGGCACAGACGCTCGCGCTCTTACGCGCAACGCCATTCAGCGCGAGAACGCCGAGTCGGGCTCCGATGGGTGGCAGTTCTGGCGCGCCGGCGATCAGTCCGCTGACGACGGTGCGGGGCAGATCAAGGGCTACGCGTCGGCGACGAGCGTGGATCATGGGGAGACGATCACGTTCCACGTGAGCGTCGCGCCGGCGCAGCCGTACCGCATCGAGATCTACCGCATCGGCTGGTACGACGGTGCCGGCGGGCGTCTCCTCGTGACGCTCGGCGACCTCGCGGGCACGCCGCAGCCCGCGTGTCCCGTCGATCCCGTGACCGGCCTGATCGCATGCGACTGGGCGCCGAGCGCCGACGTGCGCGTGCCGGAGTCGTGGACGACCGGCGTGTATCTCGCGGTGTTACGGAATACGGAGCACCTCGCTAGCGTCATCCCGTTCGTCGTCCGCGATGACGCGCATCCGCCGGCGGTCCTGTATCAGCAGAGCGTCGCGACGTATCAAGCGTACAACCTGTACCCCGACGATGGGCGCACGGGGAAAAGTCTCTACGGCAGCAGCTACGGGCCACCGACGGTGAGCGGCGGGACGCGAGCGGTCGCGGTCTCGTTCGACCGGCCGTACGCCGGGAACGGCGCCGGCGATTTCCTGAGATGGGAGGTGCACCTGGTGCGTTGGCTGGAACGCTCGGGGTACGACGTCGGCTACACGACCGACCTCGACACCCATGCGCACGGCGAGCGCCTGCGGGCGAGCAAGGCGTTCGTCGTTGCCGGTCACGACGAGTATTGGTCGCGCGCGATGTTCGACGCCGTCGAGGG
>JBGPOW010000322.1:0-4340 GCA_041488235.1 Binatia bacterium
GACGCAGCCGTACTGCAGCGGGTCGTGGCCGACGTCGGGATGCGCGGCGAACTCCGCCTTGCCTTTGATCCCGTTCTCGCCCGGCGCCATGCCGACGTGGCAGCTGATGCAGCGGTCGGTGACGTGCAGCGCCGGCGCGTACACCTGCCTGAGCTGGACGTTGAACTCGGCCGCGTCCTTCGGCGGCAGCTCGGCGCGATACACGCGCTGGACGCGCCGCCACTCGCGCCAGTAGCCCTCGTGAAACGCCGCGACGCCGAGCAGCGCCAACGTCGCCGTGCTGGCGCCGAGGAGCAGCCACTTGTTCGCGCGCACGTTCATCCGTGCACCGGCCAATCGGCGGGCGACCAGTAGAAGTCCCAGTTCGGCCCGCGGAAGTACGTACCGACGACCGTCAGCACGAGGAAGCCGCAGAGGAAGCAGGTGAAGAGCCCGAGCGCGCCGGCGCGCGTCGACGAGAAGCGCCGCACGAGCCAGACCGAATACGCGCCGTAGATCGCCGTCAGCACCGTCCCGGGATTCACCGCCGTGATCAGGAGCTGCGGCGCCTCCGGCCACCACTCACGGATCCACCCGCAGCGGATCGCGAACACCTCGACCGCCAGGACGGCGACGAATCCGAACGCGGCGGAGCGCAATACGAGGCCGACGCCGCCCGGACCGCCGAACCAGTCGCCGCTGCCGTCGCGCTCGCGGTCGAGGTACGGAATGAGCAGCAGCCCGATGATGACGATGCTCGGGATACCGATGCCGCCCATGAACGCCGAGTACGAGACCAGCTCCTGCAAGCCGAGGAAGTACCACGGCGCTTTCGCCGGGTTCTCCGGCACCGCGGGGTTCGCGAGCTCCTTCAGCGGCGCGTCCGAGACGAGCGACAGCGCGAGCGAGAGAAAGATCGTCAGCATCAGGACCGCGGCCTCGGCGTAGAAGAGATGCGGCATCGCCGGCACCGTCTGCTCGGGGCCGCGCCCGACCTGCGGCGTCCGTCCGCGGACGATCGCTGCTAATTGGTAGGTCTTCGTCGGCGCCTCGGTGAAGACCGGGGACGTCGCAGCGTCCAGCGGGCCGAGACGCGCGTCGGCGTCGCGCGGCCGCGCCAGACCGCCGTCCTTCCTGATGCGCCAGAAGTGGACGCCCATCAGGACGGCGAGCGCGAGCGGCAGGATCATCACGTGCAGCAAGTAGAAGCGGATCAGCGCCTCCTCGCCGATCTCCTCCGAGCCGAGAAGGATGAACTTCTGCAGACCGCCGGGATCGAAGTACGACGTCACGCCGACGGCATCGGTCACCTCGCGCGGCGACTGCGCGATGTTGGCGCCGATCGTGATCGCCCAGTACGCGAGCTGGTCCCACGGCAAGAGATACCCGGTGAACGAGAGCCCGAGCGTCACGACCAGCAGGCCCATGCCGATCACCCAGTTGAACTCGCGGGGCGCGCGGTAGGCCGCCGTGTAGAAGACGCGCGCCATGTGCAGCAGCACCGCGATCACCATCAGCTGCGCCGCCCAGCGATGGATGTTGCGGATGAAGTGTCCGGTCGGGACGACGAAGTGGATGTCCTTGATCGAGTCGTACGCGGCGTCGGGGTACGGCTTGTAATAGAACATCAGGAGAATCCCGGTCGCGAGCGTCAGGAGGAATCCCGACGTCGCCATGATCCCGAGCCCCCACGTCGTCGCCCAGCGCAGCGTCCAGCGGTGCGCGCGCACCGCGTGCAGGTGCAGGAACAGGTTACCGAAGACGAACGACGAGCGGCTGCGGTCGGTGCGCGGCGCGCCGCCGCGGACGACGCTCTCGGCGACGTGCCGCGGCACGTCGCGGAGATTCTCGACGAAACGCCGCATTGCGGACGGCGCGCTGGCCGCGTCACGGCCGCCGTGGGCGATCGTGCTCGCACGACCGCTGCGGCCGGGCTCTGCCGTCGTGCTCACGCGACCGCCGCGGCCGATCTCAGCGCTCGTGCTCATGCGACGACCTTCGTGCCCGGCGGCACCGCTTTCGACTCGTCGACGAGATAGGTCCCCGCCCCGACGCGAGTGACGGCGAGCCAGGCGAGCGCCTTCGGCGCCGGCCCTTTCACGACCGCGCCGTTCGGCGCGAAGCGCGAGCCGTGGCACGGGCAGTGGAAGCCGTCGCTCTCCGACTTCACGATGCAGCCGAGGTGCGTGCAGACGCGCGACAGGGCGAACACGCCTTCGGCGTCGCGGAACACGGCGACGGAGCGGCCCGGCGGCAGGAACGCCTCGCCCGCCGGTAGCGCATCCGGCAGCGCGACCTTGAACTTGCGCGAGGGCACGGGCACGACCGCCGCGCGCGGCAAGCGCATCGCGCCGACGAAGGCGAAGAGCAACGTCGCGCACGCCGACCACGTCGCGGCGAGTCCGAGGAAGTCGCGGCGCGGCATCGGCTCGGGATCGAGGCGCGAGCGCGTCGTCGTGGTGGCTGCAGGTGTGGTCGTCATCGTGCACTCCACGTGGTCTCGAACTGCACACGTTCCATGGTGATGGCGTCGACAGGGCAGCGCATCGCACAGAGCGCGCAGCGGATGCAGCGGTCCTCGTCCTTCACGATCGCCGTGGCCTCGATGGCGTCCGACGCCGCGTCGCCGGCGAGCGCGTGCGCGGCGGCGTCGAGCTCGGCCGTCGGCACCAGCGCCGCGAGCGGCACGAGCTTGAGGCACGACGTCGGGCACACGTCGACGCAGCCGCCGCAGAGCACGCAGCGCGTACCGTCGAAGACCGGCGTCACGCCGCAATCGAGGCAGCGCGACGCCTCGCGCCGCGCCTCCGCGACGGAGTAGCCGAGCTCGACGGTCGCCTGCGGGTCGTCGAGACGCGCCTGCGGGGCGCGCGTCGCGAGCTCGTGGCGGCGGATCGACTCGTAGCCGAGCTCGCGCCGATAGCGCTCGAGCGGCACGTGCGTTTCGACGGCCGCGGCGGTGATCGCGCGTCCGGTGACGTAGCGATACACCGCGCGCGCCGCCTTCTTCCCTGACGCGACGGCGTCGATCAGAAGGCGCGTCCCGTACGCCAAGTCGCCGGCGACGAAGACGCCCACCGCCGTCGTCGCCAAGGTGTCGGCGTCGACCTTCGGCCAGCCCGGGCGCAGCTCCTCGACATCGGCACCGCCGTCGCGCAGGAATTCGAGGTCGGGCGTTTGCCCGGCGGCGATCAGCACCGTATCGCACGCGACCGTGCGGCGGTCCGCGTCGTCGAAGACGGGGCTGAAGCGTCGCTGCGCGTCGTAGACGTGCGTGCAGCGACGAAAGACGACGCCGGTGACGTGGCCTCCGCCGTCGCGCTGCACCTCGACGGGCCCCCAGCCGTTCATCCGCTCTACGCCCTCCTCGTCGCCCTCGCGGATCTCGACGGTGTCGGCGGGCATCTCCTCGAGCGTCTCGAGCGAGACGAGCCGCACGCGGCGCGTGCCCGGGAGACGCGCCGCCGTGCGCGCCGTGTCGTACGCTGCTTGCCGCACCACCGTGCGCGCGACGTCGTAGGCGACGTTGCCGCCGCCGATCACGACGACGTCGTGCCCGAGGTCGATCGCCTCGCCGAGCGCGACGGCGCGCAGCAGGTCGACGCCGCCGTACACGCGCGGGCCGCCCTCGCCCGGCAGGCCGAGCGCGCGCGGCCGCTTCGCGCCGACGGCGACGATCACCGCCGCGTAATCGCGTCGCAGCGCCGCGAACGCAACATTGTCGCCGACGGTCGTGCCGGTGCGGATCTCGACGCCGAGCGCCTCGATCACCGCCACCTCGCGCCGGATGAGCTCGCGCGGCAAACGGTACTCGGGCACGCCGACGGCGAGCATGCCCGCCGCGACCGGCTCGCGCTCGAAAACGACGGGTGCGAAGCCCATGAGCGCGAGGTCGTGCGCCGCCGAGAGCCCGGCCGGCCCGGCGCCGATGATTGCGACGCGCTCGCCGCGTGCCGGCGCGAAGCCGCCGCGCTGGTGCGCGCGCACGAGCGCCGCCATCTCCTCGGCGTCGGCCGCGATCGGCGGCACGAAGCCGCGGACGGCCTCGAGGACCTCCGCGGGCGGGCGCGCCTCGACTCCTGCCCACTCGCAGGCGAAGCGCTTCAGGGCGCGAATCGCGATCGGCCGGTCGACGCCGACGAACCGGCCGTCGGCGTCGACGCGCGGTATGCGCCCGCGACGGCACGCCGCTTCGCACGGCGCGCCGCAGATCCGGCCGCAAATCGACGCGAAGGGATTCGGACCGCGCGCGATGAGATACGCCTCCTCGAAGCGGCCGGCGGCGATCGCGCGTACGTAGCCGCGCGCGTCGGTGTGCACCGGACACGCGACTTGGCAGGCGATGAGACCCCGATGGTAGC
>JBGPOW010000323.1:0-4332 GCA_041488235.1 Binatia bacterium
GAAGTTGCTGTTGCCCTCGCCGACGAGCCGCTGCTGCACGCGGCGGAGCGTCGCCAGATCGTCGAGGCGAAACGTGAGCTGGAAGATCGCCGCCCCGAAGCTGCCGCCGAGGACCGGCCCTTCGAGGATCGTGCCCTCCGTTCGTCCCGACGCCAGCACCAGCTGATGGTGCTCGGCGGGGTCCGTAGTGAGAAAGACGAGCTCCGCCACGCCGCCACCGACCTCGCCACGGTCGGTCACGGTCATGCCGAGCACGCGCGTGTAGAAGTCCTCCATGCGGGCGAGATCGAAACAGCTGAGACCGAAGTGGCTGAGACTGAGCTTCCGTCCGTCGACGTGTGGAACCCTCGCTGTGCTCATCGGCGACTCCTCTCGTACCGAGCGTCAACAGGACGCTCACGGGATGACTTTAGTCAGCTGTATAATCGCTCTTGCGCATGTTAGTCAAGAGAGTAACCTCGCTGTCGATGCAGCCCACGCGATATCGATCGCGCGCCCATTCCCAACCGGCGGACGGGGCACGCGAGCGCATCCTCGCGGCCGCCCTCGAGGTCTTCGCGGAGCGCGGCTTCGACGGCGCGCGCACGCGCGAGATCGCCGAGCGCGCCGGCGCCAACCT
Source organism: Binatia bacterium (assembly GCA_041488235.1). GTDB lineage: Bacteria > Desulfobacterota > Binatia > UTPRO1 > UTPRO1 > DP-19. The sequence goes on from JBGPOW010000323.1 coordinate 620, forward strand.
CGGTCTCATCAAGTACTACTTCGACGGCAAGGAGCGGCTGTGGAAAGCCGCGGTGACGCGCGCCTTCGCCGAGCTGCAAGGAGATTTCGCCGCTACGCTGCCGTCGCTGGACGGGTCCGATCCCCTCGCGTGGCTCGAGCACGTGATCCGACAGTTCGTCCGCTTCGTCGCGCGGCGACCCGCGTTCATGCGCTTGATGAACGACGAAGCGAAGCGCGACGGCCCGCGCATGCGCTGGGTCGCCGACCGTTTCGTGCGCCCGATGAACGATGCCCTCGCCGTCCACGTCGAGCGCGCGCAAGCCGAGGGTCTGGTGCCGCCGATCTCGCCCGTGAGCCTGCGCTACGTCGTCCTCGGCGCCGCCGGTCTCGTCTTCAGCCAGGCGCCCGAGTGTCGCTACCTGACCGGTGTCGACCCGACGGAGCCGGAGTTCGCGGAGCGCCATGCCGACGCGCTGATCGAGCTGCTGACCCGTCGCGGTCGCGCGCCGCGATCGCCGCGACGGACGCGCGCGCGATCATGACGTGCGTTGCATCAGCCGCTCGGCGCTGCCACTGATGCCGATCGATGCCGAGCCGCTTCGCCACGGACACCGCCGTCACGCGCGCAGGCGACCACCGCTATGCGGCGCGTATCGATCACGGCTGGTGGATCATTCGCGGCCCGAACGGCGGCTATCTTGCCGCGCTGATCCTGCGCGCGATCACCACCGAAGTCGCCGACCCGACGCGGCGACCGCGGTCGTTCACCGTGCATTACTTGCGGCCGCCCCGCGAGGGTGACGCGGATCTCGTGGTGCAGCCCGAACGCGTCGGCCGCACGACGACCGTCGTGACTGCGCGCTTGATGCAAGACGGCAAGCTGACGGCGCTCGCCGTCGCCGCGCTCGGCACCGACCGTCCCGGGCCGGAGTTCGCGCACCTCGTGCCGCCGGTCGTGCCGGGGCCGACGGAGATTGCCGCGCCGCCGCCCGCGCCAGTACACATGCCGCTCCGCGAGCGCTACGAGATGCGGATCGCGCTCGGTCGCGCGCCGTGGGAGTCGGCGCCGGCGGCTGAAGCGATGACCGGCGGCTGGATTCGCCTCACCGATCCCGAGCCGACCGACGCGCACGTGATTGCCGCGCTCACCGACGCGTGGTTCCCGGCGCTTTTCACCATGGCGCGCCAGGCCGTCCAAGTGCCGACCGTCGATTTGACGATTCACTTCCGCGACGAGCCGGCGCACGTCCACGACTGGTGCCTCGTGCGATTCGTGAGCCGCCACGCGTCGCACGGCTTCGTCGAGGAGGACGGCGAGGTCTGGAGCCGCGACGGCCGGCTCCTCGCGCAGAGCCGTCAGCTCGCGCTCATGTCGGCGCCACTACCGGCCTGAGGCGAGTGCGACGCTCAGAAGAAAAGGTGGAGGCCGATGCCGGTCCATTCCACCTTGCTGCGGTAGAACTGTCCGTTCGGCGAGTGCCCGCGGAACCACTCGACGCCGAGAAGGAGCGCGCTGCCCGCGATGCGCACACGCTCGAGCTCGAGGCCGGCGAGTAGGGAGTACTGCGTGCTCCAGTTGCTCTCCTCCTGGTTCTGGAAGTCGACGGCGACGACGGGGATCACGGTCCCGGCAGGATCGAGCGACCAAGGACTGGTCACCTCGACGCCGTATTGCAGCGCCCACGGCTCGAGGCTCGCCGGATCGCGGTCGAAGAGATAGCTCGCGCCGCCGTACAACCGTACGGCGCGCCAGAGGTCGTACGAGAGCTTCAGGTCGAGCGCCTCGTAGCTGAGGTTCACCCGGTTCTTGACGCGGCCGCGGAGAAGGAACTCGTCGCCGACATGCGAGCTCTGATGGAAGACGCGGCCGATCGCGGCGAAATCGTCGACCGCGTAGCTGCTGAGCAGGGCGACGAAGTAGTCGGCGTTGATCAGGTCCTTCGACGCGGCGTCGAGGTCGAAGATGGAGAAGACACCGGCCTGAAGTCCGGCTTCCCATCGGCCTGCGGGCCTCGCCGAATGGCGATAGAGCGGGATCGTCGCGCCGAAGTTCGCCGAGCCGACGCTGCGCAGATCGGTGTCGTCGATGTAGTAGCGATACGTCGCCGAGAAGCGCGGCCATTTCGGGTCGGCAAGCAGCGGCCGGAAGAGCTCACCGCGCGGCAGGACCTCCGCACGCGGAACCGGGGCCGTCCGCGCGACGACGGCGGGCTCCGTCGCGAGAGCCGCGTGAGCCGGCGGCTCCGCGGGCGTGGCGTTTTCCGTGACCGGCTCCGTGGGCGTGACGTCGACGTCCCTGAACTGCGCGGTGCCCATGAGCGTGTCGCGGATCACCGCGCGCTCGCGGTCGGCGCGCCCGACCACGCGCACGGTGACCACCCCGTCCCGCACCTCCACCTCCACATCGTGGACGTCGAGCTCGCGCTCGAGCACCGCGACGGCGTAGCCGGCCAGGTAGTGGTCGTCGGTCGGAGCGGCGGATGCAGGCGCGGCCGCGACCACGAGTGCAGCGAACAACGCGAGGGCAATGCCGCGTGTGAGCATGCGCGACGATGCGATGCGGGGAGCGCCCGCGCAAGCGCTCGCGCGTGCGCGCTCGCCCAGGTGGCGTGAGATGGGCGTCGGGTCAGGCTTGGAAAGAGCCGCGATCGCCCGAGATGATGGCGAACGTCATCGCCGCGTGCACTGCCTCGGCGCGCTTCGCCGAGTCCGTCATGGAAGTCGTTGCACGACGCTCGACGTAGATCGCGAGCAGCTCTTGCTCCTCATGGTCGGACCAATGATCGGGATGATCGACGTCCGCATGGCCGGCGAGCTCGGCCAACGCGTCGCCCAAAGTCCCGGGTACGTGACCCGGCCGATTGACGTGCTCATCCAAGAGGAGCGCGATACCGTATTCCGACGTCACGTAATCCGCGATCGAGCGGCCACGCAGGCGTTCTGACGGTACGCGATGGAAGCACGCGAGGCGGCTCATGGCGTGCTCGAGCTGCGCCATTCGTACCTGGTCGTCGTGGCCCGCGCGCCAGAACCGGTATGCCCAATCGAGGCTCCGCAGCGCCCCTTTGGCCGCCGCCGTGCGGAGCGGCGTGCCGCCGAGCGAGAGCTCGCCGCGCGGGACGGTGCCTGCAGCCGCAGCCGATACAGTCGCGTCGAGACCGAACTTGCCGAAGTACTCGGTGAATGACGCCGGAGCCGCCGTCTTCAACCGCGCGAGCATCGCGGCGAGCTCGCCCGACTCGCCGTTCTGGCCCGCCGTCCACTGGAAGATGCCGAACGTCATGAAGCAATTGTCCCAGGTGTTGATCGCCTCGAGCTTTCCCTCGTTCGCGGAGACCGCCCCCATGATGCGCAGCAGCGACGTCGCGGTGCCGCTCGCGCCGCGTTCCTTCAGGAATTCCGCGATCGTCGTGCTGCCGTAGTTGAAGATACCGAGCTGAAAACGACGTCCGAAGCGGAGCCCGCCGGGGCCGACTGCTACGTCGCCGTCGAAGCGCACGTCGCCGGGAGCGGCTGCCGGCGGCAGTTGCGGCGCCGGCGCGGAGCCCGCGACGTCGACGAAGCGGGCGCTGACGAACCCTCGTTGCCCGCCGCACTGCACCTCGAGCCATTGACCCGTCTCGCCGACGATGGTCAGCGTCGCGCCGCGGGGAAGTGAACCCGTTATCTCGCCGTCAGGTGCGGCGCGGAGATGCAAGCTCGAAGCGGTGACCCTTCCGGTAGGCATCGTCC
>JBGPOW010000324.1:0-4306 GCA_041488235.1 Binatia bacterium
CGTTGGCGCCGTCCTCGATCATCGAGGCGCGGGCGTCGCGCAGCAGCTTCTCGATCGGGTACTCGTAGCTGAGGCCGTTGCCGCCGAAGATCTGCAGCGCCTCCGTCGCGACCTCGAACGCCGTCTGCGTCGACGTGACCTTCGACGCGATCGCGTACTGCACTGCGGGGAACGCGTCGGCGGGCGCGCCGAGGAACGGGTTGTTCAGCGAGTTGTAGAGGACGGTGCGGCGGTTCAGCGCGCGCGCAGCCTCGATCTTGCGGAACATCTCGAAGAGCTTCAGCTTCACCGCCTGGTGGCGGATGATCGCCACGCCGCCTTGGACGCGGTGCTTGGCGTAGTCGAGTGCCAGCTCGAAAGCGGCGCGGGCGCAGCCGACGAAGGTCGCACCCATGTAGCCGTTGGCGTTGCAGAGCGTGAGCTCGAGGCCCGCCGAGTACATCTCCGCCGGGATCACCATGTGATTGCGCGGGACGCGGACGGCGTCGAAGAACACCTCGCCTTGCGGCAGCGGCCGCTGGCCGAGCTTCTCGAGCGGCTTCCCGCGCGACACGCCGGGCGACGTCAGATCGACGAGGATCACGCCGCGGCCGTGCACGCCGTCGCCGTCGTCGACGGCCGTGTAGAGCGCCGCGGTCTCGGCGATCGGACCGTTCGACACCCACGCCGCCTTTTGCCCGTCGATCACGTAGTAATCGCCGTCGAGCCGCGCGACGCAGTTCGGGCGCTGCAACGCCGGGGTGTCGCCGTTGCCGCTCGCGTCGAGCACGTCGCTGCCGTGGTCGGGCTCGGTGATCGCCCAGCAGCCGATGCGGCTCGTCGCGAAGGTCGCCATGAGCTCCGGGTTCTGCGACGTCTGCGCCAGCATCGCCGGGAACTCGGCGGCGCCGAGGCTGATTGCCAGGCCGGAGTCGCCCCAGCCGAGCTCCTCGGTGATGATGCACGTCAGGCGCGCGAGCTGCCGCGGCGTGAACTCGCTCTGGCCGCCGGTGAGGAGACGGATCCCGAGGTCGTCCCACTTCTTGTGGGTCTCGAAGAGCAGCGCGTGGCGCGCCACGTCGTCGGCGGAGAGGCGATCCAACTTTTGGCCGACGGGCCGCATCACGGTCTCGGCGAATTTGTGGACGAGATCGCGAATCGTGCGCTCCTCGTCGGTGAGATCGACGTCGATGTCTTGCAGCAGCATGGGGGGTTCCTCCTGACGGTTATCGTTGAGTCAGTTCATGCGTTCTCGAGCGTCCGCCAGAGCTCGTCGATGGTGCGCATTTCGGTGGCGGCGGTTTGCAGGCCGGCGTCCAGCGCCGCGGCCATGCGGCGGCGCGCACCGTCGGTCGTGACCGAGCGGAAGAAGATCGCCTCCTCGCGGACGAGCGCGTCCTCGAGGCCGGCGTCGGCGAGCGCGACGGCTTCTTTGGCGAGCGCGATCGCGTCGGCGGGGAAGGTGGCGATGCGACGGGCGAGCGTGGCGACGAACTCGGCGAGCGCGCTCGCGGGCAGCGCCCGGTTCACGTATCCGTAGCGCTCCGCGGTGGCGGCGTCGAAGTCGCCGGCGCCGAGGATGATCTCGAGCGCGCGCCCGCGTCCGACGAGGCGCGGCAGGCGCACCGAGCCGCTGCCGCCGGGGATGATGCCGATGCCGACCTCGGGCTGTCCGAGGACCGCCGTGCCGAGCGCCGCGAAGCGCATGTCGCACGAGAGCGCGAGCTCGCTGCCGCCGCCGCGGCAGCGTCCCTCGATCTTCGCGATCGTCGCCTTCGGCATCGTGCGAAAGCGGTCGACCATCACGTGGAAGAAGCCGAGCTTCTCGCTGCGCGGCGGCGGCTTCGCGGGAAGCCGTTGGATGAGCGTCACGTCGGCGTGCGCGACGAAGAAGTCGCGGTTCGCGCTCTGCAGCACGACGACCTTCACCGCCGGATCGGCTTCGAGCTCGCGGCCGGCGCGGTCGAGCTCGCCGATGAGCGTCAGATCGAGAAGATTGATCGGTGGATAGTCGATCGTGACGAACGCGACGCCGCGATCCACCGCCACGCGCACCGCAGTGTATCCGTCATAGGCCATGGTCACCTCCGCTGTGTGAGAGACCCGGCATGGTATCACCACATCGATGCGAAGATGTTGACGGCGACCGCCGCTTCCTCGACGCCGAGGAGCCCGCCGCCGTTCTCCTGGATCGCATGACGCGCGCCCGCGACTTGGCGCGCGCCGGCCTCGCCGCGGAGCTGCGTCACCAGCTCGTGGATCTGGCCGAGCCCGGTCGCGCCGATCGGATGGCCCTTGCACTCGAGACCGCCCGACGGATTGACCGGGATGCGGCCGCCGATCGAGAACTCGCCGTGCTCCGCCGCCGCTCCCGCCTCGCCGTAGGGCGTGAGGCCGAGGTGCTCGGTCTCGAAGATCTCGCCCATCGCCGTCGCGTCGTGGACCTCGGCGACGTCGATGTCCTTCGGGCCGAGCCCCGCCGCCTCGTAGGCGGCCTGCGCAGCGAGGTGCGCGCCGCTCTGCTCGAGGGCGTCGGCGGAGCGCGAGGTCGCGCTGCGGATGACCGTCGCCGCGACGCGGACGTCGCGGCCGCGGCCGCTTTGCAAGCGCGCAATGCCGGCGCGGTTGCAGACGATCGCCGCCGCGGCGCCGTCGGAGATCGGCGAGCACATCGGCAACGTGAGCGGATACGTGATCGGTTGCGCCGCCAGGACCTCGTCGACGGTGAAGGGCTGGCGGAACTGCGCCAGCGGGTTGTGCACCGAGTGCTGGTGGTTCTTCGACGACACCGCCGCGAGCTGCCGCTGCGTCGTGCCGAAGCGCTTCATGTGGTAGCGGCACATCGCCGCGTAGATCGCCATGAAGAGACTGTAGGGCCGGTCGGACTCGGACCCGGGCGGCACCGCGACGCCGTCGCCGAGCGCCAGCAAGGTTTCCTTGTTGCGCTCGGCGCGCGCGACGTCCCAGCCGCCCTCGAAGACGGCGAACATCTTCGCTTTGTCGGGGACGTTCATCTTCTCGGCGCCGAGCGCGAGCGCGACGTCGCAGGCGCCGGCGCGGACGCTCTGCACCGCGAGATGAAACGCCGAGCTGCCCGACGCGCACGCGTTCTCGACGTTGAAGACGGGAACCCCTTCGATGCCGATCTTGCTCAGCACCACCTGGCCCGGGATCGCGAACTGGCCCTGAAGCTGACCGTTCGTCACGCCGGAGTAGAAGGCGGTCTGTACGTCGCGGACGTCGCAGCCGGCGTCCGCGAGTGCCGCGCGCAACGCCTCGCGCGCGAGGTCCTCGAGCGGCCGCTCGGGATGGCGGCCGAAGCGCGTCATCCCGACACCGGCGACGACGATGTCGCTCATCGCGCGCTCAGGGTGCGGACCGTCGTCACTCAGAACCTCCGCGGCATCGAGAACTCGCCGCGCCCGAGCTGGCGGTAGTAGCCGGCGAAGTCGTAGTACGCGCTCGCCGCGATCGTGCCCTTCTCGCAGATTGCGTGGCAGTTGTTGCAGCTGATGCAGCCGCGGTTGTCGGCTTTAACGCGCGCCTTCTTCGCGCCTTTCTCGCCGAAGAGCTCGAGGACGTTCGCCGGACAGACGACCGTGCAGAGCTTGCAGCCGTCGCAGAGCTCGAGGTCGACGGTGACGCGGTGGTAGCGGCACTCGGCGGGATCGTCCCAGTCGGGGAAGTGGCGGCGCTCGGCTTTGGTGATCGCGGTCGTCATGGGCATGTCCTCTCAGTAGAGAATCTCTTTGCGGTCGTTCTCGAACCACGCGATCTCGTGCGTCTCGCGCGCGACCAGGTGCGTCGGGTCGCCGATCGGGTAGCCGACGGTGATCGACTCGACGATCTCGTACGGCGCCTCGGCGCCGAGACGCGCGCGCCACTCGGGACTCTTGTTCAGGAAGCTCGAGAAGCCGATCCAGCACGTACCGAGTCCGAGGCTCTGTGCCGCGAGCACGATGTTCGTGCCGCAGATGCCGATGTCGATCTCCGGCGTGCCGATGCCGCGCTTGTCCATCAGCAGCAGGATCACCGTCGGCGCGCGGTGGAAGACGGCGAAGCGCCCGTGCGCGATCGCGGTGATCGCGCTCACCGGCACCGGGTGCAGCATGTTCGGCTGCAAGCGGCCGAAGAGCTTCGCCTTGGTGCGCGTCGCGACGTATTTGAACGTGCCCTTCTGGTAGTTCGCGTAGTCGAAGTCGCTCGAGAGCTTGCGGCAGGCGGCGACGCAGAAGTCCTCCATGCCTTGGATCATCTCGGCGTCGCGGACGACGACGAACTTCCACGGCTGGCAGTTGCCCTGCGACGGCGCGTAACGGCCCATCTC
>JBGPOW010000325.1:0-4302 GCA_041488235.1 Binatia bacterium
CATCGGGTACATCGCGACGCGCGGGAAGACCGACACGTCGGCGATCGAGAAGCCGTCGCCGGCAAGAAACGCGCGTCCCGCGAGCGCGCGCTCGAGGTGGTCGAGGCGCTGCACGAGGAGCGCATCGAGATGCCGCGCTTCTTCCTCTGAAACCGCCGTCCCGTCGTAGACGCGGCTCACCCAGTCGAGGTGCGCGGGATCGTCGGTCGAGCGGCGCGCGTCCGCCAGCACCTCGGCGCGCGGGCGCAGCCGGTCGAAGGGCCCGATGACGCGCAGGTACATGAGCGGGCGGTACTCCTTCGCCATCGCCAGCTCGAACGCCTGCCACATCTTCGCCTGCGCGCGCTGCCACGGGTCGCTCGGGTAAAGCCGCGGCGCCGGGAACACGTCGTCGAGGTACTCGGTGATGACGTTGGACTCGTAGATGACGCGATCGCCGTGAACGAGGGTCGGGACGACGCCGTTCGGGTTGAGCGCCAGGTACTCGGGACGCTTCTGCTCCATCTTGGTGAGGTCGACGACACGCGTCGTCCACTCGAGCCCCTTCTCGAGCAGCACGATCCGCACCCGGCGCGCGCACGGCGAGCCTTGCGTGTCGTAGAGCGTGAGCGCGGCCGCCATCACGCGGGACGATACTCGCGCGCGCTGGCTGCGACAATCGTTTCATCGAAGAGCGGCAGGCGGTGGGCGCCGGAGCGCGGGCTCGGCTCCGCGCGAGGATCGCTCGCGCGGGGCACCGGACACGTATTAGAGGTTCCGTACTCCGAATTGTCCCTGCCGAAGTGGCTCGCTCTTTATGCGCGCTCCGCCGAGCCCCCGCTCCGGCGACTACCGCCCGTCGCGCTTCGAAGACTCGCACATCGACGCGAGCCCGCCTCGTGCCGCGGAGCGTACACGACGGTCGTCGCCGCCGGCGTGTCGCTCGCGACGGCGATGTGGACGTGACGGGGCGCCGGAGCGGGGGTCGGCGGAGCGCGCATAAAGAGCGAGCCACTTCGAGTTCGGCGGTCCGGAATACGGAAGATCTAATGCGTGTCCGGTGCCCCGCGCGAGCGATCTTCGCGCGGAGCCGAGCCCCGTTCCGGCGCCCGCCACGGACCTCTCGCCGACGGGCCGCTACGCCGGCGGCGGCGCGAGTGACCGATGGCGCAGCAGGCGGACGTCGTCGCGGTTGAGCAGCTCGTCGTACTCGGCGAGCGCGTCGGCGGCGAGCGGCAGCGGGTCGTTGTGGATCACGACGTAGGGCGGGCGCGCGGCGAGCACCGCCGCGATCGTCTCCGGCTCGGCGCGACGCAGCCTGCCGCCCGCCGTCGCGCCCACGTCCAGCCGGTACGTTCGATCGGCGACGTACGGATCGTCGTCGACGCCGGTGAACAGCGAGAAAAGGACGACGTTCTTTCCCATGAGCGTGTGCGGCGTCAGGTGGACGATGTGTGTCGCCGCGGTGATCCGCCCGGCGGCAATCTCGGCGCGGACGAGGTCGTTCAAGGCACGCTCCGCCTCGGTCTGCGCCCAGCGCGGCTCGCCGGCGTTCCACCAGTAGCCGCCTTTGGCGGTGCCGATCGCGTGCGCCCACCACTCGCTGATCGCCATCTGATGCGAGACGAAGTTGCCTTGCGTGTTGTCCTTCCACGGCACGAACAGCAGCAGAAGGAGGACGAGCACGGTCGCGCCCTCGCGGAGCGGGCGCGCAAGGTACGCAAAGAGATACGCGGCCGGGAACACGAGCGCCCACGGGTACCAATAGTCGATCTTGTAGATCGCGTCGGCGAGACCGAACCCGATCGGCGTATCGACGAACGTCGGCAAGAGCGTCACGCACGCCCATTCGAGGGCGATCGCGACGAGCAAAACGAGGCTCAGGCCGGCGCGCGGCCGCCGGCGCGCGTCCAGCGCGACCACGATCGCGAACGCGAAGACGGACGAGAAGAAGAGGATCGGGAAACGCTCCGGCCGGTCCCCGAGGACGGAGAGCGAGGGCGGCCGCCATGCGAGCACGACGAGCAGGAGGAGCGCGATCCCCCACGCGAGCGAGCGCGAGCGCGCGCCGTCGGGCGCGGGTCCATCGAGACGGCGCGCGCTGCCGACGACGACCGCGACGCCGAGGATCTGCGCCAGCGCGAGCGCCGGGTACGGAGCCGGAAGCACGAGGCCGACGACGATCATCGGCAGCGCCACGATCGACGCGCCGGCGAGCACGCCGACCCCCGCCGCGAAACCGCGCACGTCGCCGTCGACGAGCCAGCAGAGGATCGCGGCGCTCGCAACCGCCATCGCCAGCGCGCCGATGATCACGTGCGACGCGACCGCGGTGCCGAGCGCGAGCGCGCCGAGGACGATCCGCGTGCGATTGCGACGGGGGTCGAGGACGAACGCGAGCCCGAACGCCGCGAGCACGAACGTCACGGTGCGGCCGTGCATCGTCATCGGCGCCATCTTGACGAGGATCGTGGCGAAGAGGAGCAGCGCCGCCATGCCGCCGGTGAGGTCGTCGACGAGCGTGCGGCCGAGGCGATACGTCGAGACGATCAGCAGCACCGTCATCGGAAACATCGCCGCGGTCGTCGCCAGCACCGCCGGATCGGTGAAGCTGCCGAGGGCGAGCAGCGCGTAGAAGAGCTCGACGCCGGGGCACTGCGCCATCGGCGTCCAGTAGCCGTACGGATCGTTGTCGAACGGCAGGTAGCGGCCGAAGGTGACGATCCGCTGCGCCGACGCCGGCGTCGCGAGGACGTCCAGGTGCGGCGGCACGGGCGAGCCGAGTTGGAGCGGGATAGTGCCGAGCGCGGCAATGCCGACGGCGAGCAGCGCGAGTTGCAATCCGCGTGGCGGCGCGCGCAGGACGACTCGCGGAACACCCGCTCTCCACATCCAGACCGCGACCGCGGCAAGCATCGCCCACGGCGTCCACGAGCGGAAGAGGCCGATCGGCCCGAGGACGTTGCCGCCGACGTAGGCGAACACCCAGAGACCCACCGCGCCGGCGAGCGCCGCGTCGACGACGCCGAGATCGGGCTCGATCCTGAGCAGCGCGGCACCGAGGATCACCGTCGCGACGGTCCAAAACGCCGCCACACGCAGCGCGGGACCGAGCGTATACGGCAGAATCGAGAAGAAGCTCTCGAACGTCCCGCTGGAGACCATCGCGCGCGTCGCCGGCTGCAAGGTCGCGAACGAGCCGACGGCGACGATGCACACCACCAGGGCACGTCGCGCGCGCACCCACCGAGCGCTGCCGTCGTGAGCGGCGGTACGGTCGTCCGCGGTCGCGGTCGTTTCTTCCCGGTAGCGCAGCGTGTGAGGGTGCCTATCGTCGCGACCCGACACGGGTCAAGCCTATCTTGACGCCCCCTGCGCTCGCCGATAGATCGAACGTCGAGCGCGGTCGCGCTCGGCGGCGGGTGAATGCCGCCGCCACGAGCGCCGTCGAATCGCTCGCACCCTCACAAAGCGGAGCAACGGATGGATACCGGCATCGCCGCAATCAACGAACATGTGAAGGAAGCATCGGCCTTCGCGTACCGGCTGCGCGAGCAGATCGGCACCGTCATCGTCGGCCAGCGCTACCTCGTCGATCGGCTGCTCGTCGGCTTGCTCGCGAACGGCCACGTGCTGCTCGAGGGCGTGCCGGGCCTGGCGAAGACCCTCGCGGTGAAGACGCTGGCCCAAGCGATCGACGCCAGCTTCCGGCGCCTGCAGTTCACGCCCGATCTTCTGCCGGCCGATCTCGTCGGCACGATGATCTACAACCCACGCGAGGGCTCGTTCACGACCAAGCGCGGCCCGATCTTCGCGCACGTGATCCTCGCCGACGAGATCAACCGCGCGCCGGCGAAGGTGCAGAGCGCGCTCCTCGAGGCGATGCAGGAGCACCAGGTGACGATCGGCGACGAGACCCACCTCCTCCCGGAGCCGTTCCTAGTGCTGGCGACGCAGAACCCGATCGAGCACGAGGGCACCTACCCGCTCCCCGAGGCGCAGGTCGACCGCTTCATGCTGAAGCTGAAGATCGACTATCCGACGCGTGAGGAAGAGCGGCAGATCCTCGATCGCATGGCGACGACGCACGCCCCCGTCGCCGCGGCGCCGGTCGTCGGCACGCACGAGATCCTCGCCGCGCGCGCGCTCGTCGACCAAATCTATCTCGACGACAAGATCAAGGAGTACATCATCGATCTCGTCTTCGCGACGCGCGATCCCGCGGCGTACAAGCTCGACCTCCGGCCGCTCATCGAGTACGGCGCGTCGCCGCGCGCCACGCTGTACCTCACGCTCGCGGCGAAGGCGCACGCGTTCCTCCAG
>JBGPOW010000326.1:0-4297 GCA_041488235.1 Binatia bacterium
GCCTGTGGGAGCCAATGTCGGGACCAATGTCAATGGTTCGGATTCATTTTGACAAAAATCATTATGATTCATTATGGCGCTATATTTCATTCAATTCTCGGATCAATTGCATTGTAACTAGGTCACCTTCTGATACTCCGGTGACGCGGTGAAGAGTCGCAAATCTCGCCACTGTCCAACACCGGAGAGTTGTCGTGCCCTCGCGAACGTCAGTTCTTGTTGTGCCCGGCCGCGCGCTGCTCTCGCTCGCGCCGGCCGCACGGGTCTACGGCGACTCGCGCTCGATCGGCTTCGAGCGAGCGACACGCACGACCCGTAGCACCGACGGTCAGGTCGGTTGGGGGCAAGCGCCCACGGGCCTCGCGAGCGGTCGACGTTGACCGCTCCCGGAGGGCCGATACGCCGGTTCCATCAATGACGCGGTAGCCGCCGCCATGAGGGCTCGGTCCACCCGCCTTTGCCGAAGGCCTATCCGAACACGGAGGTTCAGAATGTCATCGTCACACGGAAAAAGTCGCCATTCTCATGGGTTTGGTCACGGACTCGGAGTTCCACGCTCCGCTCGGCGTGGTCTGGCCTGGATTCTCGGCACCTTGCCGGTCGCGCTGGTTCTCGCGTTGAGCGTCGGAGTGGCCGGGGCGACGCCCTGTGACCTCGCTGCATCGGTCGGCGGCGGACCAGCCGGCATCTCGCCGGGACCGACCGGCGCCCCGAACAGCGCGCACCTCGGCTGGGACGTCGGGAGCGGCCAGTGCAACGGCAGCTTCAAGGTCACGGACGATGCCACCTTTGCGGGTGGCCACATCGAGCTCGGCTTGCGCGCCGAGCAGCGCAGCGCCGGGCAGGTCGCCGACAACGGTGGCGGCGACTACACCGTGCAGCTCGGGTCGGATACGACGCAGCCGAACGCGAATCGGGCGTGGTGGAACTTCCAGCCGTCGATCGCCTACAGCGGGACCATCAGCAGTCTCGACGCGCTGACGCTGACGATCGTGACGGATCGGGGCTCCGCCGTCCCGCCGTCCCCAACCACCGATCTGCTGGCGGCGCGCGGCACGATCGACGATCGCCACGTGAACACGACGCCGACGACCGGCTTCAACGATGTCTATCAGATCTCGCAGAACCCGCTCTTCGGCTGGCTGAACGGCTGCACGACCAACGCCGATTGCGCGGTGGGGACGTGCACCCACCCCTTCAGCGTCGGCATGTGCCTCAGTGAGGAGGGGGCGTGGAAGGTCACGCTCACGGCGGTCGAGGGCGCCGACAGCGCCGCGACGACCATCTGCATCCACACGCCGGGGACGTCGTGCTGCGGACCGCGCTACGTGGCGACGACCGGCAGCGATACCTCCAATTTCTGTAACGACAGCGGCGCGCCCTGCGCCACGATCCAGCACGCCGTCGACTCGGCATGTGCGGGCGATGTCGTGAACGTTGCCGGGGGGACGTACATCGAGAACGTCGTCGTCGGGACCGAAGTGACGATTTCGGGCGCCGGCCAGGGCGTGACGATCGTCAAGCCTGCCGTGTCGAACCCGGTCTGTGGCGGCGGCTCGCTCTGCGGCGGCGCCGCGAGCAACATCTTCCTCGTGCAGGCGGATAACGTCCACATCCTCGGTCTGACCGCGAACGGCGACAACCCGTCGCTCACGAGCGGCGTCGTCACGAACGGCGCGGACCTCGATGCGCGGAACGGCATCATCACCAATCACGGCATCGGCCTCTTCAACAATCTCGAGGTCGACCACGTCGAGGTGGTGAATGTCTACCTGCGCGGCATGTACGCCTCGAGCGGCGGCACGTTCAATTTCCACGACAACGTGGTCACGAACGTCGCCGGCGAGGCGGCGTCGGTGGCGATGTTCAACTTCGGCGGTAGCGGCACGTTCGCGCGCAACACCGTCTCGCTCGCCAACGACGCGGTCAGTTCCAACCACTCGACCGGGACGCAGTTCTCGAACAACGTGGTGACCGCCTCGGCGAGCGGTGTGCACACCGACAATGCCGGCGACGGCGGCGGTGTCGCGGATCTGATCCAAGGGAACCAGGTGAGCAACTGCAGCCCTGGCGGTTTCGGCATCTGGGTCTTCGTGCCGTACATCGCACCCACGTACCAGGCGAACACGGTCACGAATTGCACCGTCGGGCTCGCGAGCTTCGGCACCGGCAACCCGGTGACGACGCAGTTCATCGACAACACCGTCGACGGCATGAACCTCGCCGGCAGCCTCGGCATCGCCGTCACGACCGACATCAGCCCGTTCGGCTCGACCGACGTGTCGACGTCGTTCACCGGCAACGTCATCACCCGCACCGATCAAGCGGGCTCGATCGAGCAGCAGGCGGGCTTCACGACGAGCGCGACACTGCAATGCAACCGCATCACGCAGAACGGCAGCGGCATCGCGACGCAGACCGCGGGTCTCGTCGCGCACCAAAACTCGATCACCGACAACGGCGTCGGGCTCGACGGCAGCGCGGTCTCCTCGGGCACCGTCGATGCCAAGAACAACTGGTGGGGATGCATCGCGGGACCGGGAAACCCGGGCTGCGATTCCGTCACGGGCAGCGTCGATGCCTCCTCGCCGGCCGCCGCGCCGCCGCCCTGCGTCTCGTGCGGCTCCGACGCCGACTGCGACGACACGCTCGTCTGCAACGGCGCCGAGACCTGTGTCACCGGCTCCTGCACGGCCGGGACGCCGCCGACCTGCGGCTTCGGCGGCAGCGACCCGCAATGCAACACTGCGCCGTGCATCGAGCCGGGCGGCTGCACGGTCGTGCCGCGGCCGAACGGATTCCCCTGCACCACGCCGCCGTCCTGCTCGGTGCCGGATAGCTGCCAGACCGGCGTCTGCACCGTCGGCCCCGGCGGTGGTGATACCGACGCCGACACGGTCTGCGACGCCGATGACAATTGCGTGAACGACGCCAACACCAATCAGGCCGACCTCGACAACGACGGCAGCGGCGACGTGTGCGATCCGCAAGAGGGAACGCTGAACGTCACCAAGCTCAAGCTGAAGCATGCGAACAATCTGGTGAAGCCGACCGGAAGCGTGACGGTGAAGGGCGACTTCATCGCCGCGGTACCCGATCCGTTCGGCGCGGCGTCGGAAGTGACCCTGCGCGTTGACGACGCGACCACGTTCTCGACGCTCCACACGTGGCCCGCCGCCGAATGCATCATCAAGCCGGGCCGGCTGAAGTGCACGAGCGCGGACCGCAAGTTCAAGGCGAAGTTCAAGACGTTCAGGGGACGGCCGACGACCTGGAGTATGACCGTCACGTTCCGCAAACAGGCGATCGACGTCTCGCAGACGTTCAGCGGACCGGTGACCGCGACGCTCTCCTATGGTCCGACGCCGCCGGCGATCGGCTCGATCGATCACGTCGGCGTGATCAGCGACTGTCGCGCGACCAACTCCGGTCTCTCGTGCCGTCAGTTCTGATCGCTTCGTAACGGGGAGTGCCGGCGCGAAGGTGGTTCGCCTTCGCGCCGGCACGCGCTCGGGCGCGCTCGCGAATCTGTGTCGCTGCGGCTGCTTGCTTTCCAGGCGGTGGCTGCTTTGATGGCGCGATGCGAGTCGTCGGGTTGCTCGTTGCGCTCTCTCTCGTCATCGCGCGCGGCGCCGGCGCGGCGCCGCCGGTCGCCACGGGCGCGCGCGAGCGCGGGCGCTATCTCGTCGAGCACGTCGCGATGTGCGGCGAGTGCCACACGCCGCGGCGACAAGACGGCACGCTCGATCGCGAGCGCTGGCTCGGCGGCGCGCCGGTGCCGGTCCAGCCGCCGTCGTTCGCCGCGGCGTGGGCGATCGAAGCGCCGCGCCTCGCCGGCCTCGCGACCTACGACGATGAGCAGGCGATCCGCCTCCTCACCGAGGGCGTGGCGCGAAACGGCCAGCCGCTGCGCGCGCCGATGCCGCAGTACCGTTTCACCCACGACGACGCCGAGGCCGTGCTCGCGTACTTGCGCGCGCAACACTAGCGCGTCGCCGTGCTCGTCGAGCAGCTCGTTTTCTTTCCCGATCGCTTCGTGGGCTCGCCGCCGCCGGGTGTCGAGGAGCGATGGATCACCGCCGACGACGGCGTGCGGCTGCACGCGTGGTACGCGCCCGCGCCCGATCCGATCGCGACGCTCGTCTGGTCGCACGGCAACGGCGGCAACATCGCCGGGCGCGAGGACGTGCTGCTCGCGCTCCAGGAACGCGGTCTCGCCGTGCTCGCGTACGACTATCGCGGCTATGGCCGCAGCGAAGGTCGACCGACCGAGGCGGGCGTGTACCGCGACGCGCGC
>JBGPOW010000327.1:0-4272 GCA_041488235.1 Binatia bacterium
AGGCGTCGTCTCGAAACGCCGCGATCTGCCGTACGACCCCGGGCGGCACGGCGGCTGGCTGAAGACGAAGTGTCTGCAGCGCGCCGAGTTCGTCGTCGGCGGCTTCACCGACCCGGAGGGCACGCGCCCCGGCATCGGCGCACTCATTGGCGCACTCATCTTGGGCCGCCGCGACGACGCCGGGCGCCTCGTCTGCGCCGGTAAGGTGGGCACGGGATTCACGCAAGAGTCGGCGAGCGCGCTGCGGCGGCGGCTCGAGGCGCTCGAGACGACGACGTGTCCCTTCACGCCGTTTCCGCCCGGCTTCCGCCGCCGCGGCGTGCACTGGGTGCAGCCGCTGCTCTCGGCGGAGGTCGCGTTCAGCGAGTGGACGAGCGACGGCAAGATCCGCCAGCCGTCGTTTCGCGGACTACGGGAGGGCGCGGCCGCGGCGCCGCGACGCGACGACCGGCGCGCGCCAGCGGCGCCGTACACGGCCGTCAAGCTCACGCATCCCGAGCGCGTGCTCTATCCCGACCTCGGCCTGACCAAGCGCGATGTCGCGACCTACTATGAGACGGTCGCGGAATGGATCGTGCCGCACGTCGCCGGGCGGCCGCTCACGCTCGTCCGATGCCCGAGCGGCGTCGGCGAGTCATGCGTCTACATGAAGCACTCGCGCGTCTGGGCGCCGGCGGGACTGCGCCGCGTGCGCATCCAGGAGAAGACGAAGCTCGGCGAGTACCTCGTCGCCGACGATCTCGCGGGCATCCTCGGCCTCGTGCAGATGGACGTGCTCGAGATCCACACCTGGAACTCGACGGTCGACGACGTCGAGCGCCCGAACCGTCTCGTCGTCGACCTCGATCCGGGGCCGGAGGTGCGCTGGCCGGCCGTCGTCGCCGCAGCGCGCCTGGTGCGCGACGTGCTCGCCGCGCTCGACCTCGAGAGCTTCGTGAAGACGACCGGCGGCGTCGGCCTGCACGTCGTCGTGCCGCTCCTGCCGGCGCTCGATTGGCGCGCGTGCCTCGACGTCGCCCGCGCCCTCGCCGACGCGATCGTGCGCCACGATCCGCGCGCGTACACGACGGCGGTGCCGAAAGCGGGACGCGAACGGAAGATCCTGCTCGACTACCTGCGCAACAACCGCACGAACACCTCGGTCGCGGCGTTCTCGACGCGCGCCCGCGCCGGCGCGCCGGTGTCGATGCCGCTCGCGTGGGACGAGCTGACGCCGAGCCTGCGCCCGAGTCGCTTCACCGTGCGCGCCGTGGCGAGCAGAGTGCGTGCGCTCCGCGCCGATCCGTGGGCAAAGTACTGGACGCTGCAGCAACGCGTGCCCGCGAATGCGGGCGCCGCGCTCGCCGCCCTCTGACCCGTCCCAACGCCACCGTTCGCGGCCGACGCCTCTCGCGTCACTCTTGCGTCGCCACGCGTAGCGCTGCCGTCAAAGATCATGGTTTCGACCCTTGATTCCCATCCAACCGCTAGCTACGACGCGACTACCGGGTCGTATTCGCAAGCCGCCCGCACCGCGTCGTCCGGATCATCGCGCTCCGATCCGCGGTCGGGCGGGTATCGTCGCAGAGCGGGGGTCGCGTATGCTGAGACGATCGGCGGCAGGGTCGCTTCGAGTGTTGCTGGTGGGGGTGGCGGCGGCGGTGAGCGTCGCGGCCTGCGGCGGCGGCGGCGGGGATCACGCCGAGCAGCGTCCGCCCGGGCCGGGCGCGAGCGCGAACGAGTTCAACGTCACGATCACCGACGCGTCGATCGACTCGGACAACCACCCATCCGTCCGATTCTTCCTGACCGACAGCCACGGCGACGCGCTCCCGATCTCGGGTGTGCGCATCCGGTTTCTGATCGCCGCGCTCGAGCACGACGGCAGCGAGTATCGTGACTACATCACGACCGTCCAGACGAGCCCGACCACCAACGTCGCGGCGACGCAAGCGAGCTTCGAGGACGTCTCCAAGGGAACCGTCGAGGACCTCGGCGGCGGACTGTTCCGCTACACGTTCGCGCTGACGCTACCGGATGGCTTCGACGCGGGTGCCTCGCACCGCATCGGCATCTTTGCGGACACGACGATCCTCGGCGTCGCCTACGTGTCGAACGCGATCTTCGACTTCGTGCCCGCAGGCGCAGCCGTGCCGGAGGTCCACAACCCGGTGCTCACCGAGAAATGCAACGCGTGCCACGATCCGCTGGAGGCGCACGGCGGCTTCCGCAGGGACGTGCGCCTCTGCATCATCTGTCACTCGTCGGCGATCACCGACTTCTCGACGGGCACGACGACGCCGCAGATCGATCCGGACACGGGCCGCAACATCGGGTTCCGCGAGCTGATCCACAAGATCCACCGCGGCAAGGAGCTGCCGAGCGTGCAGGCGGGCATCCCGTACCAGATCATCGGGTTCATGCAGAGCGTCGCCGACTTCTCCGACGTCGAATTCCCGCAGGACATCCGCAACTGCGAGAAGTGTCACGAGGGCGCGCCGCACAGCGACTGGCACAAGACGCGCCCCTCGCGGCAGGCCTGCGGCTCCTGCCACGACGATGTGAACTTCGCGAGCGGCGAGCACCACGGCGGCGGCCCGCAGCCGAACGACAACAGCTGCTCGTCGTGCCATCTGGCGGAGGCGGACCACGAGTTCGATATCTCGGTCGAGGGCGCACACACGATTCCGACGCTGTCGGAGCAGGCACCGGGGGTGCAGGCCGAGATCCTGAGCGTGACGAGCCAGGAGACCGGCTCCTCGACGGTTGCGCCCGGCGAGCATCCCGTCGTGACGTTCCGACTGACCACCAACGCCGGCGACGCGCTCGCGCCCGCAGGTTTGAACGCGCTCAACCTCACGCTCTCCGGACCGACGGCGGACTATTACATCCAGGACTACAACAACGACGGCGCCCTCACGCCTGGCGATCCGACGAGCCCGTGGACACCCGGCGCCGAGACGTTCAAGCAGGAGTCGCCGATCGCCGACGCGCAGGACGCCGGCTCGGGCGCCTTCATCTACACGTTCAAGACCGGCCTGCCGCGGAATGCGACCGGCACGTACACGGTCGGCGTCGAAGGCTACCGCTGCGTCACGATTCAGGGCGCGAGTCAGCGCAAGGGCGGCACGAACTGCTCGGGCCGTCTGGACCCGAACCGCAACGGCCAAGAGGATCCGGGCGAGGTCTTCAACGAGATCCGCGACGCGATTCCGAACCAGGTCTTCTATTTCGCGGTGACCGACCCGATGCCGGTGCCGCGACGCACCGTCGTCACGACGGAGCAGTGCGGCGCGTGTCACGGCGTCTTCTCGAAGGATTTCAGCGTCCACGGCGGTCTCCGCAACAGCACCGTCTACTGTCCGCTCTGTCACAACCCGTCGTTCGATACGCTGAGCCGCCAGCTGCCGCCGATCGGCGAGACCGCGACGACGACACCGATCGATTTCAAGGTCCTCGTGCACAAGATCCATCGCGGCGAGAATCTCACGATGCCGTACATCCTGTACGGATTCCTGCCGCCGGCGCTCTTCCCCAACCAAACCGAGGCGCCGATGGACGTGCGGGCGATCGTGTTCCCGGGAGATCTCCGCGATTGCGAAGCATGCCATCAGCCGGCGACGTACGTGCTCGATCCCGGCCACGGCGTCGTCGGGCCGGGGGTGCACGGCCCGACGACGCGGCAGTTCATCCGCGAGGAGCGCACCAAGACGGTCGTCGCCGAGAGCATGGCTCCCGCGGTCGTCGCGGTGTGCACGAGCTGCCATGACGACGCCGATCCCGTGTCCGGCGTGAATCACCCGGCCGGGCCGCAGCCGCCGGACAGCTGTGCTACGTGCCACGGCGTCGGGCATCCGCTCAGCGTCGAGCGCCTGCACTTTCCGCCCCTGACACCGGACGCGCGGATCACGAGGCCGAACTGATCCAATGAGGCGTCGGCGCGTCTGGATCGTGCTCACGGTGGTCGTCGCGTGCGGCTGCGGCAGCGGCAACGACCATGGCGAGAACCTGGGCAACCTGCTCGACCGCGCCCAAGGACCGCATCTAACGCGCGAGGACCATCCGGACGGGTGGCAGCGGCGCGACTGCTTCCTCTGTCACCCCGTCGAGGACATCCACCAGGTCGACCGCAGCGGCACCGGTGTCCTGCCACTCGCCGACATCCGGAAGCTCGTCGCCCGCGACGGTCTCCAGAGCTGCGTCCTCTGCCACGGCGACAACGGCGTGAGCGAGTGATGGCGCGACGGCGGCGCGGCGGGCTGACGCGGGCGACGTGCGTGGCACCGGTCGTCG
>JBGPOW010000328.1:0-4257 GCA_041488235.1 Binatia bacterium
CTGCGCGGCCATGCGGGCTATTGCCGCAGGGGCTCGATCGATTCCTGCTGACACGGATCGGCGTCCGCCGTTCCGAGGCTATCGGTGGGCGAGCGCATTCGCGCCGGATCCTCGCACGATTCGGCGATCGGCCACGCGCCGACGGCGTCGCCGGTGAGGACAGAACCACCAAGAGCGAGAGCGTCATGCGACGCGCACTATAAGACTGCGCGGGGCGCGGCCACAAGAAAAAGAATCGACGCGCAGCTACCGAAGCCCGCGCATTGTGTCGTTCTGGCGCAATTCGCGCCGCGCGCTCACTCGTACAGCTTGACGACTCGCACCTTCTCCGGCGCAGCCTGCACGCAGAGGTCGCACAGCGTGCACTCATCGAGATTCTCCTCGACGATCCGCAGCGTCCCATCCGCCTTCACCGCGAAGATGTTCACCGGACACACCTCGGTGAGCTTCTTCGCCATCGCGGTGTCCGCCGCGACCTTCGCATCGACCTCGACGCCGATGAACATTCCGTTCGCCATGATCAGTGACCCCTGGTCGCGAGGATGCGCTCTTTGATGAGCGCCGGAATCTCCTCGATCCGCTCGGCGACGGCGATCCCCGCGGCGCGCATGCGCTCGATCTTGTCGGCGGTCGTATCGGCTTTCCCCTCGACGATCGTTCCCGCGTGCCCGAACCGCATCCCCGGCATTTCGTCCATGAAGCGACCCGCCATGAACGCGACGATCGGCAGCCGCGACTGGTGTTCGCGCACCCAGTCGGCGAGCTCCGCTTCCATCCGCCCGCCGGGCTCGGAGTAGATCGCGATCGCCTTGGTCTCCGGGTCGGCTTCGAAGAGGGGCATCAGCTCGGCGTACGTCGAGCCGATGATCGCGTCGCCGCCGATCGAGACGCACGTCGACTGGCCGAGGCCCGATGCGGTCAACGTGTTGGCGATCTCGGTCGTCATCCCGCCGGAGCGCGACATGACGCCGACCTGCCCCTTCTTGAAAGCCCGCCGCACGTTCACGGCGGGGCCGCCGAGGCCGCCCATCTTCGCCTCGTCGGGGGAGAGGACGCCGAGGCAGTTCGGGCCGATGATGCGCGCGCCCTTCTGCTTCGCGAGCTCGACCATCTGCGCGACCTCGCCGCGCGGGATGCGCTCGGTGACGATGACGATGAGCTTGACGCCGGCCTCGAGCGCCTCGAAGACGGCGTCGCGGGTGAAGCGCGGCGGCACCGTGACGATCGAGCCGTCGACGTGCTGCTTCGACGTGATGTCGCGCACGCAGTCGTGGACGGGGACGCCGTAGATGTCGCGCCCCGCGCGCCCGGGGGTGACGCCGCCGACGATCTTGGTCCCGTAGTCGAGGCCCTCGCGCGTCAGGTTCACGGCCTCGCGCCCGGTGATGCCCTGGATGATGACGGTGGTGTCCTTATTGATGAGGATCGACATCGTGCTCCGGCTTGTTGCGATGGATTGGTCGCGCCGGGCGCAGCTCACAAGTGCCCGTCGCGAAAGGCGGGTCTACAACCGGCCGGAGGGAGGGTCAAGCCGCCGGCGCAGTGATCGACGACTTCCGCAGTCATCTCGCCGAACGGCCCGCATCACCGCGCGCGCGGTGAGCTCTACCCGAGGGATATGACTGACGAGAATGCCGCGCGCCACGCAGAAGCAGTTGACGGCTGCGTGGTCTTTCGCTTATTCTTCGCCTTGATTGCAGCGCACGCACTCACGATGAAACGTTTCAGATGGTCTTCTCTCACGACAGAGTACGTCGGTGGCGCGGTTCGCGAAGTCGCGGGGCTGCGCCGGCGGCGCGCGCTGCTCGACGACGTTCCCAGCCGACGTACACCCGCGCCGACGCCGAACGTGAGCGAGCACTCCTCAGCGAGAGCGCGCGCTTCGCCCAGCACATCGACATCGAGCTGCGGGTCGCGTGCCGGATGGAGGCAGCGTCGCGCCTCGAGCTCGGAACGGTTGCGCGCGAGCTCCTTCGCTGTCGTGCGTACCGTAGCCTCGGATCCGTCCGGCTGAGCGACTACGCGCGCGAGCGGCTCGGCCTTTCGGCGCGCACGTTGCAGTCTGCGGCGTGGGTGGCGACGCATCTCGACGCGCTGCCGCTGATCGCGACGGCGTTCGATCGGTCCGATCTCTCGTGGGCGCAAGTCCGCGCCATCTGCGGCGCGGCGCGCCCCGGCGATCAGGAACTGTGGCTGGCACGCGCGCGCGACTCCACGGTCGCGGAGCTCGAGCGAATGGCAACGGCCACGCGCCAGAGCGTCGCGGGCAAGATCGATAAAGATCCCGAGAGCGACGACGGCACGATCGACGGCGAGCCCGCGGTTCGCCTACGGATCGCGTGCCCCGCCCGTGTACGCGCGCTCTGGCGACGCGCTCTCGAGCTCGCATCTCGAGTCGCGGGTGAGTCACTTCCCGCGTGGCGCGCCGCCGAGGTCATCGCCGCCGAGGCGTTTTCCGGCCGCCCCGCGGGCGCGTCGTTCGTCGACCGGGCGCTTGTCGCATGCATGCGCCTCGCGCGTCGCGCACGAGAGCCGGCGGCCACGACAGACGCGGATTCTCCTGGCGCAACGGCCGCCCAGACGGACTTACGACCTGGCGCCACGGATGCAAACGCGTCCCCTGAGCACTCGGATCGCAACGCCATTCGCGTGCCCACCGATCCGTTCGCCCTCCACGCGCGGCTCGTCGCCGCGGCGCGCGCGATCGGACAGAGCGAGCCGCGAATCGGCCGCCTCCTCCGCATCGTCGTCGACCAGCGCGTATATCGCGCGCATGGCTTCACCTCGCTCAGCGACTACGTCCGCGAACGCCTCGGCATCTCGACGCGCAAGGCATGGGCCCTCCTCAAAGTCGAACGCAGCACGCGTCGCGACGACGACTTCGCCCACGCCTATGAAGCCGGCGCGATCTCGTGGGTGCAGGCACTGACGCTGCTGCCCGTCGTCAATCGCGAGAACGCGGCCGCCTGGCTCGCACGTGCGGATATTGTCACCGTGCGCCGCCTAACCGACGAGGTGAACTCGGTGCTCCAGTCACGCGACGTCTGCGGCCTCCATGTCTTGCTCGATCCGCCGCCGCTCGACATGGTGTTGGCGCCTACAACGCCGGCAGTCGAGCCGCCGGCGGCGCTCGCACCGTCGACAGCAGGCGCCGCGGCGGCCCACGCCGCAACACCGGGCGCACCATCGATAGCGGTCGCGACAACCGATTCACCGACTGCATTCGATTCACCGACTGCATTCGAGGCAATCGCGCAAATCCGTGCGCACTCGTCGCTCGAAAACGCGGTGGCAAAAGTTGACACCCAGCGCCGCGCCGCCGCGGAATTATGTGACGTCGAGATTCACGTCACGGCACCGGCGTCGGTGGTGGCGCTGTTTCGCGACGCGCTCGACGTATTCGCGGAGCCCGGGATGCCGCGCTGGTACGCACTCGAAAGAGTGCTGCAGCACGCAATCGCCTACTGGGAATCGACGCCGCGGCACCGCGATCCGATTTTCGCGCGCGACGGTTGGCGCTGCACCGTACCGGGGTGCAGCTCGCGATGCAGCCTCCACGATCATCATTTGCTGTACCGCTCACGCGGCGGCGGCAACGAGCGCACGAACCGCACCGCGGTGTGCGCGGCGCATCACCTCCACGGAATCCATACCGGCGTCGTCCGCGCCTGGGGAACGGCGCCTCACGACGTGCATTGGCATCTCGGAGTCCGCTCGACCGGGCCGCCGCTGCTCGCGTACGTCGGGGATCGGCGATGCCGCGACGAAGAGCGCCAAGGCACGATGGCGGAGACGAAGAAGGCCGGTTGAGCCGCCACCGCCCGTCGGCACCGTCGCGCATCGGCGTCACTGCGATCGGTACGTAGGCCGCGCCCTTGAGTCGGCGGCAAAGAACCCGTATCGGCAGCGAACCATCGCCTGCAGAAGGAGGGATCCATGAAGGGAATCACCGCCCTGCTGCTCTTCGCCGCCTGGACGCTCGCACTGATGCTGACGTACGTCTTCTACCGCACCGGCCTCGTCATGGCCGGCCAGAAGCGCGCCGACTCGTGGACGCGCGGCCGGCCGACGGACGACCCGGGCTTCGTCGTCCGCGCGCAGCACGCGCACATGAACTGCGTGGAGAACCTGCCGGTCTTCGCGGCGATCGTCCTCTCCGCCTACGCCCTCGGCAGGCCCGCGGTCGCGGACGGCGTCGCGTCGTACGTGCTCGGCGCGCGCCTCGCGCAGAGCTCGGTCCACCTGATCGGCGTCAAC
>JBGPOW010000329.1:0-4253 GCA_041488235.1 Binatia bacterium
CCTGATGCCGCGCTACCGCCAGCGTCTCACCCCCGTGCCACTCGGCACGCGCCTCGTGTGGGTCGACGACAACCACTTCAACATCCACTACCACGTACGCCACACGAGCCTGCCGCGTCCCGGGGACGAGCGCCAGTTGAAGCGCCTCGCGGCACGCATCATCTCGCAGCAGCTCGACCGGGCGAAGCCACTGTGGGAAATGTGGATCGTCGAGGGGCTCGCGAACGACTGCTTCGCGCTCGTCGCCAAATCGCATCACTCGATGATCGACGGCATCTCGGGCGCCGATCTCATGGCCGTGCTGCTTTCGCCGATGGCCGATGCCGCGATCCCCGAGGTGCCTCCATGGCTCCCGCGCCCGGCCCCGAGCCGCTTCGCGCTCCTGCGTGACGAGTGGATCCGCCGCGCGAGCGAACCCCTCGCCGCGCTCGGCGAGCGGCCCTGCGCCTTCACGCACCCGATGACGATGGTGGCTCGGGCCACGGAGGGGATTCGTGCCGTCGGCGAGACGTTCGGGGCGTCGTTCTGGCCGGCGTCGCCGACGCCCTTCAACCGCGCGATCGGGCCGCACCGCCGCTTCGATTGGACGATGATGGAGCTCGGCGCCGTGAAGGCCGTCAAGGATCGCCTCGGCGGCACCGTCAACGACGTCGTGCTGGCGACCGTCGCCGGGGCGCTACGGCGCTTTCTCGAGCGCCGTCGCATCAATCCGGACATCCTCGACATCCGCGCCAACGTGCCCGTGAGCCTGCGTACCGCCGCCGAGCACGGCACGCTCGGCAATCGCATCGCGCTCTGGATGACGGATCTGCCCGTCGCGGAGCGCGATCCCGTGCGCCGCCTCGCGGCGGTGCGCGCGACGACGACGCGCCTCAAGCAATCGAAGCAGGCGATGGGCGCCGAGGTGCTCGCCGCCGTCAGTGAATGGACGAGCTCGACCCTCCTTGCGCTCGCGGTCCAGCTCGCGACTCGTTCACGGCCGTTCAACCTCGTCGTGACCAACGTTCCCGGGCCGCAGATCCCGCTCTACCTCCTCGGCGCGCCGCTCCGGGAGTGCTACCCGATGGTGAACCTGCTCGTGAACCAAGGTCTCGGCGTCGCACTTTTCAGCTACGCCGGCCGCCTCTGTTGGGGCTGCATTTGCGACTGGGACCTCGTCCCGGACCTTCACGATTTCATCGGCGACATCGAGGCATCGTTCGCCGAGCTCGAGCACGCCGCCGGGCTGGTCGCGCTCCAGGCCGCGTCGTCGAGCATGTGAAGCCTCACGACCGCGCCTCGGCGTCGAGCGCGCGCAGCACCGCGACGCCGCGGTCGTCGAGCGCGGCGCACGCCTGTGCGAGGGTGCCGTTCGTGTCCGGCGCGCCGCGCAGCGACTCGGCGGCCTTCACGACGCCATCGTACGCGTCGCAAAACGCGCCGAATGCCGCCAGCGACGGGCGTCCCTCGAATCGCCTGCCGACGATGCGCGCGAAGTCGCGGGCGCGCTCGAGTGGATAGCGGTACTCGGCGAGCGATGCGGGCGGGCCTCCCTGCTCACGGGTGACGTCGTCGAGCTTCGCCGCCATGGCGAGGAGGAGCTGCACGTGCGTGCGCGCGAGCTTGTCGTACTTGCCGAAATAGCAGCCGGCAACGAGACAAACCGCGAATACGACCAGGATTCTCCGTCTGCCGCCCAACCTTGACCCCACGGAACGTGCCGCCTAACATGCTTTCTGTCGACCGAGAAGCCGCGATGCGGCCCGGCGGCACGAGCGCGCAGCCGACGCTCGGCTCGAAGGCTTCATGGCGCTCCCGCGCATCTACTTCGAAAAGCTGATCGAAAGCTCCCCCGACATCGTCGTCGCTGTCGACCGCGAGGGCTCGATCGTCTACTACAACGACGGCGCGCGACAGACGCTGGGGTATCGATCGGCGGAGGTTCGCGGCAAACCGGTGACGCTCCTCTACCCGACGCGCGACGAGGCGAAACGCGTCATGCTGGCGCTGCGCAACGACGCGCCGGCGGAGCGCGGGAAGATCAAGAACTTCGAGACCATCTTCACCGCGAAGGGCGGCGAGCAGATTCCGGTCGCGATCTCGGGCAGCATCATCTACGACGAGCGTGGCGTCGAGGCGGGCTCGATCGGGTTCGCCAAGGACCTGCGCCAGATCCGCCGCCACGACCAGCTCGTCACCCTCGGCGAGATCGCCGTCAGCCTGGCGCACGAGATCAACAACCCGCTCGAGGTGATCACCAACACGCTCGAGCTCGTCGAGAGCTTCGTCCGCGGCGTCGCGAGCGACGAGCAGATGGTCGTCGAGGACGAGCGCTTCGAGGCGGTGCAACGCGAGCTCGCGAAGATTCAGCGGATCGTGAACCGCGTGCAGGAGATGGCGAGCGCGGGCAGGTACGAGACGCGGCAGTATCTCCCCGGCACGTTGATGACCGATCTCCGCGCCGACGCCGTCGATGCGCGCGGCGCCACGGTCGGCGAGGACGTGCTTCGCCTCAGCCGCCTCGCGGCCGCCGACGGTCAGAACGCGCGGCGCTCGGGCGGCGCCGCCGCGACGCGGCCCGGCGGCTCGTCCGCGGCGCTTCAGCCGAACGGCGAGCCACTCACCGCGGGCGCCGCGACGGCGCCGCCGCACAGCGGACCGCTCGCCGGCCTTACGATCCTCGTGGTCGACGACGACCTCGGGATCTGCCAATCGATGGCGGAGCTGCTGCAGTGCGAGGGCGCCGAGACCGCGTTCGCGGTGTGCGCCGCCGACGCGCTGACGCTCATCGCGGCCCATCGCTTCGACCTCGTCGTCAGCGACGTCGTGATGCCGGACATGGACGGCTACGATCTCTACATGGAGCTGAAAGAACGGCGGCCCGAGCTGCCTGTGATTCTGATGACCGGATATCTGTACGACCGCGACCACGTGATCAAACGCAGCAAGCTCGCCGGGCTCGACGGCAAGGTGCTCTACAAGAAGCCGATCGATCCCGAGCGCCTGATAGCGATCATTCTCGAGCGCTGCGCGAAGGAGGACGGGCATGGACGAGGCCGCGACTCGGGACGGAACCCGCCGGTTCCGTGAGCGCATGGCGGGGACGACCCCGCTCGAGCACTTCCGGCAAGGAGCGAACGGGCTCCTGCTGTCGTCGATCGGGATCGGCACGTATCTCGGCGAGCCCGACGACGCGACCGACGCGGGCTACGGCCAAGCGCTCGTCGCCGCGGTCGCGCTCGGCACCAACGTCGTCGACACCGCCATCAACTACCGCGCCCAGCGCAGCGAGCGCGTCGTCGGCATGGCGCTCGCGGCGTTGATCGCCGAAGGCGAGCTGCAACGCGACGAGGTCGTCGTCTGCACGAAAGGCGGGTACCTGCCCTTCGACGGCAGCTACCCGGCCGACGCCGGCCGCTACTTCCAAGAGACGTACGTTCGCTCGGGCCTGCTCACGCAAGCCGACCTCGTCGCCGGCTCACATTCGCTGGCGCCGCGCTACCTCGTCGACCAGATCGAGCGCAGCCGGCGCAACCTCCGTCTCGCGACGATCGACGTCTACTACCTGCACAACCCCGAGACCCAGCTCACCGCCGTCGACCGCGAGACGTTTCTCACCCGCATGACCGGCGCGTTCCGCGTCCTCGAGCGCGCCGTCGATCAGGGGAAGATCGGCTCCTACGGCGTCGCGACGTGGAACGGCTTTCGCGTCGCGCCCGACCAGCGCGAATACCTCTCGCTCGCCGACCTCGTCGAGCTCGCCGAGCGCGAGCTCGGCAAGAGCCATCACTTCCGCTGGGTCCAGCTGCCCTGTAACCTCGCGATGCCCGAGGCGTTCACGCTGCGCAATCAGCGCGTCGGCGATCACTTCGGTTCGCTCGTCGAAGCGGCGGACGCACTCGGCGTGACGGTCGTCGCGAGCGCGTCCTTGCTGCAAGGCCAGCTCGCCGGCCGCATGCCCGAGATCCTGGCGCAGGCGATGGTCGGCCTCGACAGCGACGCACAGCGCTCCATTCAGTTCGTGCGCTCGACACCCGGGGTCACGACCGCGCTCGTCGGCATGCGCCAGCGTGCCCACGCCGAGGAGAACCTCGCGGTCGCGCAGCGTCCCCCGGCGTCCCACGACGACTACCTGCGGCTCTTCACCGCGCGCGAGGGCTGACGTCGCTGGTCGGCTCTGCTAGGGAACGCGTCATGGACATTCCGCAGACGACACCGCCCGAGGCGTTCGACGTCCTGCAACAGCACTCCGACGCGATATATCTCGACGTGCG